>NZ_JBHZGN010000002.1:0-452097 GCF_049334135.1 Metapseudomonas cellulosilytica | reverse complement strand
CCGTCGAAGACTACGACGTTGATAGGTTGGGTGTGTAAGCGCTGTGAGGCGTTGAGCTAACCAATACTAATTGCCCGTGAGGCTTGACCATATAACACCCAAACAATCTGGTGATTGTGGGTGCGACAGGTCGAAGTCGACAGACCGAAAATTGGCCTGAACCGCAAAGCTAGACTGTCACATACCTGATTCGGGGTCGCGTCCTGCGACGAGACCCCTACCGAATTGCTTGACGACCATAGAGCGTTGGAACCACCTGATCCCATCCCGAACTCAGCAGTGAAACGACGCATCGCCGATGGTAGTGTGGAGCTTCTCCATGTGAGAGTAGGTCATCGTCAAGCTTCTATCCCAAACCCCCGATACGCCCAGGCGTGTCGGGGGTTTGTCTTTTCCCGCAGGAAGTTTTTGTCAAAGACGCAAACTGGTAGCGGCCGGAAACGCTTGAGCCGCGACCAGGTTAGTCCGCTCGTCTAAAATACCCGCGTTATCCCAAGAGCCTTGCCGCCATGCCTGATCAGGCTGATCAACGCCCGCTATCCGAATTGCCCCTGCACGATCTGATCGCCTGCCACGAGTGCGACCTGCTGATGCGTCGCCCCGAGATTGGTGAAGAGCAGAAAGCCTGTTGCCCTCGTTGTGGCTATGAACTGGTGGTGCACCGTTCACAGATGGAGAGACGCGCGCTGGCACTGGTATTCACTGCCTTGCTGCTGTTCGTTCCGGCCAACTTCCTGCCGATCATGAAGCTCAACCTGCTCGGGCATACCACCCAGGACACCGTCTGGACGGGTGTAGTGGGCCTCTACAACACCGGCATGGAGGGCGTGGCCGTGCTGGTATTTCTGTGCAGCATGGTCATCCCCCTGGTCAAACTGCTTTGTCAGCTGGTGGTGCTGCTCTGCATCAACACCCGCCGAGCCCTGGGCATCGGCGTGATGCTCTATCGTCTGTACCACCACTTGCGGGAGTGGGGGATGCTCGAGGTCTACCTCATGGGCATCCTGGTTTCCATCGTCAAGCTGATCGATATGGCTGACCTGCACCTGGGCATTGGCCTGGTCTGCTTCATCGGGCTGCTGCTGGCTCAGGTCTGGCTGGAGGTCACCATGTCGCCGCACCAGGTCTGGGACGCGCTGGATGCGGAAGGAGAAGCCCATGCGCGCCATTGATGCCGGCATCATCGTCTGCGATGAATGCCACCAGCTGAACCGTCCGGAGTCGGACGACCACCATGGCACCTGTCGCCGCTGTGGTGCCCAACTGTATCCGCGCCGCCCTGACAGCCTGGTCCGCACCTGGGCGCTGCTGATCACCGCCGCCATCCTCTACATACCTGCCAACGTGCTGCCGATCATGACGGTGAACTTCCTCGGCAACGGCGCGCCCTCCACCATCATGGGCGGCGTGATCGAGCTGATCCACGCCGAGATGGTGCCCATTGCCCTGGTGGTCTTCGTGGCCAGCATCCTGGTCCCCACCTTCAAGCTTGTTGGCATCGCATTGCTGCTTTACTCAGTGCAGCGACGGCTGCCCATGTCACCCAAGCAGCGGATCCTGATGTACCGCTTCATCGAATGGATAGGTCGCTGGTCCATGCTGGATATCTTCGTCATCGCCATCCTCGTGGCGCTGGTGAACTTCGGCAATCTGGCCAGCATCGAAGCCAACCTGGGGGCGGCGGCCTTTGCCAGCGTTGTGTGCATCACCATGATCGCAGCAGTGACTTTCGACCCCAGGCTGATCTGGGACAACACCGATATGGACGACGAGAATGCCTGAGTTGCCAACGCCGAAAACCAAGAAAACCACCAGTTGGTCCGCCATCTGGATACTACCGCTGCTGGCCTTGCTCATCGGCGGCTGGCTGGCTTGGAAGGCCATGAGCGAAGCCGGGATCGAGATCCAGATCCGCTTCGAGAACGGCGATGGCATCACGGTGGGTAAGACCCTGCTGATGTACAAGGGCATCCAGGTGGGCAAAGTCACCGACCTGCACATCAGCCGGGACATCAAGGGCGTGATCGCCACGGTAGAAGTGCTCAAGGAGGCCGAGCCCTACCTGAGCAAGGAAACCCGCTTCTGGCTGGTGCGCCCGCGGGTGTCCCTCGCCGGAGTGACCGGCCTCGAAACCCTGGTTTCCGGTATCTACATCGCCATCGACCCGGTGAAGGGCGAGCGCGAGCGGAGTTACGTCGCCCTGCCGGAGCCGCCGCCGCTTTCCGACTCGCTGCCCGGCCTGCACCTTACTCTCAAGGCCGAGCGGCTGGGGTCCCTGGAACAGGGCAGCCCCGTCTATTACCGGCAGATCCAGGTCGGCCAGGTGAAGAGCTATCAGCTCGCCGAGGACCAGCGCACCGTGGAGATCAAGGTGCACATCCAGCAGCCCTACGCCCATCTGGTGCGCAAGCACACGCGCTTCTGGAACGCCAGCGGCCTGAATGTCACCGCCGGCCTGTCAGGGGTGAAGATCCGTACCGAGTCCATGCTCAGCATCATGGCCGGCGGCATTGCCTTCTCCACCCCGGAGCACCGCCAGGACAGCCCACCCACCGACCCCAGCATTCCCTTTCGCCTGTATGACGGTTTCGAATCCGCCGAAGCCGGCCTGCGGGTCCTGCTGCGGATGGATGATGTCAGTGGCCTCAATCCCGGCAACACGCCGGTGATGTACAACGGCGTGCAGGTCGGCACCCTGAAGAAGCTCGACATGGACAAGGACTTCACCGGCGCCACCGCCGAGCTGACCATGGAGCCGCGCACCGAAGACTACCTGGTGGAAGGCACCGAGTTCTGGACGGTGAAGCCATCCATTTCGCTGGCCGGTATCACCGGTATCGAGGCCCTGGTGAAGGGCAATTACATCGCCGTACGCTTTGCCAAGGATGGGACGCCGACCCGAGAGTTCAAGGTCCGGCCCAAGGCGCCGCCGCTGAATACCGACGCCCCTGGCCTGCACCTGGTGCTGACCAGCGACCGCCTCGGCTCGCTGGAAGTGGGCAGCCCGATCCTGTTCCGCCAGATGCGCGTGGGCAGCGTGCAAAGCTACCAGCTGTCGCGCGACCAGCAGCGCGTGGTGATCGGCATCCACATCGAGCCCGAGTTCAGCAAGCTGGTGAACGAGTCCACACGCTTCTGGAACTCCAGTGGCATCAGCCTCAAGGGCGGCCTGTCCGGCGTCGAAGTGAAGAGCGAGTCGCTGCAGACCCTGCTGTCCGGTGGCATCACCTTCACAACCCCCGATCCCAAGGCCAAGCCGGTCACCCGGCCGCGACGCTTCACGCTGTACCAGGACGAGGCCCAGGCCATCGTCAAGGGCACGGCCATCGAAATCGCCATTCCCCAGGCCGAGGGTATCAAGGAAGGCACTCCCATCCGCTTCAAGGGCATCGATGTCGGCGAGGTGGAGTCGGTAACCCTGAACGGCGACCTGTCCGGCGTGGTGGTAAAGGCGCGCCTCACCCAGGCCGCCGATCGCATCGCCCGTGCCGGTAGCCAGTTCTGGGTGGTCCGGCCGGAGCTCGGTCTGCTGCGCACCGCCAACCTGGACACCCTGGTCAGCGGCCAGTACCTGGAGGTGCTGCCGGCCGCCAATCCGGGCGCGGCGCAGAGCCGCTTCACTGCCCTGGCCCAGGCGCCGGACCCCATTGCCCGCCAGGAAGGCCTGCGCATTACCTTGAGCGCACCGCGCAGGGGCTCGATCAAGCCGGGTGTGATCGTCAGTTACCGCGAGGTGCCGGTGGGCAAGGTGCAGTCCTATGAACTGGGCAAGACCGCCGACCGAGTGTTCATTCA
This sequence comes from Metapseudomonas cellulosilytica, assembly GCF_049334135.1. Taxonomy (NCBI): domain Bacteria; kingdom Pseudomonadati; phylum Pseudomonadota; class Gammaproteobacteria; order Pseudomonadales; family Pseudomonadaceae; genus Metapseudomonas; species Metapseudomonas cellulosilytica. The sequence continues at coordinate 448,302 of NZ_JBHZGN010000002.1, read as the reverse complement.
CGTGCTGATCGAACCGCGCTACGCACCCCTGGTGCACAGCGGCAGCCGCTTCTGGCACGCCAGCGGTGTTGGTGTGGACGCCAGCCTGTTCGAGGGGGTAAAGGTACGCACCGGCTCTCTGGAGTCGATGGTGGAAGGCGGGATTTACTTCGCCACGCCGAATGAAGGGCAGATGGGCAACCTGGCGCTCGATGGCCAGACCTTCGCGCTCCATGACGACGCCGAGGACGAGTGGCTGACCTGGGCCCCGAAGATTTCCTTGGGCAAGTGAGGTCCATGGGTGGAAATCCACTTCGTGGATTTTCACGCTACAAGGGCGCTCCGTAGGGTCTTGGTTCACCAGGACCCGGAAAGCAAAAGGGCCGCAATTGCGGCCCTTTTGTTTTTCCGGAAAAAGGATCAGGCGGGTTCGACCGCCTCGTCCTCCGCGTCCTGAGTGGCCTTGGCCACCTCGCGACGTTTGATGAACTTCCAGTCCGCCTCGTCGATGTAGATGCCGTTGGGGCCGCTGCCGCCTTCCAGGTCGATGGCGACGTTGGCCGACACCTGCGGCTTCACCGAGGCGAGGATGGGGGTGAAGCCCAACTGCTGGCTGGTCTCGATCAGCGCCTGCTGGTTGCGCTCGTCGATGTCCGCCGCCTCGTCGAGGTAGTAGGGCAGGCGGATGCGCCCGGCCTGCTCGCGGTCCATCAGGTGCAGCAGCAGGTACATGTTGGTCAGCGCCTTGATGGTCATGGTGGTGCCGTTGGAGGCGGCGCCATCGATGTCCGTGTGGATGACCGGCTGGCCGTGGACCTTGGTGATCTCGAAGGCCAGCTCGAACAGGTCCTTCAGGCCCAACTGGTTGCCGTTGGCCGCCACCAGGCGCGCCAGGTATTCCTTGGCCTCTTCGTTCTTCGCATCCTGGTCGCTGGAGTTGGTCAGGTCGAAGACCGAGAGGGTTTCGCCTTCCTCGTACTGGCCGGCGCTATGGATGATCTGGTCGATGTGGCGCAGGGCTTCCTTGTTCGGCGCGAGGACGATACGGAAGCTCGACAAGTTGGAAACCTGGCGCTTGTTGATCTCGCGGTTGAACAGGGCCAGTTGGTGTTCCAGGTTGTCGTAGTCGCTGCGGATGTTGCGCAGGGTCCGGGCGATGTCGGTGACCGCAGCGCGGCGCGCCTTGGCCAGGGTCAGGGCCTCGTCCTGGCGATGGGCATAGGCGTTGATCAAAAGCTGCAGGCGGCGCTCGGCGTCGTCCTCGCTGTCGAACTTGGCCACGCCTTTCAAGCGCACCTGGGCGTAGAGCGCTTCGATCTGGCCGTCGACGCGCTGCAGCGCCTGCCAGGTGTCCTGGTAGTCGTTGAGCAGCGGCAGCAGGTTGTCCAGGCTGTCGTCCACCGGGTCCATGAAGGGCTTGCCGAAGGGCAGATCGGCGGGCAGCAACTGGCGGCGGCGCAGGGCGTCTTCCAGGGTGCGCTCCTTGGCTTCCAGGTCGGCCAGTTGGCGGCCCACCAGCTGCAGCTTGGCGGAGAGTTGCTGGACGCGCTCGGTGAAGGCGTCGGCAGAGCGCTTGAGTTCGTCCTGGGTGGCTTCCAGCTGCGCCAGCTCTTCCAGCTTGGCCGGTTCCTCGGCGGTGAGCGTCTGGGCCTTGCGGAAGTCTTCCAGGGCCTTCTGCGCATCCAGCACGTCCTGGTACAGCTTCTCGGCCTGAGCCTTGCTCGCGGCGCGGTCGGCGGCTACCGACTGCTGGGTCTTGAGCTGCTTCAGCTCGCGCTCCAGGCGGTCCTTCTGGTCGCGCAGGGCGGCGCGGTCGGCCAGGGCCTGCAGGGTCGGCGGCTCGATGTGGGAGAGGTCGATGGACAGGCCGGGTACCTCGAACTGGCTACCCTTGAACTGGTCAAGCACGGTTTCCAGGGTCTTCACCCAGGTGTCCCCATCGTCCAGCTGGATGCCTTTTTCGCCCAGGGGCAGGCTGAACAGCTGGCCGTTGAACAGGCGCATCAGGCGGTCCACGTCGGCCTGACTAAACTCCTCGCGCAGGCGCGAGTAGCTGTTGTTGTCGGCATGGTCGAGCTGCTGCTTGACCGCCTTCAGGCGTTTCTCCAGGTCGCGCAGGCGCTCGTCCAGGTCCTCGGCGGAGAACTGGCGGGACTGCGCCAGGGCGCCGGCCAGTTCGTCGTGGGCATCCTTGGCAGCGAGCAGCTGCTGCTCCAGCACCTTGGCGTCGTCCACCAGGGCGAAGCGGTTCTTCAGCACCGCCAGCTCGCCCAGCCAGCGCTGGTTCTCGGTGATGGCACGCTCCAGGCGCATCATTTCCTGGGTGCCGCCGCGCTGTTCGTTCTGCAGGCCGTCCTGCTCGTTGCGGTAATGCTCGGCCTGGATCACCAGCTCTTCCTTGCGCGCACCGGAGTAGTCCTGCCAAGTGCCCAGCAGGGAGTCCAGCAGCGGCGAGATGCGGTGCAGCTTGCCGCGCAGGATCTCGCGCTGGGCCACCCCGTTGGCCAGGGCTTCCACCAGCGGGCCGGCGGCCACCAGCGCCTGGTAGTCCTGCTCCATGCGGCGCACGTCGCGGAAGGCCTCCTCGCAGGCGGCGATGTAGTCCACGCTGCCGGAACGCAGGCTGTGCTCGAAGGCATCGAGGAACAGCTGCTTGAGCTTGGCCGCGGTGATTTCGCGCATGTGCAGCAGGTTGATGAACAGCGAGCGGAAAGTCTTAAGGCTCTGTTCGCTGGTGGAGCGCAGCGGGATCAGGGTCAGGTCCAGCGGGATAGAGGTGTGACCGCCCACCAGCAGGCGGCGCAGCTCATCGGGCTTGAGCTCGTAGGCCTTGATGCCTTCGCGCTCCAGGCTGTTGAACAGCTCACGCTGGCGCAGGCAGGTGCCGTCGCGCTGATAGTGCTCCAGGTCCAGCTCGCCGCGGTAGGCGAAGAACTGGTGGCCGAACCCGCCGCCCGGGCCGCGACCGGCGACACCGATCACGTGAGGGCCGTGGGGCAGGGAGACTTCGACGAGGATGTAGCTGGTGTCGGTGGCAAAGTAGAACTTGCGCGACTGCTCCAGGCTGTACTTGCCGAAGCTCATGTCCGACATGCGCGCCAGGATGGGGAACTGCAGCGCGTTGATCGAGGCCGACTTGCCGAGGTTGTTGGCGCCGTAGATCGACAGCGGGGTTTCCAGCGGGAACAGGCCGAGGCTGTATCCGGCGGTGTTCAGCAGGGCGAAGCGGCGGATGCCGTAGCGTTCCTGGCTCATGCGTCTTCCTCCTGGGCTGCGCGTTCTTCGGCCATGGCGCGGGCCAAGGCGTCTTCTTCGGACTCGTTGGTTTCTTCAGGGCTGTCGATGGGGATGATGGCGTCGCCGCTGTCATCGTCCATCAGCACTGGGGCGCGCAGCTCCAGGTCTGTGCTGTGCAGGCTGGCGGCCAGGTCGCGGTCGTGCTGCACGGCCAGGCACACATCGAGGAAGCGGTGCATGGGCGGCAGGAAGCGGTACACGCCGTTGCTGTCCTCGGCGAAGCCGAGTTGGGTCAGGCGGCGGATGACCTTTTCTTCCAGCTCTTCATGGGTGGTCACCTCGGCCTGCATGAACAGGTCGCGATACTTCTCCAGCAGGGCCGGCAGCTCGTCGCGGCCGATGCTGCCGCCGTCGAGCACGGACAGCGGATCGCGGCCCTGGTCGGCCAGGTGCTCCACCAGGATGAAGGTGAACAGCGCCAGGCGCTGCGCGGTCTTGTTCACCTGGGCGCCCATCTGCTCGGGCACGAAGTAGTAGAAACCGCGCGGGTCGCAGACCAGCTCGAAGCCCAGGCCCTTGAACAGGGCGCGGTACTGGTCCTGCATGGTGGACAGCTGGGCGTAGCACTCCGGCTCGCTGCGGGAGAGGTGGTAGCCCTTGAACAGCTCGCGGAAGATGGGCGCGAGCTGGGTCATTTCTTTCAGGTCGATATTCATCAGGAAGTCTTCTCGGCCGCGGCGGGGGGCTTGATCAGGGCATAGGAGCTCAGGCTGACCTGGTGCTCGGCGGTCAGGTACTCACGGCGTTCCAGGCGCTCGCGGGAAAAACGCGCATCGCGGGACAGGCGGGAGAACCAGTAGAGGAGTTCGTCGGTGGCGCCTTCGGGCTCCTGCTCCAGCAGCCAGACCATCAGGTCCGGCAGCGGCAGGGCCTGCTCGCAGCGGTCGAGCATTTCCCGCGCGGTCTTTGGCGAGCGCGGCGCGGCGGCCTTGCGGGGGCCGCCGGATTTGGGGAAGTGGGCCGGTTTGGGCTGGAAGCGCGCCAGGGCGTAGACGTAAGCCTCCACCTGCGAGCCGCTGCCGAGGAACGTGGTCTGCGGCCGGGTGAACAGCGGCATGGCCGCCTGGGGCACGGCGTCCAGGCCTTTCTTGCGGATCACCGACAAGGCAAGGGCGGCGCCGCGGGTCACGGCGTTGTGCCGGCGGGCCTCCTCACGCAGCGGCAGCAGCAGCTCGCGGGCCTTGCGCAGGGTGAGCTGGGCGCTGGTCTGCATCTCCAGGATGCGCGCGTGGGTGCGCAGCAGCAGGTCGTCGTCCACCAGTTGGCCGAGGCGCTGCTGTTCGCCCAAGAGGCGCAGCAGCACCTGCTCGACCCGGCGCACGCCTTGCTCGAAGGCGCCATCGGCGGCCACCAGCTGGATCATCGGCTCGACGTACTCGTCCCAGGTGGCCAGCACTTCGGCATAACGCTGGCGCAGCGGAATCTGCCGGTCGCTGGTCTTGGCGCGGTCGGCCACGGCCACCAGGGCCTGCTCGTCGTTGCCGAGCTTCTTCAGCACGTCGCGCACGCGCATGTCGAGCAGGCGCAGCTGGCGCGCCAGGTCGTTGCCGTCGCGGATCTCGAAGGCTTCCTGGATATAACCGGCGAGGCGTTCGAGGTGGCGCAGGTAGGCTTCGATCTCCAGGCACAGGCCCAGGCGGTGTTCGCGCCGCAGGTAGGCGAGGAAGTCGTGGATCTGCGCGTTCAGCTCGAAGCGGTTCGGGCTCTTGGCCACGGGAACCAGGATATCCAGGCGCACCCAGAGGTCGAGCAGGGCGGTCACGTCGGTGGGCGTGCCCTCCGGCAACTGGCCGGCAAGCTGCACGCGCAGCTCCACCAGGCTCAGGGTGCCGCTATCGAAGCGCTCGCAGAGCGGCTCGAGCAACGTCCAGTGTTCGGCTAGGGCGCGCAGTACGCGCTTGGGATCGATCATCGATTGGCCGGGTTCGCTGAAAAAAGAGGCGATTGTACTTCAGGTTGCCGGTGGCGACTGAGCCTCAACCGATCAGAGGAGCGACAGCCCTACCTGAGTGACGTTTTTCGGCAGATTGCGACTGGCGTCGTGTTAGCGATCATCTTGAACGCCGATAATAGGCCCGGCCAAGTGCTTGAATTCCCTGGCATGTTTTCTGCGTTGGGGGACTGTCCACTGCCTGACCGCTGGAACCATGAACCTCGAATCCGCCCTGATTGCCGACGCCCGCTGGGCCGAACTGGAACGCCAGCCCGACCTGGACTGGGGGCTCGACGCCGTCACCAGCCGGCAGGAAGCCGTCGACTTCCTGCTGCACTTCGAGAACCGTCTGTGCGTCTACTCGGCCTACGTGGAAAAGCTCTACAGCCGCTACAGCTTCGTGGTGCCTGAGGAGGAGCACGGCAGCATCACCATTCTCCCGGATGAGCGGGCCTGGCACGACATCTTCCATGAGATCCCCGCCGACGCCGTGCTGCCTACCGGCGCCCATATCCTGCCCGGCGAGGTGCTGGGCGCGACCGGCCTTTACATGAAGGTTCCCGGCGAGCATCGCCTGAGCAGCTCCCGCGAACTGCCCTTCCACGCCGGCCTCAGGTTGCTGATCCAGCGCTTCCGGGCCCGGGGCGAGCAGTTCCTGCCCGTGCTGGCCAAGGGCGACCTGCGCGAGTACGAGTCGCGCATGCCATCGCTGCACCTGCACCGCATCGACCTGCGGCGCCTGGGGCGCAAGTCCCGGTTGGAGGTGGAGAACATCAAGGGCGCCATCGCCGAGCACCTGATCGGCCTGTTCCGCCCGCGCTGAAGCCTGCGTTACCCCGCTGTGGTGATGGGTAACAGCCAGCCGTCGGGCGGCAAAGGGCCATCGCCGTTCAACTCGACTATGGGTCGGGACGCTTCCCGGCGGCGCTCCCTATAGTGGCCGGAAAGGAGACGGGCCAGCCGCGCGTGTCCGTACAAGAACAAGAAGGGAAGTCGCCATGCGATCGATCCTGCTTCCAGCCAGGCAACTGTCGGCCGTTTTCCTCGCGGGGGTCCTGACAGCATCCGTGGCCCAGGCGCGCATGGAGGAAATGGCCGACGACGAACTCTCCCAAGTCACCGGGCAGGCCTTCATCAACCTCACCACGGACGCCAACGCGGGGATCAACTACACCCGGGTCAACTTCGGCGTGAACGTGGATACCCAGCTCAACCTCAAGAAGCTGCAGCTCGGCCAGTACGACGACGCCCTGACCCGGACGGGCGAAGTAGCGGGCTCGTCCGACATCCTGATCAACAACTTCGCCCTGGGCACGGTCAACGCCGATGGCTCGGTGAACCCTTTCAAGATCGCCAACCCGTTCGTCGAACTGGCCTATTCCGGCAGCAAGGTGGTGGGCGTGCGCATCGGCTTCGGCGAGTCCAAGGGTGTGCTCTCCGGCGACATCCAGCGCCTGACCGGCAGCATCCCGGTGCACATCAAGGGCACCGGCAACGCCATCTATGACAGGTCCAACTTCGCCCAGCAGACTGCTCTGTTCTTCGCCGGCGTGTACCGCAGCAGCATCGTCGAAGCGGATGCGGAACTGGTGACCGCCCAGGGTGTGGCCGACCCGATCCGCGCCACCATGTCCGGCATCAAGAACGGCGACGGCATGACCTGTACCTCGGGTTGCGCCGGCGGCTGGACCGATGCCCTGCTGGGCGCCTTCGCTTCGCAGAACTGCGGCATCCTCGGCATCTCCACCTGCTTCCCGCTGACCCAGTTCCAGTCCCTGCCGGTGGGCAACATCAGCAACATGAGCAGCATGGAAGGCGCGGCCCGGGGCTTTTTCGTCTCCTTCCAGACCCAGGACCTGGCCTGGAAGGACATGGACCGCAACGCGTTCATCACCGCCCTCAAGGGCGCCTTCATGAACATGCCCAAGTACAAGGACGCCAACGGCAACCTGGTGGCACCGATCAACATCAACTTCGACCAGGCGTTCAATGGCATTCCGCGCCAGGACACCTGCCTCGGAACGGCCACCGCGGGGTGCTGAACATGCTGAGACTGCTGCCCCTGCTGGGTATCGCGCTGCTCGCAGGCCCTGCGCGGGCCGAACTCCAGGCCCTGGACGACCAGGAGCTGTCCGGCGTGCAGGGGGCCGGTATCGGCTTCGTGCTGGACAGCGTGCTGATGGATGCCGGCAACGCCACCATCACCATCAACGACATCACCAACGGCAGCGGGCAGAACGTGCCCATCGCGGTGAAGGAGTTCTACCTCGGCGCCACCGGTAGCAACAAAGGGGCGAACCTCAACCCGGTGACCATCGGCCGGCTCAGCCAGCCGTTCGCCCTCAACCTGGCCAAGGGCGAAACCATGCGCACCCTGCGCGACGACGGCCAGTGGGTGCAGACCACGCCAAGTAACGTCACCGTTCTCGAGTTCACCTTTCCCGAACGCCTCACCGGCACGGGTGGCCAGCCCTGCATCGCGGGTTTCGCCGCGGCCGGCAACAACTGCTCCAGCCGTACCAGCGAGAAGGTCGACCTCGGCATCCGTTACGACTTCCAGGTCGCCGCGGGGCGCACCGATATCCTCAACCTGGACTTCGCCGAACTCGCCATGGACGGATCCTACCTGCGCCTGTGGGGCGACAGCGGGCGTAGCCAGATGGTCGGCGAAGCGCGCATCAACCTCTTCGCCAAGGGCCTGCAGTTCATGAGCTGCGCGGCCAATACCAGTGGTTGCACCACGGCCACCGAGCAGCGGGATCGCACCCTGTTCCTCAGCGACGCCTATGCCAACATCGCCCTCGGTTACGGCAAGAGCCAGCCGTTGCTGTTCGACGTGAGCAGCAACGGTCAATTCGTGCTGGAGCTGCCCAATCCCACGGCCTCCGGAGCCACCCAGGCGCAGAAGGACGCCCTGGCCGCTGATTTCTACGCCAACGCCCCACGCACCAACATCGTCATCAACAGCCTCAAGGCCGGCAGCGGCGATTTCGCCAGTGGCGGCTACAACTTCGGCTACAACGCCATCCAGGGCATCGGCATCAACTACCTGAAGGTGACCAGCCATGACCTCTAGCCGCCTTTGCCTGGCGCTGCTGGCGCTGCCGCTGCTGGCCCGGGCCGAACTGCAGCCGCTGGATGACCGCGACCTGAGCGAGATGCACGGGCAGGGTGGGGTCTATCTCTCCGGCGAGTTCAGCATCAACAAGAACGGCGGTGTGTTGTGGAAAAACCCGCTATCCAACAACCCCGCCACCTGGGCGGTCAACGAGCGCAGTTGTGCCGGTGCCGGCGCCGCCACACCTGAAAGCTGTGGTCTGCGCATTGCCATCCGCACCGAGTCCAACGGCGGCTGGTACGTGCTGGACAACCTCAAGGGCATCTTCAGTTTCGAGGGGCTGACCCTCAATACCCGCCTGATAAACAGCGGGTTCGGTGGCGATGGCGCGGCCTTCAACCAGGACGTGCTGGCCCTGGGGCTGCCCAACGAAGTGCGCTTCAAGGGCGCCAGCCACACGTTCGGGGTGGCCAACCAGGGCGGCTGGCGCAATCGGGCCGGCACGGTCGCCAACGGCGGCGATGCCAGTTATCAACAGACCAATATCTTCTCGGCGAAGGTCGACGGCAGCATCCGCATGCAGGGCAGCGTGCTGGTCTTCCCGAAGAACTGAGGCACCGGCCATGCACCCAGCCCCCTTGCTGCTCGGCATCCTCCTCGCGTCCCCGGCCCAGGCCATGGAGGCGCTGGATGACAGTGCGCTGTCCTCGGTCAGCGGCCAGGACGGCATCAGCCTGGAAACCACCAGCCAGGGCTGGTCCGCCGGCAGCGTCAGTTACACCCAGGACGGCCGCAGCTTGAACCTGAAGGCGGTGAGTAACCGGCCCGCCAGCGGCGGCGCCAGCACCTCCAGCACCACCCTCGACGTCCGTGATGGCCAGTTGCAGGTCCAGCACAGCGACAGCCCCCAGGTGCTGGCGGTGAACGACATCGAAATGGACGGCAGCAGCAAGAGCTTCGGGACCTTCCGCGCCTTCTACACCCTCGGCGCCAGCCTGCACCTCAAGGGGGGCGGGGCCAGCGGGGTCAGCGGCATCGCCGTCGACGACAGCCGGCTGTCGCTCGCCAACGTGACCTTCTACTACCGCGACAACGGCTTCGACCTGATCGTCAAAGGCCTGTCCTTCGATACCTACCTGGACAACGCCTATCTGGACATCGTCAGCGGCGGCAGCGGCCAGGAGGTCAAGCTGAACCTTGGGGATGCGCGCTTCGTCGGCACGATCGGCGGCATCAGCCTCGACCTTGCCCATGGCGACCCAACGGCCTCGCCTGTCACCCCCGAAGCGGCGGACCTGCGCGACGCCAATGCCGGCCGCAGCTTCGGCAAGCTCAGCATGGACCTGCGCCTGGGCGGCAGCCTCAGCGTCGCCAGTGGTGGCGCCAGCGGCGACGGCATCCGCATCCGCCCCGACCTGAGCATCGGTAGCAGCCTGTTCCAGTACCAGGACGAAGGCATCCTGCGCGCCGAGAACTTCTCCGGCACCCTGCGCAGCCTCAGCGGCCTGACCCTCGACCTGGCCCAGGACGGCGGCGGCAGTCATGCACAGGTCGCCTTCCAGGACCTCAAGCTGAACGCCACCCTGGGCGGCCTGATCATGGGCAACCCGACCAACCAGAAGCTCGGCAGCCTGGCCATCGACCTCAACTTCGTGGATCAAGGTGCCCGGCAGAACTGGCTGAAACTGCGGCCGGGCGGCGACCCCAACTCCGGCCTCAAGGGCCTGACCGCCGATGTCAGCTGGAACATGGCCAACAGCTCGGTTTCCCTCACCGATAACGGCAACAGCATGTGGTTCAGCGGCCTGCGCACCAACGGCAGCGGCCAGTTCACCCTGGACCTGACCCGAAGCTGCGCCGCCGGGGCCAGCGCCGGTTGCTACGCCGGCACCCAGAGCGACATGGGACAGGGCAGCTACAACGGCCATTTCGATGGCCTGCGCCTGGGCCTTGCCAACATCAAGGGCGGCTACAGCTTCGACGGTTTGCGCGTCGGCTCGTCCACCGCGCCCCTGCAGGGCGGCACCGAGCTGCTGGTGCTGATGGAAATCTTCCCGGCCTACGACTTCACCCTCAACGGCCAGATGACCTTGCTGCCGGGGGGCAGCAGCGGCGACGGGGTGCGCTACAACGGCGACCTGTTCTTCACCGACGCCCGCGCTGCCATTTCCGTGGACGAAACCGGCAAGGGCCTGTGGTTGTCCGGCACCCAGTACGATATGCACTTCCGCGACGGCTCGGTGGACGTCAGCAACAACGGCGTCGAGCTGCGCAAGGGCACCTACTGGTCCAAGCTGGAAGTCAGCGACCTGCGCTGGGGTGACCGCAGCACCGGCGCCAGCCTCGGTCGCCTGGTGCTCAAGCGCTTTGAGCAGGGCTCCACCCTGGCCATCAGCTCCGGCGGCGCCGGCGCCCTCTGTGTCGGCGGCAGCGGGGCGAATGCCGGAGCCTGTTCGGCTAGCGGCGGACGCTGGGAGGATCGCGGCAACGAAGGCCTGTCGGTGAAGCTGAAGAACGTCTTCGTGCGCGACACCAGCATCGAATCCAGCAGCAACGGTGTGGCGACCGACGAGAAGCGCAACCAGATCGTCTGGGAAACCGACCGCGTCAACGGCGCCGCCGGCAGCGGCAGCCAACTGGTTGTGGATAACTTCCACACCTCCGACGGCAATCCCGCCGATCCCAATGCCAACACCTACGGCTTCAACGCCGACCTCAACCTGGACGTGGCGCCCACCAAGGCCTGCACCCGCAGTGGCGGCACCTGCACCCCGGTCACCCCGGCCCCCCTGGGCTTTGCAGTGAACGGGCGGATCCACTTCAAGGAAATCAATGTCGACCGGCTGCAGCACGTCCACCCCACCGGCGGCGCCGTCACCTCCATGTATGGCATCAAGGTGCAGAACGCCGATATCAGCACCAACCTGACGGCCACGCCGATCAATTGAGGCCCTGCTCGTCATCGCCGTAGGGCGGGCGCTTCTGTAGGGGCGAATTCATTCGCCAAGGGCTGCGCAGCAGCCCCCTGGGACCTCCAAAGGCAGCCCTTCGGCCTGCTTGGCGAATGAATTCGCCCCTACAGGTGTTTCCCGACACCATCCCAGCCCTGGACTCACCCGCCCGCCGACCTTTCCGCCCACCGCATTTCACGCCACAATTCCCTGAATCTGGAGCCGTCGCCACAAGCAGTCCGGCACCATCAGCCTGAGCCCCGGCCGCACGCACGGTGGGGCCGTGAGGAGCGAAGCATGAGCAGCAATGATCGCGTCATCATTTTCGACACCACCCTGCGCGACGGCGAGCAGAGCCCCGGCGCCTCCATGACCAAGGAAGAGAAGCTGCGCATCGCCAAGGCCCTGGAACGGCTGCGGGTGGACGTGATCGAGGCCGGTTTCGCCATCGCCAGTCCCGGCGACTTCGAGGCGGTCAAGGCCATCGCCGACAGTATCAAGGACAGCACCGTATGCAGCCTGTCGCGGGCGGTGGATGCCGACATCGAGCGCGCCGCCGAGGCCCTGGCCGGCGCCAACTCGGCACGCATCCACACCTTCATCGCCACCAGCCCCATCCATATGCAGTACAAGCTGCGCATGCAGCCGGACCAGGTGGTGGAGCAGGCGGTCCGCGCGGTGAAACGCGCGCGCAACCTCTGTGCTGACGTGGAGTTCTCCTGCGAAGACGCCGGTCGCTCCGAAATCGACTTCCTCTGCCGCATCATCGAGGCCGCCATCGACGCTGGCGCCACCACCATCAACATCCCCGATACGGTCGGCTATGCCATCCCGCACCAGTACGCGGAGACCATCCGTCAGCTGCTGCAACGCATCCCCAATGCCGACAAGGCGATCTTCTCGGTGCACTGCCACAACGACCTGGGCCTGGCCGTGGCCAACTCCCTGGCCGCCGTCGCCGTGGGGGCTCGCCAGGTGGAATGCACCATCAACGGCCTGGGCGAGCGTGCCGGCAACGCCGCGCTGGAAGAGATCGTCATGGCCATCAAGACGCGCCAGGATGTGCTCGGCGTCTACACCAACATCGACACCCCGCACATCCTCAGCACCTCGCGGCTGGTCTCCGGCATCACCGGCTTCCCGGTGCAGCCGAACAAGGCCATCGTCGGCGCCAACGCCTTCGCCCATGAGTCGGGCATCCACCAGGACGGCGTGCTCAAGCACCGCGAGACCTACGAAATCATGTCTGCCCAGTCCGTCGGCTGGAACACCAACAAGATGGTGCTGGGCAAGCTCTCCGGGCGTAACGCCTTCCGCACCCGCCTCGAGGAGCTGGGCATTGCGCTGGCCAGCGAGGCCGAGCTGAACGCCGCCTTCGCCCGTTTCAAGGAATTGGCGGACAAGAAGCACGAGATCTTCGACGAGGACCTGCAGGCGCTGGTCTCCGACACCCTGGGCGATGAAGCCCCGGAACACTTCAAGCTGGTCTACCTGGAAGTGGCTTCCAAGACCGGCGAGGTGCCCCAGGCCAAGCTGGTGCTGTCCATCGACGGCGTCGAGCAAGGCTCCAGCGCCGAGGGTTCCGGCCCGGTGGACGCCACCTTCAAGGCCATCGAAAGCCTGGCTTCCTCCCAGGCCAGCCTGCAGCTCTACTCGGTCAATGCCATCACCCAGGGCACCGATTCCCAGGGGGAAGTCACCGTCCGCCTGGAAAAAGCCGGACGAATCGTCAACGGCAACGGCGCCGATACCGATATAGTTGTCGCCTCCGCCAAGGCCTACCTCAACGCGCTGAACCTGATGCAGGCAGGCGTGCGCAAGGCTCATCCACAGGTTGCTGACGTTTGATCACTGAACACCGCCGTCGCGCGTATCTCGATGCCATGCAGGTAGCCACCTGGCTACCTCGCGTGGCATTGCCCTTTGCCGCGCCTTCCAACCCCGAATTGCTCGCCCTGGCGCCGGAAGTCCCCCTCGAGGAAGCACCCACGCCGGTTGCCGAGACAAGCACTCCCGCGACCCCGGCCCCCGAGGCCCGCCCGGCCTCCGCGCGCGCGAAGATCGAGATTCCCCGCCCTGGCAGCACGCCGCGCCCGGCCGCGCAGCCCGAGCCTGAGGCTGGCACCGAGCCCGAAACCGCGCCGGCCAAGGCCGAGGTGCTGCCGCCGCCGCGTTTCTCCCTGCAGCTGTTGCGGGCCGGCAACTGCCTGCTGCTGGTGGAATTGCCCACCGGCGAGCCCTTCCAGAGCCGCGACCCGGCTTACCTGCTGCTGAAGGACCTGCTGCGTGCCGCCGGGCTGCCCGATAGCCCGCAGATCCTCGGCGAGCCGGTGCGCTGGCCGCTGCTCAACGGCGGCAGCATGGACCAGGGGCACGACGCCGCCCGTGACTTCGTCCAGGGCTTCGTCGGTGCACGCCTGGAAGAGCAGGGCGCATGCGCCTGCCTCTGGCTGGTGGGGCTGCCGGCAGTGCGCTTCGCCGGCGAGGCCGATGCTGGCGCTTTCAACCGCGAACTGCAGGTCGAAGGACTGGGCGCCGCCTGGGCGCTGCCGGGTCTGGAACCGCTAATGGATGAGCCCGAGCGCAAGGGCGAGCTCTGGCAAGCCATGCGCCGCGTGATGCGCCGCTGGAAGAACCCCGAATGACCGATGCCGTTTCCTTCCGCCCGATGACCGAGGCGGACCTCGATGCCGTACTGAAAATCGAATTCGCCGCCTTCAGCCACCCCTGGACCCGCGGCATCTTCACCGACAGCCTCAAGTCCTACGACTGCTGGCTGATGTTCGAAGGCAGCCAGCAGGTCGGCCACGGCGTGATCAACGTGATAGTGGGCGAAGCCCACCTGCTGAACATCACCGTCAAGCCGGAAAGCCAGGGCCGCGGCCTCGGCCTACGCTTGCTGGAGCACTTGATGGAGCGCGCCCGCGAACTCGAGGCTGCCGAATGCTTCCTCGAAGTGCGCGCCAGCAACCAGTCCGCCTATCGCCTCTACGAGCGCTATGGCTTCAACGAGATCGGCCGGCGCCGCGACTACTACCCGGCCGTGGGCGGGCGTGAAGACGCCCTGGTGATGGCCTGTACCCTGCTCGACTGAGCCCGCGCCGGCCATTGCCAAAGCTCCCGGCGCTCCGTAAGGTGCGCCAGCCAGAAGAGGAGAAGACGCATGAGCGACCTGCAACAGCTGATCGACAACAACGCGCGCTGGGCCGAAAAGATCAAGCAGCAAGACCCGGATTTCTTCGCCAAGCTGGCCAAGCAGCAGGTGCCGGAGTTCCTCTGGATCGGTTGTTCCGACGCCCGCGTGCCGGCCAACGAAATCGTCGGCATGCTGCCCGGCGACCTGTTCGTCCACCGCAACGTGGCCAACGTGGTGCTGCATACCGACCTCAACTGCCTGTCGGTCATCCAGTACGCGGTTGACGTGCTCAAGGTGAAGCACATCCTGGTCACCGGCCACTATGGCTGCGGTGGCGTGCGAGCCGCCATGCGTGACACCCAGTACGGCCTGATCGACGGCTGGCTGCGCACCATCCGCGACCTCTACTACGAGCAGCGCGAGCACCTGGCCACCTTCGCCACCGAGGAGGAGCGGGTCGACCGCCTTTGCGAGCTCAACGTCATCCAGCAGGTGGCCAACGTCAGCCACACCACCATCGTCCAGAACGCCTGGCACCGTGGCCAGGAACTGTCCGTGCATGGCTGCATCTACGGCATCAAGGACGGTATCTGGAAAAACCTCAACGTGACCGTCAGCGGCCTGGAACAATTGCCGCCGCAATACCGCCTGCGCCCACTCGGACAGAACTGAGCCATGCCACAACAAAGCAGCCGGGCCGTCGGCCTGGCCTGGCTCGGCCTGCTCGTCGCCAGCCTCTTCTGGGCCGGCAATGCCCTGGTGGCCCGCGCCTTCCACGATGCCATCCCGCCCTTCACCCTGGCCTTCTGGCGCTGGAGCCTGGCGCTCGCCATCCTCCTGCCCTTCGTCGCCCGGCCCATGTGGGAACACCGCAGCGCGCTGCGCCGCGCCGGCTGGCGCCTGGTGCTGGTGGCGGCCCTGGGGATCAGCACCTTCAGTGTGCTGCTGTACTTCGCCGCTCGCACCACGGTGGCCATCAACCTGACCCTGCTCAACACCTGCCTGCCGCTGGCCACCTTCATCGGCGCCGGGGTATTGCTCAATGAGTGGCCACCGCGCCGTGCCTGGCTGGGCCTCGGGGTGGCAACCGTCGGCCTGCTGGTGCTGATCGCCCAGGGGCAACTGGAGCAGCTGGCCGCGCTGTCGTTCAACCCGGGCGACCTGATCATGCTCGTCGCCGTGCTCGACTGGGCCCTCTACACCCTGCTGCTGCGCCGCTGGAGCCACCACTTCCAGCTGCCGCCGCTGGTGCTGCTGGGAGCGCTGGTGGCCTGCGGCGTTCCCCTGTTGTTGCCGTTCTACTTGCTGGAACTGGTCGCTGGGCAGCGCTTCGAGCTCTCTGTGGAAAACCTCGCCGCCATCGGCTACACCGGCATTTGTGCCTCACTGCTGGCCTATCTGCTGTGGAACCAGGGCATCCGCGTGCTGGGCGTGGCCAAGGCCGTGCTCACCAACTACCTGATGCCGGTGTTCACCGCCTTGCTCGGCTACCTGCTGTTGGGCGAGGGGCTGCAGGCTTACCATTGGTTCGGTGGGGCGCTGATCTTCGCCGGCCTGCTGCTGGCGACACGCCCCTCCCTGAGGTGAGCCCATGCACAAGCTAGTCGTAATCGCCGGGGACGGCATCGGCCGCGAAGTGGTGCCGGTGGCGGTCGAGGTTCTGGAGAAACTCCTGCCCGACCTGCAAACGGTGGAAGCCGACGCCGGCTGGGAGTGCTTCCAGCGCAGTGGCTGCGCGGTGCCCGAGGCCAGCTTCCAGGCCCTGCGCGACTGCGGTGCCGGTATCTTCGGCGCAGTGTCCTCCCCCAGCCAGCGGGTGCCCGGCTACCGCAGCGCCATCCTGCAACTGCGCCAGCAGCTCAAGCTCAATACCAATCTGCGTCCGGTGCGCAGCTGGCCCTGCGTTTCCCACAGGCAGGGCGTCGACCTCATCATCCTTCGCGAGAACAGCGAAGGCCTCTACAGCGGCCGGGAGCACTGGGAGTCCGAAGGCGTGGCCATCGCCGAACGGGTCATCAGCCGCGACGCCAGCGCAGCCCTGGCCCGACGCGCGCTGGAAGTGGCCAAGGCGCGCAAGGCGCGGCGCATCACCCTGGTCCACAAGGCCAATGTCCTGCCCGTGACCTGTGGCCTGTTCCGCGATACCTGCCGCGAAGTGCTGGAAGGGGAGGGCTGGGCCGCGGAAGTGGACGAACGCCTGGTCGACCTTGCCGCCCTGCAACTGGTGGAACAGCCCGAAGCCTTTGACCTGATCGTCACCAGCAACCTCTTCGGCGACATCCTCTCCGACCTCGCCTGCCACTGGAGTGGTGGCCTGGGGCTGGCGCCGTCCCTGAACTGGGGCGACGGCATCGCCCTGGCCGAACCCGTCCACGGCAGCGCTCCCGACATCGCCGGCAGCGGCCGCGCCAACCCCCTGGGCGCCATCCTCAGCATCGCCCTGCTGTTGCGCTACCACTGGCAGAACCCTGTCCTCGCCAAGCGCCTGGAACAGGCTGTGGAAAACTTCCTGCGCGAGGAAGGCAAGGCCGACTTCGGCTTCGAAACCACCCGAGTGGTGGGCCAGGGCATCCTTGCTGCGCTGTAGCCGGAGACCCCGCTCAGCACCCACCCAGCTGGCACGGATAGCTCCCTCTGGGAGAGGGCTGGGGTGAGGGAGGCTGGACATCGCAGGGGCATCGCCCCAAAAGAAAACCCCGCCGAAGCGGGGTGCAAGGAGTCAACTGGAGTCGAGCGCCAGGGACATTGGCATCGGCAGGACACGCTCCTCCAATAACAGCATCCGCTTCGGCGCCCGCAGCTCGATGCGTGCCGTGCCATTGGCTATTGGCCCGACCACGATCTCGATGCCTTCCGCCTTCAGCATCTCCATCAACACTGATTCGCTGACTCCTTCCAGAACCCTCAATGTCAGAACGTCACCTTCCCTGCGTTCGCCAACATGAATCTGCATGTGGATTGCCTCGCATGGATGACCGCGCAACGTCATCACGAAGTGTGAGTTCGGGTCTACGCGGTGAAGAGGCTTTCAGAACTTTCCTAATGGATGACGGGATAGGGGAGTAATAACAGGGCGATGGCCGACTGCCTCGGAAGAAGGGGCGACGAATCGAGGAGGAGGGGGCAAGAAACGCTTCGGACCTGTCTTGGCGGAAATCGGACGGCTTGGACGACGAGCGACGCGAACTGCAGTGAATTCCTGATCCAACGATCAGAAACCGAAAATACCCCGCCAAATCGCTAGAAGAACGAGCGTCCCACTCAATACGCCACTGCCAAAACGTCTTATCGAAGTCGATTTGCCTGTGCTTTATAATCCGTGCGGCAGATTCAGCTGTTTTAAACTCCAAGCCGATTGCCAGGTTGCCCCCTGGCGACCCCGCCTATACAACAGCCAGCCGTCCGCCCCCGTCCGACATCTACCCGGGTGTCCCAGGACAGGAGCGGCCTGCCTCTGCCCCGGACCTGTACCCCAGGCACCGGGATTACGAGAGCACTCGCCAGCCGACCCAGCCAGCGGGTGTCAGCCCTTTTACAAAAATAAGAGGTCCACATGTCCAGCAGCGATCAACTGCAACGTGGTTTGGGTGAGCGGCATATCCGTCTCATGGCTCTTGGCGCCTGCATCGGCGTCGGCCTGTTTCTCGGATCCGCCAAAGCCATCCAGATGGCCGGCCCCGCCATCATGCTGTCCTACATCATCGGCGGTCTCGCCATCCTCGTGATCATGCGCGCCCTCGGCGAAATGGCCGTCCACAATCCCGTGGCCGGTTCCTTCAGCCGTTATGCACAGGATTACCTCGGCCCGCTGGCCGGCTTCCTCACCGGCTGGAACTACTGGTTCCTCTGGCTGGTGACCTGCGTCGCGGAAATCACCGCCGTCGCCATCTACATGCAGATCTGGTTCCCCGAAGTGGACCGCTGGATCTGGGCCCTCCTGGCCCTGGCGAGCATGGGCACCGTCAACCTGATCACGGTGCGCGCCTTCGGCGAGTTCGAGTTCTGGTTCGCCCTGATCAAGATCGTCACCATCATCGCCATGGTCCTCGCGGGCGCCGGGATGATCTTCTTCGGCCTCGGCAATGGCGGTATCGCCACCGGCATCAGCAACCTCTGGAGCCATGGCGGCTTCATGCCCAACGGCATCCAGGGCGTGCTCATGTCCCTGCAGATGGTCATGTTCGCCTACCTGGGCGTGGAAATGATCGGCCTCACCGCCGGCGAAGCGCGCAACCCGCAGAAGACCATCCCCGACGCCATCAACTCGGTGTTCTGGCGCATCCTGCTGTTCTACGTCGGCGCCCTGTTCGTGATCATGTCCATCTACCCGTGGAACGAGATCGGCAGCCAGGGCAGCCCCTTCGTGATGACCTTCGAACGCCTGGGCATCAAGACCGCCGCCGGCATCATCAACTTCGTCGTCATCACCGCCGCGCTCAGCTCCTGCAATGGCGGGATCTTCAGCACGGGACGCATGCTCTACAGCCTCGCCCAGGACGGACAGGCCCCACGCGCCTTCGCCCGCACCTCCAGCAACGGTGTACCGCGCAACGCGCTGCTGCTGTCCATCTTCGCCCTGCTGCTGGGGGTGCTGCTGAACTACCTGGTGCCGGAGAAGGTGTTCGTCTGGGTAACCTCCATCGCCACCTTCGGCGCCATCTGGACCTGGGCAATGATCCTGCTGGCGCAGCTGAAATTCCGCCGCGGCCTGAGCCAGGCCGAGCGCGACAAGCTGCAGTTCAAGATGTGGCTGTTCCCGGTGAGCTCCTACCTGGCCCTGGCGTTCCTGGTGCTGGTGGTGGTGCTCATGGCCTTCTTCGAAGACACCCGCATCGCCCTCTATATCGGTCCGGCCTTCCTGGTGCTGCTCACCGTGCTCTTCAAGGCGCTGAACCTCGGCAGCCGTGAAGAAACCCGCGGCGCAGTGGTCGGTAACGCCGCTTCCTGATCCGGCGCTGCAAACAAAAACACCCCGACTTGTCGGGGTGTTTTTGTTTGGGGGCTCGCCGCTCCGTTGGCGCTGAGTGCCGCTCACCATCCGCCTGATTGACGCCCCCGTCATCTCGGGTATCCTTCATTAACGCTTAACGTTAAGGATTATTGGATGATCCGGGGCTTCAAGTGTGAAAGCACAAGGCGGCTATTCGAGACAGGGCAGTCGCGACGTTGGGGAAACATCTTGAATGTGGCGACGCGGAAGCTTGCAATGCTGCACTACGCCACAGAGTTGCGAGACCTCCGTTCTCCTCCGGGCAATCGTCTGGAGGCACTCCTGCGTGACAGGACTGGTCAGCACAGCATCAGGATCAACGACCAATGGCGTATCTGTTTCGTCTGGACCGATGCCGGCCCGACTGACGTAGAAATTGTCGATTACCACTGAGGAGGTGCACATGGTTGTGAACGGTATGCGACCTATTCACCCGGGCGAGATCTTGCGCGAGGAGTTCCTGGAGCCCCTCAACATCACCCCGGCTGCACTTGCTCGCGCACTTCACGTTTCCGCCCCGACCATCAACGAGATTGCACGTGAGCGGCGGGGCATCACGGCAGACATTGCAATTCGACTGGGGCGTTACTTCGACACGTCCGCCCAGTTCTGGATGAATATGCAATCCGAGTACTCACTGGCCACGGCGTATGCGGAAAAGGGCGAAGCCATCGAGCATGAGATCGAGCCGCTGGCAGCGCATGGCTAGGGTTCGATCGGTTGGCGTCGGCGCAAAAGAAAATCCCGCCTAGGCGGGATCTTCGCGATCTGGTCGGGCTGGCGCTAGGGGATGTTGACCTGAAGGCTTCCCATGGCGAGCTTGGCGACGATCAGCCAGCCAACTGCACTCAGGAGTCCAACCGCGGTATAGCCGACGACGATGCCCAGGGCGATCTGCTTCCAAAGCCCGGAATACTTGTTGGTCTGGGCCTGTCGGTACGGCAGGGCGTCGCGCTCGGCCCGAATGTTCTCGAAGTCGTCTTTCATGCTTTCAATCCAATTTTCTTTCGGGTGTATCAGCGCCTGGCCACTTGCTTGGTGATCGTCATCTCTCGATTTGATCGGTCAAGCCTTGATTGGCCTGGTCATAGTCCGGGCTCCGGTGCCCATTCTCGGGTTCGACCTTTCCAGAAATCAGCCAGAGGGCGTACTGGGGATATGCATCGGCAAGGATGCCTACCTCTTCAGTGCTGATCCTGATCTTTCCCCCGCTGATGTTTCTCCAGCGCTCGTAGTTCTTTCCCCCGAGTTCGCTCAGATGCTTTGGGCCAACCGTCCGGATCAACTGGAGTGCTCTGTTTCTTACAGCGTCCATGGCATTTTCTCAGCCAGAGTAATCTTTACTCAATCCATGCTTATGAGTAAATTTTACTCCTTGAGTGATGTTTACTCTGTTTCTGTGTGGATAACGTCTGGCCGATTATAGGGACATTGTATGGAACAGTCTGGTGTAACGAGGTTCTCCGTCGAAGGGCAGGGCGACCGCATCCCGGATCTTCGCGATCCACCCTTCTGCTCGCAGCTCGCCCTGGCGCGGATGCTGGGCATCGAGCAGATCACCGAAGACGTTGTACGCGGTTGGGTGGAGTCGTCCACGCTGCCGACGGTGAAGATCGGCCGCCGCCGGGTCATCAACCTCCACCGCATCCGCAAGGACCTGGAGCAGGGCAAGACGGTATTCAGCGCGGGGGACTATGCCGGTGGTTGAATCCGTGCCCGTTATGCGATCCCGAAATTTGCGCCCCTGCCAGCTGTGGCTGCTTTGTCTTTTGTTCCGCATGAAGGGCGGCAAGAAGCGATCATTGCCTATCCAGACTCAACATCGACAAGCGCCATTCAAGGGACCGTCAGGCTGCTATGCCAAGGTCCTGAACAACCCTGTGTCCATCGCAGTCGATCTGCGTGGCCTACCAGACGGGCCGGGGATTTACCTGCGCCATGTCGACATTCGCCTACCTCGCACTGAGGTGTTGGTCCGTAGTCAGTGATGGTGCGAGTGAAGGTTTAGCTGTAGGCACTGAATCCAATTGAGACTTGAAGGCCAAGGAACGGCCCGGCGGCAGGAGCTGCAATACCCTAC
Source organism: Metapseudomonas cellulosilytica (assembly GCF_049334135.1). NCBI lineage: Bacteria > Pseudomonadati > Pseudomonadota > Gammaproteobacteria > Pseudomonadales > Pseudomonadaceae > Metapseudomonas > Metapseudomonas cellulosilytica. The sequence goes on along the minus strand of NZ_JBHZGN010000002.1, from coordinate 426,878 downwards.
GCGAGGGTTATTGATCGCTGACATGTGAATAACTTTCTCGCCCCGTCAATCTGTTGCTCTCAGTCGCCTGGAGTGCTGTATCTATTGATGAGGGGCGAGCACGACGGGGGGAACTGGGAGGTCTTTGAAACCTATGAGAGGGCTTTGGGCGGGACTGATTCTTGCGCTCATTCCGCTGTGGGTCCTCGCGGCCGTCGTTTACCGGAGCAGTCGGGTGCGTGCTGGACGGAAGCTGTCCAGAAAAAGGATCTGGCTCGAGAACACGCTGTTCGTGGTGGTCGGGCTTGCGCTGGTGCTGCTGGCGTTCAGGCTCGACTGAGCGTCGCATTTGGAGGATTTGCAATGCGGGTTGAATACAGGGACGAGGGCGCGGGGCACGAGAGGAGGGCGGCATGACGGCACGCAGGGAGGGCTCGCGCTGGACGGTGGACTTCTGCGAGAACGGCCAAACGGGGCGACGAGTGTGCAAGCGCGGTTTCAAGTCCCGCAAGGCTGCCGAGCGCTACGAGGTCGACTTCATCGCCTTGCGAAGGCTGGCGGGCTGCCCATTGGACGAACGCCTTTCGGACCTGGTGCTGCTCTGGTACGAGCGGCGCGGCGGCTTTCTCCGGAACTCGAAAAGGCAACTGTCCTTCATCCTGGGCACGGTGAAGCGTCTGGGCGATCCTCGCATCTATGACTTCAACGCAGAGACCTGGACGCGGTATGTGCAATCACGCCGAGATAAGGTTGCTCCCAAGCATCTCAGACGCGAGTGGCTCTGGTTGTCGAGGGTGTATGCGGAGCTGATCCGTTACGGCGACTGGCGCGGGGAGAATCCCTTTGCCGGGCTTGGTGATGCGGACACTGATGACCCCGACTCCATGACTACACCTCGGCGTGGTGCTTGCGGGCGCTTCGCTGGGGTAGGAACCCTGGAGCTGGATCTGCCTTCCCGAAGGTGCAAGGCGCGCGCCGCGCAGTTCAATGATTCGGACTTCACCATTATTTCTGGCCGCGATGCGCCGGACGCCGCGCTGCTTTCGCTCGATAGCTTCAACAGCCTTGTGGAAACCGTCCATCTCCTGAAGTCCCCGGCCAACGCCACTCACCTGGCTCGCTCGCTGGCTCAGATGGAGTCCGGCAAAACGGTAGAGCGGGAGCTCGTAGGGGACGATGAGCAACCCCATAAGGCCGGCACCTGCCAAATCTGCAGCGAAGAAGGTGACTATCCCGGCTGAATCCTTGGGCGGCCGCACCCACTAGGCACTAACCCGCTGGCCAACATCCGCCAGATCAAGACGGACCAGATCGAGCTGTTGTTCCTCTCCCTGCAGCAGATCGAGCAGCTGCTGGAAGAATGCCGCAGGTCAACGAACAACCACACCTATCCGGTGGCGCTGATCTGTCTGGCTACCGGGGCACGTTGGGATGAGGCTGAGTCGCTGCAGCGCAACGCCATCTTCGGCGGCAAGGTGCATTTTCATCGAACCAAAAACCGCCAGTCCCGGTCGGTCCCGATTCCTGGCGAGGTAGAGACCATCGCGCTCAAGGTGGGGTTGCCTGGGAATGGCCGCCTGTTCATGTCCTGCAGGGCCGCATTTCGTAGTGCCTACCAGCGCTGCGGCTTCAATACGCCGGGGCAGATGACGCACATCCTCCGGCATACCTTCGCCAGTCATTACATGATGGGGGGAGGGGACATCCTCAGCCTGCAGCGAATCCTCGGGCATTCCTCGATCGCGATGACGATGCGTTATGCGCACCTGTCGCCGGATCACTTGGAGTCTGCCTTACGTCTGTCGCCATTGGCGCAGAGCGGGCACGTTCCAGTATGATTTCAGTGATTGCAATGATTTCACTGGAGGTTCCCATGGCCAGCATCACGATTCGCAACCTGGACGACGACCTGAAAGCTCGACTTCGTGTCGTTGCCGCCAGCCACGGCCGATCGATGGAGGAAGAGGTGAGGGTGATCCTTGCTGAAGCTCTTGCAAAGCAGGACAAGCCAAGTGGATTGGGAACCCGTATCCACAAGCGCTTTGCGGCATTGGGTGGTGTAGACCTCGAACTTCCCCCGCGCACCGAGAAAGCCCGAGCGGCGGACATTGACGAATGATCCTGCTAGATACCAATGTCATTTCCGAGTTGATGAGGGCCAAGCCAAATCCGAATGTTCTGGCTTGGGTAGACGCGCAGCCAGGCCGTCTCCTGGTGATTTGCTCCGTCTCTGTCGCAGAGATCCTCTTCGGCATCGCGCGGATGCCGGATGGCAAACGGAAGGACGCCCTGCTGGAAGCTGCTACAGCCATCATTGAGGAGGACTTTGCTGGCCATGCCCTGCCCTTCGATGTGGATGCCGCAGTGCATTACGCTGAGTTGGCGGCGATGAGTGAGGCCAAAGGAAGAGTGGCGGGGGTGGCTGACGCACAGATCGCCGCTATTGCCCGACTGCATGAGGCGACGATCGCTACACGTAACGTTCGCCACTTTGAGGCGCTTGGTGTTCCTGTGGTGAATCCTTGGGGAGAGGAATAGGGCCAGCAGCCGGCGACGGGGTCTAAAGCGCCCTAGTTTGCGGCCTTGCTCCGATACCAGGTCTCTCTGCCAACCCCACTGGCGGCCGGCCGCCTTTCGGTCAGGAAGAGCTTCGATTCGTGAAGCACCTGACGCCAGCTACTGCACTCGTACTTCTTCGGAGTCAGCTCCAACGGGTAAGAGCGGATCAGTCCTATGGCCATCTCAAGATTGGTCCAGCCATCAACGCCAAGGTGCCTTTCGACCTCCCGCAGTGCCGAGACGATAGTCGTGTTCGGCCAATTCGTTTCCTGCCCAGCGACAATGCCATATTTCACAAAGTCGTCTAAACCGGGTGTCTGCATAAGATCCACCAGGTCTCTCCTAGCCTGATCGAATGACTTTGCCCAGTTCGTGAGTTGCTGGTGCTTGCGCCTTACCTTGTCCAGAGCTTCGTCAAGGAAGCGAATTGCAGCATGGCATCCTTCCGAGTCGTGGTCAGGGAACTCCTCTAGAAAGTGGTGAACCAGCCTGTTTCGAAGATCGACGAGGGATTGGAGGTCTGAGCAGAGTGCCTCATGGTGCTCTTCGGCGACGCCAATGCTTTGGCGAATTTGCACGAACGAATCGAGCGTCTCTTGCGGGCTGCCGTCGATGCTGAATTCGTCCATGTTGTCGGTAGAGGGACGAAGGACTCTTTTCGTGAACTGTTTTACCAACTGCCCAAGTGTCTGATCGCTGAAGTGTTCTTCGCGGTTTGCTCGGTATCCTGCCAAGGCATCCACGGGACCAGCGTACTCGTGGTGAGCTAGAAGCCTTTTCAACAGAATTTCGTATTGCTGCAGCACCAGGACGCACCGGCCCATCCTCTCCGCAATGGCTGAGCGAAGCTCTTCCAATGAACGGTCTTCCATAGCAGTCATGATTTCCCCGGAGCGAATCCCCATTGGGCTCAATGTAGCGAAGTGGCGCGGGGTGAAAGAAGAGGGGAGGGGGTGACAGAGGGCTAGGTAGACAGGGTGTAGTCACTTCGTAGTCACTACCCCAGAAAGCACAAAGGGCTAGCTTTCGCTAACCCTTTGTTTTGTATGGTGGCTACACCGGGACTTGAACCTGGGACATCAGCATTATGAATGCTGCGCTCTAACCGACTGAGCTATGTAGCCGAGTGGCGCGCATTTTCCGTATCTCTCGGGGGGCTGTCAACCCCTTTGCTTAGATAATTTTGTGATCTTTCAATTGTTTAGGTGGCGGATGCGTTTTCAAGGGGGCGCATCGGGTGGGTGGGCTTTGTTCGAGAGGGGGGCCATGCGGGAGGGCGATGGGTATCGCTTCGCTCCACCCATCCTACGGTTCCGCACAAAGAAAAAGCCCCGGAGGTCCGGGGCTTTTCGTGGATCAGACGTTGAAGCGGAAGTGCATCACGTCACCGTCCTTGACGATGTACTCCTTGCCTTCCAGGCGCCATTTGCCGGCTTCCTTGGCACCGTTTTCGCCTTTGAACTGGATGAAGTCATCATAGGCGACCACTTCGGCGCGGATGAAGCCTTTCTCGAAGTCGGTGTGGATAACCGCGGCGGCCTGGGGGGCGGTGGCGCCGACGCGCACGGTCCAGGCGCGGACTTCCTTCACACCCGCAGTGAAGTAGGTCTGCAGGTTGAGCAGGTCGTAGCCGGCGCGGATCACGCGGTTGAGGCCCGGCTCTTCGAGGCCGAGGGCTTCGAGGAACATGTCCTTCTCTTCACCGTCGTCGAGTTCGGCGATTTCGGCTTCGATCTTGTTGCACACCGGCACCACGATTGCGCCTTCTTCTTCGGCGATGGCTCTCACCACGTCCAGGTGCGGGTTGTTGTCGAAGCCGTCTTCGGCGACGTTGGCGATGTACATCACCGGCTTGCTGGTGAGCAAGTGGAAGCCGCGGACAAGGCGCTTCTCCTCGTCACCCAGGTTCTTCAGCAGGGAGCGCGCCGGCTTGCCTTCGCTGAAGTGGGGGATGAGTTTTTCCAGCAGGGCCTTCTGCGCGAGGGCGTCCTTGTCGCCGCCCTTGGCGTTGCGGGCGACCTTCTGCAGTTGCTTCTCGCAGCTGTCGAGGTCGGCGAAGATCAGTTCGAGGTCGATGATCTCGATGTCGCGCTTGGGGTCGACGCTGTTGGAAACGTGGATGACGTTCTCGTCTTCGAAGCAGCGCACCACGTGGGCGATGGCGTCGGTTTCGCGGATGTTGGCGAGGAACTTGTTGCCCAGGCCTTCACCTTTCGACGCGCCCGCTACCAGGCCGGCGATGTCGACGAATTCCATGGTGGTGGGGATCACGCGCTCGGGCTTGACGATCTCGGCCAGCGCATTGAGGCGCAGGTCGGGCATCGGCACGATGCCGCTGTTCGGCTCGATGGTGCAGAAAGGGAAGTTCTCCGCCGCAATGCCGGACTTGGTCAGGGCGTTGAACAGGGTGGACTTGCCGACGTTGGGCAGGCCGACGATGCCGCAATTGAATCCCATGGAATGTGCCTCTGCGCGGAGTGGTTTCAGGCCTTCTGGCTGTGCAGCTTCTGCATCGCGCGGGTCCAGTCACCAGCGAGCATTTCCGGCAGCACGCCGAGGGCGAAGTCGATGCTGGTATCCAGGAGTTCCTGTTCGCTGCGCGGGGCGCGGCTGAGAACGAAACCGGAAACCAGGCTGCTGTGCCCCGGATGGCCGATGCCAAGCCGCAGGCGATGGAACGAATTCTGGTTGCCGAGCTGGGCGATGATGTCGCGCAACCCGTTGTGGCCACCGTGGCCGCCGCCGGTCTTGAGCTTGGCGACGCCGGGGGGCATGTCGAGTTCGTCGTGGGCCACCAGGATGGCCTCGGGGGGAATGCGGAAGAACCCAGCCAGGGCCGCCACGGACTGGCCGCTGCGGTTCATATAGGTGGTGGGGATCAGCAGACGAACATCGCGACCTTGATGGGAGAACTTTCCGACCAGGCCGAAGTACTTCTTGTCGAGGCTCAGGTTGACGCGTTCGCGATCCGCCAGGCGCTCAACGAAAAGGGCCCCTGCGTTATGCCGGGTCTGGTCGTATTCGGGGCCGGGATTACCCAGGCCGACGATCAGTTGAATGGCAGTCACTACAGGGGCCCTTTGTCAGGCTGACGCAGAGTAAGAACTTACTCGGCTTCGCCTTCTTCCTTCACCACGCGGGAAGCATGGATGTTGGCAACTGCCAGGTCGTTGCCGTGGGCCAGGGCCACCAGCTCGACGCCTTTCGGCAGATTGAGGTCGGACAGGTGAATGATCTGGCCGACTTCGACCTTGGCCAGGTCGACTTCGATGAACTCCGGCAGGTCTTTCGGCAGGCAGGAGACCTCGACTTCAGCGATGGTGTGGGAAACTTCGCCGCCGCCTTGCTTCACGCCAACGGAGGTCGCTTCGTTGATGAAGTGCAGGGGTACGTGGGCGGTCAGTTTCTGGCCGGCAACTACGCGCTGGAAGTCAGCGTGCAGTACGAAGCCTTTGGCCGGATGACGCTGCAGGGCCTTGATCAGAACGGTTTCGGTAGTGCCGGAAACGTTCAGGGCGATCACGTGGCTGAAAGCAGCTTCGTTTTCCAGCAGCTTGGCCAGTTCTTTGGCCAGCAGGCTTACGGATTGCGGGGCTTTCTCGCCGCCGTAGACAACAGCGGGAACCAGGTTGGCGTTACGACGCAGGCGGCGGCTCGCACCTTTCCCCAGGTCAGAACGCGCTTCGGCATTCAGGGCAAACTCAGACATTGCATTTCTCCAAAATAACCAAAACGCCCGTAATGCTTGCGACCAGCATCCGGGCGGTTGGGCAAAAAGCCCCGCCGTAGCGGGGCGCGTTTCGTCAGGGATGCCCGCTTAGCGGAACATCGCGCTGATCGATTCCTCATTGCTGATGCGGCGGACCGCTTCAGCCACAACCGGCGCGATATCCAGCTGACGGATACGCGAGCAGGCTTGTGCCGCGGCGGACAGCGGGATGGTGTTGGTCACCACCAGCTCGTCCAGCACGGAGTTTTCGATGTTCTCGATGGCACGGCCGGACAGCACCGGGTGGGTGCAGTAGGCGTAGACCTTGGCAGCGCCGTGGTCCTTCAGGGCCTTGGCGGCATGGCCCAGGGTGCCAGCGGTGTCGACCATGTCGTCGACCAGCACGCAGGTGCGGCCTTCGACATCGCCGATGATGTGCATGACTTCGGACTGGTTGGCCTTGGGACGACGCTTGTCGATGATGGCAAGGTCGACGCCCAGGGACTTGGCCACGGCGCGGGCGCGAACCACACCGCCGATGTCCGGGGAAACGATCATCAGGTTTTCGAAGCGCTGGTCTTCGATGTCATCGACCAGGACCGGGGAGCCGTAGATGTTGTCCACCGGAATGTCGAAGAAGCCCTGGATCTGGTCAGCGTGCAGGTCGACGGTGAGCACGCGGTCGATACCGACCACGGTCAGCATGTCGGCCACTACCTTGGCGCTGATGGCCACGCGGGCGGAACGCGGACGGCGATCCTGGCGGGCATAGCCGAAGTAGGGGATGACCGCGGTGATGCGGGAGGCCGAGGAACGGCGGAAGGCGTCAGCCATCACCACCAGTTCCATCAGGTTATCGTTGGTCGGTGCGCAAGTCGGCTGGATCAGGAAGACGTCCTTGCCGCGGACATTTTCATTGATTTCAGCACTGATTTCGCCGTCGGAGAACTTGCCTACGGAGGCATCACCGAGGGGAATATGCAGTTGACGTACGACGCGACGCGCCAGATCGGGGTTGGCATTCCCCGTGAAGACCATCATCTTGGACACGCGCAGTACCTGCCGGCTGAGGGTAGACCTGATGAATCAAAAAGCCGTTCAAAGGCCGTGGGCTTTTGAACAGCTTTTCAAGTGTATGGCAGGGGCGGCTGGATTCGAACCAACGCATGGCAGGATCAAAACCTGCTGCCTTACCGCTTGGCGACGCCCCTATGTATGTAACTCGCTCTGCAGGACTTTCGTTTCGTTGTACGCATAACCCGTTGGGTTAATGGCAGGGGCGGCTGGATTCGAACCAACGCATGGCAGGATCAAAACCTGCTGCCTTACCGCTTGGCGACGCCCCTGTATCGTACAACCGACTGTCTTGCAGTCCTTCTCAAGCCAGACCTTGAAGCTTGCGATGCAACATCGAGATGTTGCGCCCCTGGGCGACAAAGCTCGGCAGAGTGGCCGGAAGTTGGCGGCGAACTTTATCAGCATCGCCTTTGTTTGGGAAGCTCCCAAACACACAAGCTCCAGTGCCGGTCAATCTAGCTGATGTGAATTTATTCAACAAGATCAGCGCGTTACGAACATCCGGGTAACGCTTCTCGACCACCGGCTGGCAGTCGTTTCGACCGCCCCCCTCAAGAAGGCTGCGAACTTTAATGGGCGGAGTATCCCGTGTCAACTCGGGATCGGAGAAAACTTCTGCTGTGCTGACAAAGACTTGCGGCACGGCAACGAGGAACCAGGGTTCCGGCAGGTCCACGGGCGTCAGCTGCTCGCCGACGCCCTCGGCGAAGGCCGCGCGGCCACGTACGAAGACTGGTACGTCGGCGCCCAGAGACAGCCCCAGGGCGGCCAGGCGATCCTCGCTCCAGCCCAGGTTCCACAGACGATCCAGGGCAAGCAGGGTGGTCGCGGCGTCAGAGCTGCCACCGCCGATGCCGCCGCCCATGGGCAGGCGCTTGTCGAGCCAGATGTCGGCACCGAGTCGGCAGCCGGACTCGGCCTGCAGCTTGCGGGCGGCGCGGACGATCAGGTTGCTGTCGTGGGGAACGCCGGGCACCTCGGTGCGCAGATGGATTTCACCGTCCTGGCGCACGGCGAAGCCCAGTTCGTCGCCGTGGTCGAGGAACTGGAAGAGGGTCTGCAGCTCGTGGTAGCCATCGGCGCGGCGGCCGAGGATGTGCAGCATCAGGTTGAGCTTGGCCGGCGCCGGCAGGACGAGTTGTGCGTGTTGCATGTCACTGGCCGAGCTGGCGCGGCTGCCAGTCCTTGATCACCAGGGTGACGTCGAGATTCTCGCCGCTGAGCTTGATGCGCTCGGGCAGGGCGTAGCCGTTCTGTTCCACGTAGCTCAGGTACTGCACCTGCCAGCCGTCCTGCTCCAGCTGGGCCAGCCGGCTGGACGCGTCCAGGGTCAGGCGGCTGCGGCTGTCCGGCGCGGGCAGGCCGCGGACCCACCAGAGCAGGTGGGACACCGGCAGGCGCCAGCCGAGTTGTTCTTCCAGCAGGGCCTCGGGTGATTCGGCCTGATAGCGGCCCTGGTTGGCCACTTCCAGCTCGATCTTGCCCGGGCGCCCGGTCAGGCGCGCCGCGCCACGGCCGAGGGGGCCGGACAGGCGAATGTCGTAGTAGTCCTGGCGCTGCAGCCAGAACAGGGTGCCGCTGCCGGAATCCTTGGGCGCGCGGATGCCGACCTTGCCGCTGATCTGCCAGCCATCGAGGGCACTGACCTGGGCCTTGTGGGCCTTCCAGGTGGCCTGGTCGCCCTGGCCTTCGAGTGTTTCGTGGGGGGCGAGGGCGGCACAGCCGGTGAGCAGGAGGAGCGCACCGGCGGCCAGAAGGTTACGTAGACGCATGGATCAGAGGGTTCCGGAGCCGGTCAGGCGTTGCAGGGTGTCACGGAGGATAGAGCTGTCAGGCTGCTTCTGCAGCGCCTCGGCCCAGACCTTGCGGGCTTCGACCTGCTTGCCGCGGGCCCAGAGCACCTCGCCCAGGTGGGCAGCGACCTCGTGATCGGGGAACTCCTGCAGGGCCAGGCGCAACAGCCGTTCGGCTTCGTCCAGATTGCCCATGCGGTAGTTTACCCAGCCGAGGCTGTCGAGGATGGCCGGATCGTCCGGGTTGAGCTGGTGGGCCTGTTCCACCAGCTTCTTGGCCTCGTCGTAGCGGGTGGTGCGGTCGGCCAGGGTGTAGCCGAGGGCATTCAGGGCCATGGCGTTTTCCGGTTCGCGCTCGATGATGAAGCGCAGATCCTTTTCCAATTGGGCCAGGTCGTTGCGTTTCTCGGCGAGCATGGCGCGGGTGTAGAGCAGGTTGAGGTCGTCCGGGAACTGCTGCAGGCCCTGGTGGATGACCTTCCAGGCGCGTTCCGGCTGCTGGCGCTCGGCCAGGCTCTCGGCCTCGATCAGGTAGAGCTGGATGGCGTAGTCCGGCTGGGTTTCGCGGGCCTTGGCCAGGCGCGCTTCAGCTTCATCGGTGCGGCCGCTTTCCAGGAGGATTTGCACCTGGCGCATCTGCGCAGGCAAGTAGTCGTTGCCAGGGCCGACCAGGGCGTATTCGAGCAGGGCGCTGTTCTTGTCGCCACGCTTCTCGTAGACCTGGCCGAGGTTGAAGTGGGCCGAGTCGACGTGGCTGCCGCGATCTACCAGCTCTTCCAGGTAGACCTGGGCTTCGTCCCAGGCTTCGCCTTCCAGGCAGACCAGCGCCAGGGAGTAGCGCAGGTCGTCGTCATCGGGGAACTGCTGGACCAGGCTGGAGAACTCGGCCTTGGCTTCCTCCAGTTTGTCCTGCTCGACCAGCATCCGGGCATAGGTCAGACGCAGGCGCTTGTCGTCCGGGTGTTGCTTGATGGCTTTCTGCAGCAAGGGCAGGGCTTCGTCGCCGCGCTTCAGGCTCTGCAGCAGGCGGGCGCGGAGCAGGATCGGGGCGATTTCCTTGTCGTTCGCGGGGATGCCTTCGAGCAGCGCGAGGGCTTCGTCGGTGCGGCCATCCTGTTGCAGCAGCACGGCCTTGCCGAATACCAGTTGGCTGTTGTCCGGGTGCTTGGCCAGCAGGCGGTCGAAGCTCTGCAGCAGGCCGGCGCGGGTATCGGCGTCGGTCTCCGCGGCGGACAGGGCGAGGAAGTCGAAATGGGTGTCGCCCTGGCCCTGGAGCACCTTCTCCATATAGGTCATGGCTTCGTCGTAGCGACCGGCACGGGCCAGTTGCACGGCGGCGGCGCGCTGGGCGTCGAGGTTGTCCGGGGCGTTCTTGGCCCAGATGAGCGCGGTGTCCAGGGCGGCCTGATCGGCGCCCAGGTACTCGGCAATGCGGAAGGCGCGCTCGGCCACGCCAGGGTCCTGGGTGGCATTGGCCTGTTGCACGTAGCTGCCGAGGGCGATGTCGAAGCGATTGCGTTGCCCGGCCAATTCGGCCGTAAGCAGGGAATAGAGGGCTTCGCGGCTGAACGAACCATAGACCTCGGGCTTGGCGGGCGCGGAGGCCTTGCTGCCATCCTCGACCGGCGGGGTGCCGTCCGGGGACTTGTGGGTCAAGCTCTGACAGCCGCCGAGGAGCAGCAGGGCGGTCAGTAACGCGAGGGATCTATTCATAGAGGCGGAAGGCGTCTAACCAGCGAGTGGCCCATCATGACACAAGCATTCAGGCAAGCCCATGGGGCACGCCGCAACCCGGGCGCGACAAAAAGCTGTTCGAGGAGACAATTATCGGCGGTGGTTGTCGTCGCCAGGGTGAAGTAGGACAATTGCGCGCCCTCCCGATTCAGTTAGCGACCCTGCATGGCCTTCATTGCTCTTGGTATCAACCACAAGACCGCTTCGGTGGACGTCCGCGAACGTGTGGCCTTCACTCCCGAGCAGCTGGTGGAGGCCCTGCAGCAGCTGTGTCGCATCACGCCCAGCCGCGAGGCGGCCATCCTCTCCACCTGCAACCGCAGCGAGTTGTACCTGGAGCAGGATCACCCGGCCGCCGATGAAGTGCTCGCCTGGCTGGCCGGCTATCACAACCTCAGCCTGGAAGAACTGCGTGCCTGTGCCTACGTGCACCAGGACGACGACGCGGTGCGCCACATGATGCGCGTCGCCTCGGGGCTGGACTCCATGGTCCTCGGCGAGCCGCAGATCCTCGGCCAGATGAAGTCCGCCTACGCCGTGGCGCGTGAGGCCGGCACCGTCGGTCCATTGCTCGGCCGGCTGTTCCAGGCCACCTTCAGCACCGCCAAGACGGTGCGCACCGACACCGCCATCGGCGAGAACCCGGTTTCCGTGGCCTTCGCCGCCGTCAGCCTGGCCAGGCAGATCTTCTCCGACCTGCACCGCAGCCAGGCGCTGCTGATCGGCGCCGGCGAGACCATCACCCTGGTGGCCCGCCACCTGCACGAGCAGGGCGTCAAGCGCATCGTGGTCGCCAACCGTACCCTGGAGCGCGCCAGCATCCTGGCCGAGGAGTTCGGTGCCCATGCCGTGCTGCTGGCCGATATGCCCCAGGAGCTGGTCAACAGCGATATCGTCATCAGTTCCACCGCCAGCCAGCTGCCGATCCTCGGCAAGGGTGCGGTGGAGCGCGCGCTGAAGCAGCGCCGACACAAGCCGATCTTCATGGTCGACATCGCCGTTCCCCGGGACATCGAGCCTGAAGTCGGCGAACTGGACGACGTCTACCTCTATACCGTGGACGACCTGCACGAGGTGGTCGCGGAGAACCTCAAGAGCCGCCAGGGCGCGGCCCAGGCGGCCGAAGAGCTGGTGGTCGCCGGCGTCGATGACTTCATGCAGCGCCTGCGCGAATTGGCCGCGGTCGATGTGCTGCGTGCCTACCGCCAGCAGGCCGAGCGTCTACGTGATGACGAATTGGCCAAGGCCCAGCGCATGCTGCAGAACGGCAGCGCCGCCGAAGAGGTGCTGGCTCAGTTGGCCCGCGGTCTGACCAACAAGCTGTTGCACGCGCCCAGCGTGCAACTGAAGAAACTTTCCGCCGACGGCCGCTTCGACGCGCTGGCCGTGGCCCAGGAACTCTTCGCCCTCGACGAGGGCCCGGATAAACGTTCGCAATGAAAGCTTCCCTGCTGAATAAGCTCGACCTCCTCCAGGATCGCTACGAGGAACTCACCGCCCTGCTCGGCGATGCCGAAGTCATCAGTGACCAGGGCAAGTTCCGCGCCTATTCCAAGGAGTTCGCCGAAGTCGAGCCGGTAATCCTGGCCTTCCGCGAGTTCCGCAAGGTGCAGGGCGACCTCGAAGGCGCCCAGGCCCTGCTCAAGGACAGTGATCCGGATCTGCGCGAGATGGCCGAGGAAGAAGTGGCCCAGGCCCGCGAACAACTGGTGGGGCTGGAGGACCGCCTGCAGCGCATGCTGCTGCCCAAAGACCCCAACGACGGCCGCAACGTCTTCCTGGAAGTCCGCGCCGGCACTGGCGGCGACGAGGCGGCGATCTTCTCCGGCGACCTGTTCCGCATGTACTCCCGCTATGCTGAGCGCCAGGGCTGGCGCGTCGAGATCCTCTCCGAGAACGAGGGTGAGCACGGCGGCTACAAGGAAGTGATCGCGCGGGTCGAGGGCGACAACGTCTATTCCAAGCTCAAGTTCGAGTCCGGCGCCCATCGCGTGCAGCGCGTGCCGGAAACCGAATCCCAGGGCCGCATCCACACCTCCGCCTGCACCGTCGCCGTGCTGCCGGAGCCGGACGAGCAGGCCGCCATCGAGATCAACCCCGCCGACCTGCGCGTCGACACCTACCGTGCCTCCGGCGCTGGCGGCCAGCACGTGAACAAGACCGATTCGGCGGTGCGCATCACCCACATCCCGTCGGGCATCGTCGTCGAGTGCCAGGAAGAGCGCTCCCAGCACAAGAACCGCGCCAAGGCCCTGGCCTGGCTGGCGGCCAAGCTGAACGACCAGCAGGAGGCCGCCGCACACAAGGAAATGTCCGATACCCGCCGCCTGCTGGTGGGTTCCGGCGATCGTTCCGAGCGCATCCGCACCTACAACTATCCGCAGGGCCGGGTCACCGACCACCGCATCAACCTCACCCTCTACGCCCTGGACGACATCATGGCCGGCGGAGTGGAAGCGGTGATCGAGCCGCTGCTCGCCGAATACCAGGCCGACCAGCTGGCGGCCCTGGGAGACTGACGTGACCATCATCGCCAGCCTTCTGGGCGAAGCCCGCCTGCCGGACTCGCCCACCCCGCGACTGGATGCCGAACTGCTGCTGGCAGCAGCCCTCGGCAAGCCGCGCAGTTTCCTGCGCACCTGGCCCGAGCGGGTGGTTTCCGGCGAAGTGGCCGAGCGTTACGCCGCTTACCTGGAACGCCGCCGCAAGGGCGAGCCGGTGGCGTACATCCTGGGTCACCAGGGCTTCTGGAGCCTGGACCTGGAAGTGGCGCCGGACACCCTGATCCCGCGCCCCGATACCGAACTGCTGGTGGAAGCCGCCCTGGCCCTGCTGCCGGCGAGCCCCGCCGAGGTGCTCGACCTGGGCACCGGCACCGGTGCCATCGCCTTGGCGCTCGCCTGCGAGCGACTGGCCTGGAAGGTCACCGGCGTCGACCGGGTTTCCGCCGCCGTGCAGTTGGCCGAGCGCAATCGCGCGCGGCTCAAGCTGAACAATGCGCAATTCATGGAAAGTCACTGGTTCGCCGCCCTGGGCGAGCAGCGTTTTGCCATGATCGTCAGCAATCCGCCCTATATTCCGGCCAAGGACCCGCACCTGGCCGAGGGCGACGTGCGCTTCGAACCTGCCAGTGCCCTGGTGGCTGGCGCCGATGGCCTGGACGATATCCGCCAGATCATCCAGAAAGCGCCCCGGCACCTGCTCGCCGGCGGCTGGCTGTTGCTGGAACATGGATACGACCAGGCGCCTGCAGTGCGTGGCCTGCTGACCCGCCAGGGCTTTGCCCGGGTGGAGAGCCGTCGCGACCTGGGCGGCCACGAACGCATTTCCCTTGGGCAATGGCCATGCTGAGTGATCAGGAACTCCTTCGCTACAGCCGGCAGATTCTCCTGCCGCAAATCGACGTCGACGGCCAGCTGCGACTGAAGCAGGGGCGTGTCCTGATCGTCGGCCTCGGCGGCCTGGGCTCGCCGGTTTCCCTCTACTTGGCGGCTGCCGGGGTCGGTGAGCTGCACCTGGCGGACTTCGACAGCGTCGACCTGACCAACCTGCAGCGGCAGATCGTCCACGACAGCGGCAGCGTGGGGCAGAGCAAGGTCGACTCGGCCATGGCGCGCCTCGCCGCGCTGAATCCGGAAGTGCGCCTGGTGCCCATCACCCGAGCGCTGGACGAGGATTCCCTGGCCGCCGCCGTGGCCGCCGTCGACCTGGTGCTGGATTGCACTGACAACTTCGGCACGCGCGAGGCGGTGAACGCGGCGTGCGTGGCCGCCGGCAAGCCGCTGGTGTCCGGCGCCGCGATCCGCCTCGAAGGGCAGCTCTCGGTGTTCGACCCGCGCCGTGACGACAGCCCCTGCTACCACTGCCTCTATGGCCATGGCAGCGAGGCGGAACTGACCTGCAGCGAAGCCGGTGTGGTCGGCCCGCTGGTGGGCCTGGTGGGCAGCCTGCAGGCCCTGGAGGCACTGAAGCTGCTGGCTGGTTTCGGCGAACCGCTGGTTGGCCGGCTGTTACTGATCGACGCTGTGGGCACCCGTTTCCGCGAGCTGCGGGTCAAGCGCGATCCGGCCTGCGAGGTCTGTGGGGTTCGGCATGCCTGAGATGGCGCCGGTAGGCGTTTTCGACTCGGGCGTCGGTGGCCTGTCGGTACTGCGCGAGATCCGTGCGCTGTTGCCCCGCGAGTCGCTGCTTTACGTCGCCGACAGCGGCCATGTGCCCTACGGCGAGAAGAGCGCCGACTTCATCCGCGAACGCAGCCATCGCATCGCGGAGTTCTTCATCGAGCGTGGCGCCAAGGCGCTGGTGCTGGCCTGCAACACGGCGACGGCCGCTGCGGTGGCTGACCTGCGCGATCGCTATCCGCAGCTGCCCATCGTCGGCATGGAGCCGGCGGTCAAGCCTGCCGCCGCCGCCACCCGCAGCGGCGTGGTCGGCGTGCTGGCCACTACCGGGACGCTCAAGAGCGCCAAGTTCGCCGCCTTGCTGGACCGCTTCGCCAGCGATGTGCGGGTAATCACCCAGCCCTGTCCTGGCCTGGTGGAGCGTATCGAGGCCGGTGACCTGATGGGGTCGGATACCCGCAGGCTGCTGGCCGGTTATGTCGAGCCGCTGCTGGCCCAGGGCTGCGACACGCTGATTCTCGGCTGCACCCACTATCCATTCCTGCGTCCGCTGCTTCAGCAGCTGGTATCGGCGTCGGTCAGCCTGATCGATACCGGGGCTGCGGTGGCTCGTCAGTTGCAGCGGTTGCTGGACGCGGACGGGTTGCTGGCAGAGGGCAGGGCCGAACCCTGCCGTTTCTGGTCCAGCGGTGACCCGGCGGCTATGCAGGAGATCCTTCCTACGCTCTGGGGGGACTCTGCCCGGGTGGATAGATTTCCCGGATGACCTCACAGTTCTGCAGATTTCGATCTCCAATTAAAAAGCTATCTATAATCGCTGTCAGGTATTAAAGCTTTCTGTCAGCACTTCCAGAAAAAGGACTGTTTTCATGAAGAATCTTTTCTGCTGGGTCGCAGCTGCAGCTATCACCCTCGGCCAGGCCGTTACCGCCCAGGCTGCGGATGTGTCGCTGGACATCGGCCAGACCGGCGAATCCACCATGACTTATCGTCTGGGCACCCAATTCGACTTTTCCAGCAGCTGGTACCAGAGCGACGTGGGGCGCCTGACCGGTTACTGGGACGCCGCCTACACCTACTGGGAAGGCGATGAGGCGTCGAGCAACCACAGCCTGTCCTTTTCCCCGGTGTTCGTCTACGAGTTCGCCGGTGAGACCGTCAGGCCCTATATCGAAGCCGGTATCGGCCTGGCCGTGTTCGACAGCACCGAGCTGGAAGACAACGACCTGAGCACCTCCTTCCAGTTCGAGGACCGCCTGGGCCTGGGCCTGCGCTTCGCCAACCAGGAAGTGGGCGTGCGTGCCTTCCACTACTCGAACGCCGGCATCAAGCAGCCGAACGATGGCGTGGAAACCTACAGCCTGCACTATCGCCTGTCCTTCTGAGGCGTAGCTGCACGAAAAGGACCGGGCCTCGCGCCCGGTTTTTTATTGGCTGCCGATCCGCTGCCAATCGATTCATACCGAGAGATTTCTGAAGGCCGCCAGCGCCCGCTCGCGGCTGGCGGCAAGGTCCACCAGCGGTGGCGGGTAACCGTCCACCGCGAAGAGTCCGCCGTGGCTGGCGGGGTTGTGGATATCCCGCCTGTCCAGGTGCGCCAGTTCCGGCAGCCAGCGCCGCAGGAAGCGACCGTCGGGATCGAAGCGCTCGGATTGGCTGATGGGGTTGAAGATGCGGAAGTAGGGCGCCGCATCTGTGCCGGTGGAGGCACTCCACTGCCAGCCACCGTTGTTCGCCGCCAGATCGCCGTCGATCAGGTGGCGCATGAACCAGCGCTCGCCTTCGCGCCAGTTGATCAGCAGGTTCTTGGTCAGGAACATCGCCACCACCATGCGCAGGCGATTGTGCATCCAGCCAGTGGCCAGCAGCTGGCGCATCGCCGCGTCGACGATCGGGATGCCGGTGCGGCCCTGCTGCCACGCTTCCAGTTCATCCGGTGCATCGCGCCAGGCCAGGGCCTCGGTATCCCGGCGGAAGGGGAGGTGCCGGGATACCCGAGGGAAGCCCACCAGGATGTGCTTGTAGAACTCGCGCCAGAGCAGTTCGTTGATCCAGCTGATGGCGCCCGGATCACCGCTGTCGAACTCGCCCTGGTTGTTCCGCAGGGCCGCGTGCAGGCACTGGCGGGGGGACAATACACCGGCGGCCAGATAAGGCGAGAGCTGGCTGGTTCCGGATTGGGCGGGGAAGTCGCGGCGCTCTGCATAGCAGCAGAGTTCTTCCATGGCGAAGGCTTCCAGGCGCTCGCCGGCTGCGTCCTCTCCGGCCGGCCAGAGCTGGCGTAGGCTGTCCGGCGGCGTGGGGAAACCGTCCACCGCACTGGGGGGCGTATCGCCGGCGATGCCCAGTGGGGCCTGGGGCCGCGGGGGCGGCAGGCAGCCGGGCAGGGCGCTGTGCAGGCGCTGGTAGCAGACCTTGCGGAACTGGCTGTAGACCTGGAAGTAGCCGCCGGCCTGGGTCAGCAGGCTGCCGGGCCGAAAGAACAACTGGTCGAGGTGGCTGCGCAGGACAATGCCGGCTGCGGCCAGGCGCTCGCTTGCCAGGCGGTCGCGCTCCTGCTCGTTGACGCCGTATTCCTCGTTCACCTGCACCGCGTGGATATCGAACTCATGGCAGAGATCCAGAACCAGGCGCGGGGCGTCGGCCCAGGTGTCGGCATGACGAATCAGCAGCGGCACCTCGAGTTGCCGCAGGGCCTTGGACAGCCCGGCCAGGTTGCGCAGCCAGAAGTCCACTTTGGCGGCGGCGTCGTCGTGGGCCTGCCATTGGCCGGGACTGATGATGTACAGGGCGATGGTGGGGCCGGCCGCAAGGGCGGCGTGGAGGGCGCTGTTGTCCTGCACGCGCAGGTCGGTGCGGAACCACATGAGTTGGCGCATGGCGCTTTCCTTTGATCAGTGATGCGGCAGGCCGAGGTCGTCCGGATGCGACTGCAGGTAGACCTGCCGGGCGATGTAGCGATCCGGGTGGCGGTTGAAGTGGTGCCTGAGTCGGGTGATGGGGACTGCCAACGGCACCATGCCGGTGCGGTACCGCTCGATCAGGCATTGCAGTTCGGCCTTCTCGTCGCGACTCAGGTGGTTCTTGAGGTAGCCGCAGAGGTGCTGCAGCACATTGCTGTGGGTGGAGCGGGTGGCACGTTTCTTCAGACCAGCCATCAGCAACGAGAAGTAGCGTGGGCCAATCTCCTGCGCCGGATAGTTGCCGATGTCGCCGAGCAGGCGTCCCAGGGCCTTGTACTGCACCGGGTCGTTGGCCATCAGTTGGTACTTGTAGCAGGAGTGGAAGTCGAGGATCGCCTTGTGGCTGAGGCCTGCACGGCACAGCGCCTGCCACCGGGCGCAGGCGTAGACGCGGGTGAGGAAGTTCTCCCGCAGTGCGGGGTCGTTGAGGCTGTCGTCCTCTTCCCCCTGCAAGTCCGGGTGCCGGGCGCAGAAGGCGCTGATGTCCAGTGTGGGGCGCTGTGGCTGGTTGAAGGGTGGCGTCATGCTGCTTTGCCTGGACATGAGTTGTACAAAGGGCTTTTCATGTACAGATTTCTGAGAATGATAGGCATGAAGTTGTACAAGTCAAACGACTTGTACAGGATTTGGATAAGAGGTGCGCACCGGCAGCCAAGTCGCCAGTGACGGGGTCAGGTCGGTGCCTACCAAAGGTGCCGTTGTCTGAGATGGCTGTGCGGTGCTTCGCGTGCAGCGTCGTGCGGGTGGCCGGCTCCTTTCCCGATGAGCCGGCTGGCGGAAAGGTGTTTCACACGGCAGGACGGCCGACAGGCCGTCCATTTCGAGCGCAGCAGCTGGCGCGGGTCAGCTGCTGCTTGGTTACAGGTGCTCGAGCAGGCGGCGGGCGGCTTCCTGGCCGCTGAGCCAGGCACCTTCCACGCGGCCGGACAGGCACCAGTCGCCGCAGGCATAGAGGCCAAGGTCGGCATCGGCAAGGGCGCCCCACTGGTGCGCCTGGCTCGGACGAGCGTAGAGCCAGCGGTGGGCCAGGCTGGAATTCGGTGCCGGAACGGCGCAGCCGATCATCTCGGCGAAGGCGCCATGGAGTTGTTCGATCACCGCTTCCTTGGGCATGTCCAGATGCTGCTTGCTCCAGGCGCTGCTGGCGTGCAGGACCCAGGTATCCAGGCTGGCTTCGCGGCCGGGTTTGGAGCGGTTGCGGGCCAGCCAGTCCAGCGGGCTGTCCTGCAGGAAGCAACCTTCGACTCGGGTATCCAGCGGCTCGCTGAAGCCCAGGGCCACGGCCCAGGTCGGTTCCATGGCGACGCTGGCGGCGGCGCCGGCCAGTTTGGGGGCTGCGGCCAGCAGGGCGGTGGCCTGGGGCGCCGGGGTGGCGACTATCACATGGCTGAAGGGGCCGTGGCTGAGCCCTTCGGCGTCCTGCAGGCCCCAGTGGCGCTCACCGCGAAAGACCTCGGTGATGCGGCAGGCGAAGTTCACCGGCAGGGCGCCCAGGAGGGCTCGGGTGATGGCGCTCATGCGCGGGGTTCCGACCCAGCGGATCTGCTCGTCGGGGGAGGGCAGGAGCCTGCCTTCGCTGTAGTTGTAGAGGCTTGGCGACCACTCGGCCACCCAGCCCCGGTCGCGCCATTGCTGCACCACTTCGGCGAAGCGGCGATCGCGGGCGGTGAAATATTGCGCGCCAAGATCCACGGAGCCGGCATCGCTGCGCTTGCTGGCCATGCGCCCGCCACTCCCTCGGCTCTTGTCGAAGAGTTCCACATTCTGCCCAGCCGCATTCAGCGCCTGGGCGGCGGAGAGGCCGGCAATGCCCGTTCCGATGATGGCGATAGGTGCACTCATGGTCTACCTCGTTACCTATGGCTACAGGCTACGCTTTAGACAAGACCTGTACAATATTCAAGCGCTGTATAGGTCGTTCGGTTCCAATCGCGGACTTCTGTGTGTCAGACGGTGCGAGGCCCAATCCGGGGCACGTCGAATCGCCATAAACCAGACTAGGGCGATATCCGCACTTAGCGCCATGCGAGGAGGATGCCATGCACATATTGCTGACCGGCGGTACTGGTCTGATCGGTCGGGCGCTCTGTCAGCGCTGGCTGGTCGACGGGCACCAGCTTACCGTGCTGAGCCGTCGGCCACAGAGTGTCGCCAGCCTGTGCGGTCGTGCGGTGCGCGGCATCGGTCAGTTTTCCGACTATGGCGACGAGCCGTTGGACGCCGTCGTCAACCTGGCCGGCGAACCCATTGCCGACCGGCCCTGGAGCAACAAGCGCAAGGCACAGCTTTGGGGCAGCCGCATCACCCTGACCGAGCAGTTGCTGGAATGGTTGGGCAAGCGCGAACAGAAACCGCGGGTGCTGCTCAACGGCTCAGCCGTGGGCTGGTACGGGGACGCTGGCGAGCGCGAGTTGACGGAGGATTCGCCTCCTGTCACCGACGACTTCGCCAGCCAGCTCTGCGTGGCCTGGGAGGAGACGGCGCAACGGGCCGAGGCATTCGGCATCCGTGTGGTGCTCATACGCACCGGTCTGGTGCTGGCGCGCGGCGGGGGCTTTCTCAAGCGGCTGGTGCCGCCCTTTCGCCTGGGGTTGGGCGGCCCCCTGGGCAATGGCCGGCAATGGGTGTCCTGGGTGCACCTGGAGGATCAAATTGCCTTGATGGATTTTCTCTTGCGGCGGGAAGACGCTCGCGGTCCCTATAATGCGTGCTCGCCGCAGCCGGTACGCAACGGCGATTTTGCCCGCAGCCTGGGACGAGTGCTGGGGCGGCCCGCCGTCATGCCGGCGCCGGCCATCGTCCTGCGCCTGCTGCTGGGGGAGCTGGCCGGCCTGTTGCTGGGTGGCCAGCGTGCGATGCCGGCCCGCCTGCGGGCGGCGGGTTTCACCTTTGCATTCACCGATCTGGACACGGCGCTCGGCGACCTGCTGAAGCCTAAGGATGTTTGATGACTGATCACGCCCTGCTGCTGGTCAACCTGGGGTCCCCGGCTTCCACCAAGGTGGAGGATGTGCGGAGCTACCTCGATCAGTTCCTGATGGACCCCTATGTGGTCGACCTGCCCTGGCCCCTGCGGCGCCTTCTGGTTTCGCTGATCCTGATCAAGCGTCCGGCGCAATCGGCTCATGCCTATTCGTCCATCTGGTGGCCGGAGGGCTCGCCGCTGATCGTCCTCAGCCGCCAATTGCAGGAAGCCATGGCTCCACACTGGCCGAACGGGCCGGTGGAGCTGGCGATGCGCTATGGCGACCCCTCCATCGAAGGCGCCTTGCGCAAGCTGGCCGACCAGGGCGTCAAGCAGGTGACCCTGGCACCGCTCTATCCGCAGTTCGCCGAGAGCACCACCACCACCGCCATCGAAGAAGCGCGCCGGGTCGTTCGCGAACTGGGCCTGAAGCTGCAGGTGTCGGTGCTGCCGCCCTTCTTCGCCGAGCCGGACTACCTGGATGCCCTGGTGGCCAGCGCCAGGCCCTATCTGGAGCAGCCCTTCGACCACCTGCTGCTGAGCTTCCACGGACTGCCCGAACGGCATATCCGCAAGCTGGTGAAAGGCATCGACCCGCAGCACGACCTGCGCGCCAGGGACAGCCGTGGCGTCAGCGACGAGGTCCTGGCGGTCTGCTACCGCAGCCAGTGCCAGCGGACCGCCGAAGCCTTTGCCGAGCGCGCCGGGCTCCAGCCCGGACAATGGTCGGTGTCCTTCCAGTCGCGCCTGGGGCGTGACAAGTGGATCGAGCCCTACACCGAAACCCGCCTCGAGGAGCTGGCGCAGCAGGGCGTGAAGAAGCTGCTGGTCATGTGCCCGGCCTTCGTCGCCGACTGCATCGAGACACTGGAGGAAATCGGCCAGCGTGGCAGCGAACAGTTCCAGGCTGCCGGTGGCCAGGAGTTGGTGCTGGTGCCCTGCATGAACAGCCATCCGCAATGGGTGTCGGCCTTGGCGAAGTTGTGCGAGACGGCGGTGCGGCCACTGGTGTAGGAGCGCGCTTTGATCGCGAAGGCCATTCGCGAGCAGAGCTCGCTCCTGCGAGGTTCTCTATCAACTGGAGGACACGCTGCGCATTCATCTCGCCTATATCGCCTGCTCGGCGGTATTCAGGCCACCCATGGCCACCTAAGCTGGGTTTTCCTTCAACCGTCGTGCGCCGCACCGGCGGCGCCGAGGAGAGCCCATGCAGAACAAGAACAACGGCTACCCCTCGAGCCTGTGTGCCTGGACCACAGTCGCCATTCTGATGGTGGCCTACGTGCTGTCCTTCATCGACAGGCAGATCCTCAACCTGCTGGTGGAACCCATCCGCCGCGACCTCGCCATCAGCGACACGCAGATGAGCCTGCTGATGGGGCTGTCCTTTGCGCTCTTCTACACCGTCTGCGGCATTCCCCTCGGGCGCCTGGCCGACAGCCGCAGTCGTCGCGGGCTGATCGCCATTGGCGTGCTGTTCTGGAGTGCGGCCACCGCGGCCTGCGGCATGGCCAAGCTCTACTGGCAGTTCCTGCTCTGCCGCATCGGTGTCGGCGTGGGCGAGGCGGCCCTGTCGCCGGCGGCCTATTCGCTGATCGCCGACAGTTTTCCCAAGGAGCGCCGGGCTACGGCGATCAGCGTCTATTCGATGGGTGTCTATCTCGGTTCCGGGCTGGCGTTCCTGCTGGGCGGGCTGGTGATCAAGTTCGCCTCGGCCCAGGGCGACGTCCATCTGCCGCTGCTGGGCGAAGTACGGCCCTGGCAGCTGATCTTCCTGGCCCTGGGCGCCGCCGGCGCGCTCTTCACCCTGCTTACGCTGGCGGTGCGCGAGCCCCAGCGGCGCGGCGTCGGAGCTGGCGTAGTGGTGCCCCTGGCGGAGGTCGGCCGCTACCTGCGCAGCAATCGGCGCACCGTGGTCTGCCACAACTTCGGCTTCGCCGGCCTGGCCTTCGCCGGCTACGGCAGCGCCGCCTGGATTCCCACCTTCTACATCCGCACCCACGGCTGGGACGCGGGCCAGGTGGGTATGATCTACGGCAGCCTGGTGGCGGTTTTCGGCTGTCTCGGGATCGTCTTCGGTGGTCGTCTGGCCGACTGGATGGCCAGGCGCGGGCGTGCGGATGCCAACATGCGCGTCGGCCTGTTCGCCGCGCTGGGGGCGTTGCCCCTGGTGGTGCTGTTTCCGCTACTGGACGACGCCTTCTGGGTGACGGTGCTGATGGCGCCCACGGTGTTCTGCCTGAGCATGCCCTTCGGTGTGGCGCCGGCGGCGATCCAGGAGATCATGCCCAACTCCATGCGCGGCCAGGCCTCGGCGGTCTACCTGTTCGTTATCACGCTGCTCGGACTTGGCATCGGTCCTACGGCCGTGGCGCTGGTGACTGACTACCTGTTCGCCGACGACAACGCGCTGCGCTACTCGCTGCTGATCGTCACCAGCCTGGCGGTGGCCAGTTCGGTGCTGCTGCTGGGGGCGGGACTCAAGCCCTATCGCGAAAGCCTCAAGCGCCTGCAGCAGTGGGGCGTGGAGGCTCGGCAGGACGCCACCATGCCCCAGGACGCGCAGCTGTCTTCGTAGGATGGGTAGAGCGGAGCGAAACCCATCAATGCAGGGCGATGGGGTTCGCAGGCTCGCGGAACGCCGCCCGATCCTACGGTGATAATGCCCAAGAAAAAGCCCCGCAATCGCGGGGCTTTTTCATGAAGCTGCCTCAGATATGCGGCGCATCGTCTGCAGCTTGATGCTTCCAGGTCTGGTGGCCCGGCAGGATCAGGTTCAAGGCGATGGCGACAATGGCGCAGAGGGCGATGCCCTTCAGGCCGAAGTCGTCTTGGCCGGTGCCACTGCCCACCAGCATGCCGCCGATGCCGAACACCAGGGTCACGGAAACGATCACCAGGTTGCGCGCCTCGGCCAGGTCCACCTGATGGCGGATCATGGTGTTCAGGCCCACCGCGGCGATGGAGCCGAACAGCAGGCAGAGGATGCCGCCCATGACCGGCACGGGGATGCTCTGCAGCACCGCGCCGAACTTGCCGATGAACGCCAGGCTGATGGCGAAGATGGCGGCCCAGGTCATGATCTTCGGGTTGTAGTTCTTGGTCAGCATCACCGCGCCGGTCACTTCTGCGTAGGTGGTATTCGGCGGACCACCGAACAGGCCGGCGGCCGAGGTGGCCAGGCCGTCGCCCAGCAGGGTGCGGTGCAGGCCGGGGGTCTTCAGGTAGTTCTTGCCGGTCACGCTGCCCACCGCGATCACCCCGCCGATATGCTCGATGGCCGGAGCCAGCGCTACCGGGACGATGAACAGGATGGCCTGCAGGTTGAATTCCGGCGCGACGAAATTCGGCAGCGCCAGCCAGGGAGCGGCGGCTATCTTCGCGGTATCCACTACGCCGAACCAGAAAGACAGCGCGAAGCCGACGAACACACCGGAGATGATCGGCACCAGGCGGAAGATGCCCTTGCCGAACACGGCGACGATCAGGGTGGTCAGCAGCGCCGGCATGGAAATCCACATGGCGGTGGCGTAGGGGATCAGCTCAGCGCCGTCACCGCCCTTGCCCATGGCCATGTTGGCGGCGATGGGGGCCATGGCCAGGCCGATGGAAATCACCACCGGGCCGATCACCACTGGTGGCAGCAGGCGGTCGATGAAGCCGGTGCCCTTGAGCTTCACCGCCAGGCCCAGGAAGGTGTAGACGAAGCCTGCCGCCACCACGCCGCCCATGGTCGAGGCCAGGCCGAACTGGCCCTTGGCGAGGATGATGGGCGTGATGAAGGCGAAGCTGGAGGCCAGGAACACCGGCACCTGGCGGCCAGTGACCAGTTGGAACAGCAGGGTGCCTAGGCCGGCGGTGAAGAGCGCTACGTTCGGGTCCAGTCCGGTGATCAGTGGCATCAGCACCAGGGCGCCGAAGGCCACGAAGAGCATCTGGGCGCCGGAAACGATCTGGCGCCAGAGCGGGTCCTTGAATTCGTCGCTCATCGATCAGGTGTCCTTCTGCTTGGTGCCGAAGATCTTGTCGCCGGCATCACCCAGGCCCGGGATGATGTAGCCGTGCTCGTTGAGCTTCTGATCGATGGAGGCGGTGTAGATCATCACGTCCGGGTGGGCGTCGTTGACTACCTTGATGCCTTCGGGCGCGGCGACTAGCACCATCGCGCGGATTTCCTTGCAGCCGGCGCGCTTGAGCAGCTCGATGGTGGCGACCATGGAGCCGCCGGTGGCCAGCATCGGGTCGATGATCAGCGCCAGGCGCTCGTCGATTTCCGGCGCCAGCTTCTCCAGGTAGGTGTGGGCTTCCAGGGTTTCCTCATTGCGCGCCACGCCCACGGCGCTGACCTTGGCGCCGGGGATCAGGCTGAGCACGCCGTCGAGCATGCCGATACCGGCACGCAGGATGGGCACCACGGTGATCTTCTTGCCAGCGATCTTTTCCACCTGCACGGTGCCGGCCCAGCCCTGGATTTCGTAGCTCTCCAGGGGCAGGTCGTTGGTCGCCTCGTAAGTCAGCAGGGCGCCGACTTCCTGTGCCAGTTCGCGGAAGTTCTTGGTGCTGATATCGGCGCGGCGCATCAGGCCGAGCTTGTGGCGGATCAGCGGGTGGCGAATCTCACGGATGGGCATGAAAGGGGTCTCCGGCGGGCTGGCAAAAAAATTGCGTTAGCTTAATCCAATGACTACAGGCTGTGCTGAACTGACTGGCGGGTCCTGGCCGCGATGTCGCGCCAAAGCAAGGAACTGTCCGCCAGCGGAAGGGGCCTGCTGCAGTATGGTCGACGCTCGTCCGTCAGGGCTTGCTCCGGGGCAGGCGGATGAGTACCTTTGCCGACTTTTATCTTGACGCCCCGATCAAGTTTCCAGCGGGAACCGCGCATGTTCCCCGTCGAACCCAGAGGAATTGCCATGTCCGCCGATCTCGCACATATCCGCCAGGTGATGGCCGAAGCCGATTGCCTGTACAACGACGCCCAGGTCGAAGCGGCCATTTCGCAAGTCGCCGAAGCCATCAACGGCGAGCTGGCCGAGCGCAACCCGGTGGTCTTCTGCGTGATGAACGGTGGCCTGATCTTCGCCGGCAAGCTGTTGCCCAAGCTGAACTTCCCCCTGGAGCTGTCCTACCTGCACGCCACCCGCTACCGCAACGAAACCAGCGGCGGCGAGCTGTTCTGGAAGGCCAAGCCGGAAATTTCCTTCATCGACCGTGACGTGCTGATCATCGACGACATCCTCGACGAGGGGCACACCCTGGCGGCCATCATCGATTTCTGCAGGCACGCCGGCGCCGCCCATGTGCACACCGCCGTGCTGATCGACAAGACCCATGACCGCAAGGCGCGCCCGGACCTGAAGGCCGACTACGTGGGCCTCCCGTGCGAAGACCGCTATATCTTCGGCTATGGAATGGACTACAAGGGCTACTGGCGCAACGCCGCCGGCATCTACGCGGTGAAGGGGCTCTGAACCATGAGCGCGCCGCGTTTCCTTGATCAGGCGCTGTTCGCCGAACTGGCCGAAAAGGCCGCGGCGAGCCCGCGCAAGCGCCAGCACCACAACTTCCACGCCATGGAAGAGCCTTGCCACCGTCTGGCGGTGGGGCTGCAGCCCGAGACCTACATCCCGCCGCATCGCCACCTTTCCCCGGACAAGGCGGAAGGCCTGCTGGTGCTCAAGGGTCGCCTCGGCCTGCTGATTTTCGACGAGGACGGCAACGTCACCGATAAGCGCGAGCTGGTGGCCGGTGGCGACTGCGTGGGCGTCGACCTGCCGCCGGGCGTGTTCCATGCCCTGGTGGTGCTGGAGCCGGACAGCCTGCTCTTCGAATGCAAGGCCGGCCCCTACCGCCCCGTGGGCGAGGGCGAGCAGCCAGCCTGGGCGCCCCGCGAGGGTGAGCCGGGCGCGGCCGGTTATCTCGCCTGGATGCGCTCGCTGTTCTCTTGATGCTGGTCACCCTCCAACCACTGGAGGGCCTTTGCTCGCGCCTGGTCGAGCGATTGCACATAGGCCAGGCGGCCGGTCTCGCGGTGGACGCCGGCGCGGCGCAGTTTCAGCCGCACACGCGGTGAGGTGCCTGCCAGCACCAGTCCTATGCCCTGGCGACCATAGTCGTGCAGCAGGTTTTCCAGGGCGGCCAGCGCCGTCATGTCCAGCATGGGCACGGCGCTCATCTCCACGATCACGACCTTGACCTCCGGATTGAAGCGGCGCAGCACGCTGAGCGCCTTTTCCGCAGCACCGAAGAACAGCGGCCCGCGAATGGCGTAGGCCAGCACCTGCTCGGGCAGTTCGCGCAGGGCTTCGTGGAAGTGGTGGGGGAGGGGCGCCGTATCGGTGAGGTCACTCATCCGCTTGATGAACAGACCGGCCGCCAGCAGCAGGCCGACGCCCACCGCCAGCACCATGTCGAACAGGACCGTCAGTACCAGGCAGGTGAGCAGCACCACCACATCGTTGCGTGGTGCGATGCGCAGGGTGTGCGCCACGTGGCGCGCCTCGCTCATGTTCCAGGCCACCATCAGCAGCAGTGCGGCCAGGGCGGCCATGGGCAGGTAGCTGAACAGCGGCGCCAGGAACAGCATGGCCAGCAGCACCACGCCGGCATGGATGATGGCGGCGATGGGCGAGCGGGCCCCGGCGCGCACGTTCGCGGCGCTGCGGGCAATGGCGGCGGTAGCGGTGATGCCACCGAACAGCGGGGCAACCAGGTTGCCCAGGCCCTGTCCGAGCAGTTCGGCATTGGGATCGTGGCGGGTGCCGGCCATGCCGTCGGCCACCACGGCGCAGAGCAGCGATTCGATGGCGCCGAGCATGGCGATGGCGAAGGCCGGGGCCAGCAACTGGCGGATCAGTTCGAATGACAGGCCCAGGGGCCGGCCATCCGGGCCGGGGAGCTGCCAGGGCCAGGCGAATTCCGGGAGGAAGGGTGGGATGCCGGGATGGCTGACGCCATCCACCACATAGCTGAAGCGCTCGCCCAGGGTGGCGACCGGGACGTCCAGGGCCTCCAGCAGCAGGCCGAGCAGGGCGCCCAGGGCCAGGGCCGCCAGGTGCCCCGGCACCTTTTTCACCAGGCGCGGCCAGATCACCAGCACGGCGAAGCTCGCAACCGCCACCAGGGTATCGCCCAGGTGCGTGGTGGGCAGTGCCTCGGCCAGCAGGCGCAGTTGGTCCACATAGTTCTGCGGTGGTTGGGACAGCTGCAGGCCGAGCAGGTCCTTGACCTGCAGGGTGGCGATGACAATGCCGATACCGGCGGTGAAGCCCAGGGTCACCGGATAGGGAATGAACTGGATCAGGCGACCCAGGCGTGCGAGGCCCATGGTGATGAGGATCACGCCGGCCATCAGGGTGCACAGCAGCAGCCCAGCCACGCCGAATTGCTGGGTGATGGGCAGGAGGATCACCACGAAGGCCGCGGTGGGGCCGGAGACGTTGAAGCGCGAACCGCCGGTGAGGGCGATCAGCGGGGCGGCCAGCAGCACGGTGTAGAGGCCGTGCTGCGGGGCCACGCCGACGGCGATGGCCAGCGCCATGGCCAGGGGAATGGCGATGATACCGACCGTGACCCCGGCGGCCACGTCGCCTCGCAGGGCGTTCAGGGAATAGCCCTCGCGCAGGGTCTGACGTGCGGCCGCGAACAGGGGGGGCAGGTATCGGGACATGGTCACTCCTGTGGCAGAGGCCTGGAGTATAGGGTGCGGGCCGGGGGCCGGTAAGTCGGCGAGGATCGAATGCCAGCGTCCGAAAGGCCCGTGCTAGAGTGTGCGCCCGCCCGAATCCGGAGTTGCCGATGCCTGTTCCCTTGCGTCTCGGGGCCTGTCTGGCCCTGTTCCTGAGCCTGCCCGTCGGTGCCGCCGAAAACGCCCCCATGCATGCCCAGTTCCTGCCGCCGGACGACCTGTCGCTGCGCCAGGAACAGCCCGATCAGCAGCAACTGATCCAGATCACCGAATATTCCGTGGTGCTGGGCAGCCAGCGCCAATCCAACCAGCAGCCGATCCCCATCAGCTCGCCCGCCCTGGTGCGTCTGAAGGGCAAGCCCTTGAGCAAGGGGGCCGATGTCCGCCAGGTGGTGATCCAGTTCGACGTCGAAGGTAAGAGCCTGAAGAAGCCGAGTTACGACCCGCAGAGCCGGGTACTGAGCCTGAATTACCCTCTGGCGCAGTACGCGGCGGTGCTCGACCTGTTGCGCAACGGGCCCGTCTACTGCCAGTTCCTCAGCTACCCCAATGGTCACGTCTGGGCCGATCTGCACAGCGGCGCGGTACGCCTGCGTTGAGCGCGAAGGCCGGCCGGAGGTAAACTGCCCGCCCCCGTGATACCCGGCCCGAGAGAAGTGAGCGATGCGTAAAGACAAGAAACAGGTGATTGGCGAAGAAATCTCCGATGACTCGATCAAGCTGTTCCTCGCGGTCGAGCCGGCCGATGCCACGCCGCCTTCGCTGCACAAGCTGATCAAGGCCTACCGTGGCCTGCGCATCGATGACTTCGAGCGTTTCGTGACCTTCTTCGTCCAGGCCGGCTATGACCTCAATGCCAAGGACGAAAAGGGCAATGACTTCATCGCCCTGATCCAGGACCAGCGTCAGGCCGAGCCCTACATCGAGGTGATCAAGGCCGCGCGCGGCTGATCCCTTGCGTTGTTGAAAGAGCCCGCCATCGAGCGGGCTTTTTTGTGGGCGAGATACGCCGCGTAGTCGGTGGAGTGGGCAGTTCCAAGGGTGGATATCGCTTTTTATATCCACCAACGCGGCCAAGGCCGGACCGCGATGGTGGATCGGTGAAGCGTGATCCACCCTTGGCTGGTGGAGGCGGCGCAAAAAAAACCGCCCCGAAGGGCGGTTTCGTTCAGCGTACTGCCGAAGCTCAGGCGATGCTCTGGGCTGCGGTGCCGACGCTGGTCAGGCCCAGGCGCTCGTCGGAACGGGCGCTGACCTCGCGGTACAGGGCCGCATCGCTTTCCAGGACTTTTTCGCGAGCCGGGAAGATTTCCTTCAGCTTGGCCGTCCACTGCTCGGAGCGGGCCTGCTCGGCGAAGCAACGCTCGATCAGGTTGAGCATGATGGAGACGGTCACCGATGCACCCGGGGACGCGCCCAGCAGGGCGGCGATGCTGCCATCTTCGGAGGAGACCAGCTCGGTGCCGAACTGCAGGACACCACCCTTCTTGGTGTCTTTCTTGATGATCTGCACACGCTGGCCGGCCACTTCCAGGCGCCAGTCCGCCGGGTTCAGTTCCGGATAGAACTTGCGCAGGGCGTCCAGACGTTGTTCCTGGGACTGCATCACTTCCTTGATCAGGTAGCGGGTCAGGTCCATGTTGTCGCGGGCCACGGAAAGCATCGGCAGGAGGTTGCCCGGGCGAACCGAGAGCGGCAGGTCCATGAAGGAACCGTGCTTGAGGAACTTGGTGGTGAAACCGGCATAGGGTCCGAACAGCAGGGATTTCTTGCCATCGACCACGCGGGTGTCCAGGTGCGGCACGGACATCGGCGGGGCGCCGACTTCGGCCTGGCTGTAGACCTTGGCCTGGTGCTGCTTGACCACTTCGGGGTTGTCGCAGCGCAGCCACTGGCCGCTTACCGGGAAGCCGCCGAAGCCCTTACCCTCGGGAATGCCGGAAAGCTGCAGCAGCGGCAGCGCGCCGCCGCCGGCGCCGAGGAACACGAAGCGCGCGGAGACCTCGCGGGAGGCGCCGGTCTGGGTGTTCTTGATGCTGACGTTCCAGCCCTTGTCGGTACGGGTCAGGTTGGTGACCTTCTGGAAGTAGCTGACACGGGTGCCCTGCAGGCTTTCGAGATACTGCAGCAGCTGGTTGGTGACCGCGCCGAAGTTGACGTCGGTGCCGTTCATGGCGCGGGTCGCGGCGATCTTTTCGGACGCGTCGCGGCCTTTCATCATCAACGGCGCCCATTTGGCCATGGTGGCGCGGTCTTCGGTGTATTCCATTCCGCGGAAGGCATGGTGTTGACTGAGCAGCTCGAAGCGCTTCTTGAGGAAGGCAGTGTCCTTGTCGCCGCGCACGAAGGAGAGGTGCGGAACAGGGTTGATGAAAGTCTTGGGCGAGCCGAAGGCGCTCTTGCCGCTCATGTAGGCCCAGAACTGTTTGGAAACCTCGAACTGGGCGTTGATGTTGACGGCTTTCTTGATGTCGATGGAGCCATCAGCCGCCTGGGGCGTGTAGTTCAGCTCGCACAGGCCGGCGTGGCCGGTGCCCGCGTTGTTCCAGGGGTTGGAGCTCTCGATGGCTCCCGATTCCCGGAGTTCCGCGATCTCCAGCTTGATGCCGGGATCGAGCTCTTTAAGCAGTACCGCCAGCGTAGCGCTCATGATGCCGGCCCCGACCAGCAACACGTCCACTGCTTCGTAATCGTCTTGCGCCATTTGCTCGCCACTCTCTCGTGAAGTAGTGAAAAACCGTCTTCTCACGCTCTTTTGGAGTCGTGAACCTCAAAAGGATCGCCTACCGCCGGGCAGGCCGCTTCCATCTGCGTGCGTGTTACGCATGCGTCCCTGCAAAAGCGTTTGCATTTCGGGCGGAAGGATGCGGCGAGCCATCAAATGGCAGCGCGATAAAGTGGACGGCTCTCTGTGGGGCTGTGCGGGTGCCCAAGCAGGCGCGAGGAGCGGTGTTGCGAGGCCCGATCAGGAGACGACCTTATAATCGGGGGGCGATTATAACGATGAAATCGGGCGAATAGGGCGCTTGGTGTGACTTTTCTTCGTCCGCCGGTCAGGCTGCCAACGCGCGGCCGCGCGCAGGCTGTCCGACGACCGGTGCGACCCGGGCACTGCCGGGCAGGGGTTGGCCGATCCAGGCCAGGTGGGATTCAGTCACTTCGACCCACTTGCCGCTGGCCGGGGATTCGCTCCCCTGGTGCAGGCCACGGCAAAGGCCGGCGGCGTCCAGCAGGGCAAAACTGCGGCGTTGGGAGCGGCGGGCGAACAGGGACTGGAAGAGAGACATCGGTACGACTCCGGGCAGGACCGGCCCGTTATCCCACGCAGGCGTGACAGGGGCATGACAGGAACCGGGTTCCCGGGTGGCTGTCTGACATTGCATGAGGTGCTGGCGCTCTGTCAGTACCCTTGCCGGCTGGTTATACTGCCGGCCGTTTTGCCTTCACTCCTGGAGAGATAAAGCATGCTGAAACGCCCGTTGCTTGGCCTGCTGGCCGCCCTCAGCCTGACCCTGGTCGGTTGTGCCCTCAGCCCGCAGCAACTCAGCCCGCAACCCAAACTTACCGGCCCGCTGACCCCGGTCGGCCAGGGCCAGCCGGTGGTGGTGCGCGTCGCCGACGGTCGTCCGTCGCCGGTTCTCGGCACCCGCGGTGGCATCTACGCCGAAACCAGCGCCATCAGCGTGCAGAGCCAGGACATCCTGCCGCGCCTGCAGGCCGAGGCCGAAGCCGCTGTGCGCCTGCTGGGCTTCACCCCTTCGCCGAACGCCTACAACGCGCCGCAGCTGACCCTGACCCTGGCCGACCTGAAGTACCAGTCGCCCAAGGAAACCTATGTCACCGAGGCCACTATCAGTGCCAGCTTCCGCGTCGACGTGCAGAACAGCACTCGCCGCTACAGCGGCAAGTACGGCGCCTCGATGAACCAGCGCTTCGGCACCGCGCCGAACCAGCAGACCAACACCAAGCTGGTGGGTGATGTGCTGAGCGATGCCCTGACCCGCGCCTTCAAGGACCCGACCATCGGCCAGGTGCTGGCCCAGTAAGGCGTCCTCGCATGGAGAAGCCCGGCCTTGTGCCGGGCTTTTTCGTTCCTGCACAAGCGATTTCATCTGCCAACGGAGGACGTCCGTGCAACGGCATTCGTCGGAACGACCGCCCGGTCAGTAGCCGCTTTCGGTACACTCGGCGCCGTTGAATGAACCGCCCGGACCAGGGCGGGCAGATCCTTGTCTTGCAGGTTGCGTGCACGGCCGCACCGCCTGAAGCGGAGTTTAAGATGTCGCTGCAGGCGCTTTGGGCCATGTTTCTGGCCCACCCCGCACAGGTCGTGAACGGCCTGGCCTTGTTCTTTGCATGTGCCGGAGCCTGGGTGCTGCTGGCCACCCGGCTGCGTGAGCGGCGCTCCATTGCCCGCCTGGCCGCCGAGAGCGAGTTGGAAGAGGTCGATGGCCCCACGGTCCAGGATGAATCGGCCCAGCGCCTGAACCGCTTCTTCTATGCATTCGGTTACTTCAGCCTGGCGGTGGCCCTCGGTGTGTCCTGGGCCAGTACCCAGCTCTGACGGCATCCGGCAAGAAAGAAAAACGGCGACCCCAGGGTCGCCGTTTTGCATTTCAGGGCCGGTCTACAGAGGGAGGCCCTGCTTGATCCGGTACTGATTGCGCACCGGGTTCGCATACTGCTGGATCAGGTACGGACGCTGCTCCGCCGGGCAGGCGTCGAGGCGCTTCTGCCACTGGGACTGGGCGCGGGCCAGTTCGTCGGCGCCAAACACCTCGGCCGCCGTCGGTACGGCCAGCTCGGGATCGCGCTCGCCCCACATGGCATAGGCCAGGTAGTGCGCGGGAAACAGGCGATAGCCGCCAAGGATCTGCTTGTCGATCTCCTGGGCGAGCTGTTTGGCGTCTTCGCTGGCGCTGCCGATCTCGCTGCCGAAGGTGATGTGCACCCGGCCCTTGTAGCCGGTAATGCCCAGGGCAATGCTGGCGTCGTCCTCGCCCGGCGCCTTGGTATAGCCGCCAGTGCTGGCACGGACTTGCAGCTCGCGGGCCTTGGCCTGGTCGCAGGGATCGTACTCGTAGCTGATGGAGACCGGGATCAGGTGCAGGTCGCGGATCACATCGACGAAGGGCTCGTCCTTGCGGCTCATGTGGAACATCTTGAGGATCGCCGAATCGGTGCGGTCGTCCCCGTCCTTGGCGCGGCCCTCGGCCTGGGCGATCCAGATCGACTGGCCGTCCACACGAATCGAGTGGTTGATGTAGGCCGACAGCAGTTGGAAGGCTGCCAGCTTCTCGCGACGCCCGGCCAGGTTGCGGTGCACGATGAAGCTCTTGTTCAGGCGCATCAGGTCGCTGACGAAGGGCTTCTGCAGCAGGTTGTCGCCAATGGCGATGCGCGGCGTCGGCAGGCCGGCGTGGTACACGGCGTAGTTGACGAAGGCGGGGTCCATCACGATGTCGCGGTGGTTGGCCAGGAACAGGTAGGCGGTGCCGGGCTTCAGCCGCTCCACGCCGGAGTAGGTGATGCCATCGGTGGCACGCCCGATGGTGTTGTCGACGTAGGGCTCGATACGGTCCTGCAGCTTGGCCACCGAGTCGATGCTGGCGAACTCCCGGCGCAGCCGATGAGCTATAACAGGCTTGAGGAGCCAGCCCAGCGGGCCCGCCAGTTTCGGGAAACGGTAGCGGGTGAGGGTGCCGAGGAAGGCGTCGTCGGCGAACAGGCGCGCGAGCACTGTCGAGACCTCGGCATCGTCATAGGGTCGGATGGCTTCAAATTCGCCCATTGGTCACTCTTGTTCTGGAATCGGCTGGGTAAAAGGATGGAGACCCCGCCATGCGGGGCCTCAAATAGACCGGCGATTATACAGGCAAGTCACAAGGGAGGCGGTGATGCTGGAAACCGAGGACTACCAATGCCCTTACTGTGGCGAGCCGGCCGAAGCGGTGCTCGATCTTTCGGGCGGCGACCAGCAGTATATCGAGGACTGTCCGATCTGCTGCCGGCCCATCCTGTTCCTGCTCTGGACCGATGGCCAGGACTTCCGCCTGGAGGTTCGCCGGGAGGATGACTGATGCGGCGCATCTATGAACCGAGGGACCTGATCGAAGCCGAACTGCTGATGGGCATGCTCGCCAGCGAGGGGGTGGAGGCGCATCTCGCCGGCGGTCACCTGTTGGGCGGCATCGGCGAGCTGCCGGTGTTCGGGCTGCTCGGCCTGCTGGTGGAGGATGAGGACGCCGAGCGCGCCAGCGGGTTGATCGCCGCGTACAATGCGGCCCAACCGATGCCGGGTGAGGAGCCTGACAGCTACCCCGGCACACTGCTCTGCTGATACCCGCCCCGAGCTGGCCACCCCATGTCTGGACGTTTCGCCCTGTTCCGCTGGTCGCCCGCAATGGCGGCCCTTCCCGGTTTTCCCGCTGACCACCAGCCGCACTGGAACCTGGCCCCTGGCGGGCGGGTGCTGATGCTGCGCGAGCAGGACGGCCAGCGCCGCGCCGACATGGCCCGCTGGGGCCTGACGCCGGCCTGGCTCACCGACCTGTCGAAGACCCCCGCCCACGCCCGGGTCGAGACCCTGGCCGACCAGCCGATGTTTCGCGAGGCATTCCGCTCGCGGCGCTGCCTGATTCCGGCCAACGGCTTCTATGAATGGCGTGGGGTGCGCAAGCGGCCTTACTGGGTCAGCGCCGAGGGCGGGATCATGTACTTCGCGGCGCTCTGGGAGTCCTATCCGGTGGGTGACGTGGCCTACCTCAGCCTGGCCATGGTCACCCAGCCCGTCGCCGACCTGCGCCGTCCCCTGGTGCTGGACGAGGACGGCCAGCGAATCTGGCTGTCGGGCGATTCGACGCCGATGCACCTGCTCGAACTGCTGGCCAGGCCCGGCCCGCCGCTGCGCGAGCGGGCCCTGGCGAACCTGGTGAACGATCCGAAGCTGGATGGTCCGGAGTGCCTGACGCCGGCGTAGACGGTCCACCTGTAGGGGCGAATTCATTCGCCAAGCCGTCCAAAGGACTGCCATGCGGAGTCCGCGCTCGGGCATCGACCCTCTCCCCAGCCCTCTCCCTGAAAGGGAGAGGGGGCGGACGGTGCAAGGTCTGGCTGTGGTGCTTTTCCTGTGGGGGCGAATTCATTCGCCAAGCAGGCCGAAGGTCTGCCATACGAGGTTGAGAGGGGCAGCTGCGCCGCCCTTGGCGATTGAAATCGCCCCTACAAGAAAAAGCCCCTCGTGAGAGGGGCTTCCAGCCTTACACCCTGAACTGATTGATCAGCCGCCTTTGCTGCTCGGCCAGCCTGGTCAGCTCGGCGCTGGCCTGGGAGGCTTCGTCGGCGCCGCCGGCGACTTCGTTGGCCACCTGGCCGATGTTGATCACGTTGCGGTTGATGTCTTCGGCCACCGCGCTTTGTTCCTCGGCGGCGCTGGCGATCTGGGTGTTCATGTCGTTGATCACGGAGACCGCCTGGGTGATGGACTCCAGCGCATGGGCGGCCTCGTTGGCGTGCTGCACGCTGGTGTCGGTCTTCTCCTGGCTGTCCTGCATCACTTTCACCACTTCGCGGGTGCCGTGTTGCAGCTGCTGGATCATGGTCTGGATTTCTTCGGTGGCCTGCTGGGTCTTCTGCGCCAGGTTGCGCACCTCGTCCGCCACTACGGCGAAGCCGCGGCCCTGCTCGCCGGCGCGCGCCGCCTCGATGGCCGCGTTCAGCGCCAGCAGGTTGGTCTGCTCGGCGATGCCGCGGATGGCGACCAGGATGGCGTTGATGTTCTCGCTGTCCTTGGCCAGGTTCTGCACCACACCCACGGCGTGGCCGATCTCGGTGGCCAGTGCAGAGATGGCTTCGGCGGTGCTGTGGACAATGCGCTTGCCATGGTTGGCCGCCTGGTCGGCATGGCTGGCCGCTTCCGCCGCATGGGTGGCGTTGCGTGCCACGTCCTGGGCGGTTGCGGTCATCTCGTGCACGGCGGTGGCCACCAGCTCGATTTCCGCCAGTTGCCGCTGGACGCCCTGGTTGGTGCGAATGGCGATGTCGGCGGTGTGCTCGGAGGAGTCGCTGACCTTCTGCACCGAGGTCACCACCTGGCTGATCATCGACTGCAGCTTGCCGAGGAAGGTGTTGAAGCCGCCGGCGATGGCGCCCATTTCGTCGGCGCGGCTGTTGTGCAGGCGCTGGGTCAGGTCGCCATCGCCCTTGGCGATGTCGTCGAGCATGCCGACCATCTGGCGCAGCGGGCGGGCGATGCCGTAGCCGACGAACCAGATCACCAGCAGGCCCAGGCCGGCAATCAGCAGGCCCACCAGGGTCATGCCGAATATATCGGCGTCGCGCTGGGCGGCCAGGTCGGCCTGCAGCTGGTTGAGCTCGGCGAAGACCGCCTCCTGCGGCAATTGCAGCACCAGCGTCCAGCGCACGCCGGTATCGGCGATGGTGAACGGCAGCAGCAGCTGGATGTGGCCATGTTCCTTGTCCCAGGAGTACGACTGCTGCCCCGGCGACAGGCTGGCCAGCTTGGTCATCTCTTCGGCGCCGAGGACGCTGGCGGCCGGTTCTCCGAGTTTGCCGGCGTCTTTGGTGTAGGCGACCAGGCGGCCATTGGCGGAGATCAGCGCAATCTCGCCGGCACCGTCATACAGGCTGCTGTCCGCACTTTTCAGCAGGTCCTGGATGAACGCGAGAGACAGGTCGGCGCCTACCGAACCGCGGAACTGGCCATTGACCAGGATCGGCGCATTGAACGAGGACATCATCACCATCTTGCCGCCCATCTCGTAGGGCGCCGGGTCGACGATACAAGGACGCAGGTTCTGTTTCGGGCACAGGTAGTACTCCCCCTCGCGAACACCGGTGGGCAGCAGCTTTTCGCTTTCCAGCGTGTCACCCATCGGCTCCACGGTGAGGCTGCCGTCGGCCTTGCGGTACCACCAGGGCATGAAGCGGCCGTTGGCGTCGTAACCCTCGCCGCTGCGCCCGCTGTAGTCGGCGTCACTGCCGGCGAAGGCGTTGGGTTCCCAGGCGGCGAAGGCGTCCAGGAGCTTCGGGTTCTGCACCACGGTCTGGCGCAGCAGGCGGGACATCTCGTCCCGGCCGAGGGACAGCGCGGGCTCGCCGCCGGCGGTGGATTCGCCGAGCAGCATGTTGGTGTGCGCCAGCCCTTTCACCACCGTCAGCGGATACTCCAGCTCGCGCTGGATCTGGCTCGCCTGGGCCCGGGCCAGGGCGACCAGACGCTGTTCGATACCCTGCTCGAGCAGCGCCTGGGTCCGCTGCTGCACCAGCTCCTGGCTGCGGGCGCCGGAGAACAGCGCATAGAGCACCAGGGCGGCGACCACGGCGAGCACGCTCGCGCCGGCCAAGGCTGCGATGGAGAATTGGATGGACCTGAACTTCATGGGGGCTCCGGATCGAGAGGATTGCACCTGTGCTTCCTGTATCGGCAGCAAGGTGAAATTTCCTGAGTCGGCCATGCAGTTAATTGCGCCAGTGGCTTGTCTACATGCGACGTGGTTGCCGGGGTTCCGGGTCAACCGTAGCATTACCGACCTCGCAAGAATGGAGAGCCAATATGGCCAAGCTGTTTTACCTGTCCGGGCTGACCGCGGCCCTGCTCCTGGCAGGATGCCAGGCCGTCAACACCACCAGCGGCGGAGCAGTGGGCGTCGACCGTCAGCAGTACATGTTCAGCATGCTGTCGACCTCCGAGCTCAACCAGATGTACGCCCAGTCCTACCAGCAAACCCTGAGCGAGGCCTCCCAGAAGGGTGTGCTGGACAAGAGCAGCGCCAACGCGCGTCGGGTCGATGCCATCGCCAAGCGCCTGATCGCCCAGACCCCGGCCTTCCGCCCCGATGCCGCGCAGTGGGCCTGGGATGCCAACGTGATCGACAGTGACGAGCTCAACGCCAACTGCGGTCCGGGCGGCAAGATCATCGTCTACAGCGGCCTGATCGAGAAACTCAAGCTCACCGACGACGAGCTGGCAGCGGTGATGGGCCACGAAATCGCCCACGCCCTGCGCGAGCACAGCCGCGAGGCCATGTCCAAGGCCTACGGTGTGCAGATGGCCAGCCAGATCGGCTCGGCGCTGGGCGTCGGCCAGTTGAGCATGGGCGTGGCCAATGCCGGGGTCGAATACCTGATGACCCTGCCCAACAGCCGTTCGAACGAGAACGAGGCTGACCTGATCGGCCTGGAGCTGGCCGCCCGCGCCGGCTACGACCCGAATGCCGCCATCACGCTCTGGCAGAAGATGGAAAGGGCGGGTGGCGGCGCGCCGCCCGAGTTCATGAGCACCCACCCCTCGTCCGGTTCGCGCATGGCGTCGCTGAAAGCGGCCATCCCGAAAGTGATGCCCCTGTATCAGCAGGCCAAGGGGCAACGCTAGTATTTGCGGATGTCGCGCCTGGCATCCCGGCAACCCGCGTTCTAGACTGCTCGCCGCCACCTCGCTGTATCGAGGTGGCGAATCTCCAGCGGATGAGGAGTCGCAGTGAAAATCGCCGTACTTGGAGCAACCGGCCTGCTCGGCCACCATGCGGCCCGCGCGGTGAAGGCCGCGGGTCACCAACTGGTGCTGATCCACCGGCCGTCGTCACGGATAGAACGACTGGCATACCTCGAAGCCGAGTGCCGGCCAGCGGAACTGCTGGATCACGCCGGCCTTACTCGGGCCCTGGGTGGCCTGGATGGCGTGATCTTCTGTGCCGCGGGCTACCCGAAGCGTCCACGCCGCTGGCAGGAGGAAGTCGCCAGCGCCCTCGACCAGACCAACCACTTCTACGCCGCCTGCCTGGCCGCCCATGTGCCGCGCATCCTCTACACCGGCGCGGCCATTGCCCTGCCGCAGCATCCCGAGGGCCTGCCTGGCCATGAGGGACTTTTCTACGAAGGCATGCCGCGCTGGAAGAACCCCTACCTGCTGAGCAAGTGGGCGCTGGATGAACAGGCCCGTGAACAGGCGCGCAGTGGCCTGCCGGTGATCATCGGGATTCCCGGCATGTGCCTGGGCGAGTTCGACGCGGTGCCCAGCACCGGCCGCCTGGTCATCGCCATGGCCGAAGGCTGGATGACTCACTACGTGCCGGGCCGACGCAACCTGGTGGATGCCGCCGATGCCGGGCGCGGTCTGCTGCTGGCGCTGGAGAAGGGGCGGGTGGGCGAGCGTTACCTGCTCACCGGGCAGAACATCGAGATGGCCGAGCTGACCGAACGTATCGCAGCGCTGCTCGGCGTAGCGCCGCCACAGCCCATGCCGTTGGCGCTGGCCAAGGGCATAGCAGCCATTGGGCGCTTGCGCTATCGGCTGTCCGGTGAACGGCCGAAGCTGGATGACACTGCCATCGCGGTGATGGCCGGGGGACAGTTCCTCGACGGCAGCAAGGCGCGCCACGAATTGGGCTATGTCGCCGAGACGCCGCTGGAGATCACGCTGGAACGCACTATCGGATGGTTCCGCGCCAACGGCTATCTCTGACTAAGGCAGGGCTTTCTCGGCCAGATGCTGGGTCGAAAGGCCCAGCTGGGCGCGGAAGCTTTCCATGTCGAACATGGTGCAGATTTCCTGCACCTCACCCAGGCTATTGATGGTCCAGAACGCCATCGCCGAGATGCTGAGTACCTTGTCACTGGGCGGATAGCCCAGGGCCGGCTTCTGGATGCTGCCGATCAGGGTGCACCAGGTCACCACCTTGTTGCCTTCGGCGATGCATTCCTCCACCACCACTTCCAGGTCGGGCATGGCTTCGCGGATGTTCTGCACCATCCGGCAATAGGCGGCGCTGTTGAAGGGGCGGCTGATGAAGGAACTCTTGTAGAGGAAGTCCTTGCTCTGCAGCTGCTCGGCAAGGGCCAGGCGGCCCTTGTTCCACGACAGTTCGATGTGCTGGCGAACCAGCCGTTTCATATCGTCCAGTGACACGATGCGCTCCCTTGCGCCGTGGATCAGCGCGTCACTTTACCAGTACGGCCGTCCCAGGCATTGGCCGAAATGCCGCCAGTGGCGGCAACTTCGTTGCATGCAGGATGGGGCGAGCTAGCGGAGCGCCGCCCGCCCCATACGACCGCTCAGAGCACCCCGCTGAGATTCAGGGCTTCGTACACCGCATAAGCGGCCAGGGCGGCGAAGGCGGCTGCGGCCAGGCGGCGGATCAGCGCCAGTGGCAAGCGGTCGGCGGCGAAGTTGCCGGCCAGCACCACGGGCACGTTGGCGATCAGCATGCCGAGGGTGGTGCCCATCACCACCATGACGAAATGCGGGTACTGGGCGGCCAGCATCACGGTGGCGACCTGGGTCTTGTCGCCCATTTCGGCGAGGAAGAAGGCGATCAGGGTGGTCACGAAGGGGCCGTACTTCTTCAGGCCGGACTCTTCGTCGTCATCCAGTTTGTCCGGCACCAGGGTCCAGGCAGCCACGGCGGCGAAGGAGGCGGCGAGGACCCAGCTCAGGGTGGCGGCGGAGAAGAAGCTGGCGACCCAGGAACCCACGGCGCCGGCGGCGAAGTGGTTGGCCAGGGTGGCAACGACTATGCCCCAGATGATCGGCCAGGGTTTGCGGAAGCGGGCGGCGAGGAGCAGCGCGAGCAGCTGCGTCTTGTCGCCGATTTCGGCGAGGGCGACGATCAGTGTCGGGACGAAGAGGGATTCCAGCATCAGGGTTCCTACGGGGGCGGGTCGACTAATCACCATGACACGTACAGCCTGCCCGCCCCGGGTCAGGATGTGCGTGTCATAGGTCTTGTCAAACCGCTGGCCTGTCCGTGCAGGCACTGGGTCGCATGCGCCATGGTCTGCGGACCAAGTGTGTTGACGCACGCCGGGCGAGCTGGGCGCTCGCGGGAGACTACTCCCCTAGGACGGGGCGCATTGTGCACAAGCCGGGCAGCCCCGGCAAGCGCGAATTGCCCTGCGGTCAGTTGTCGCCGCCGTGCACGTCCATCTCGCTGTAGCTCACCAGGCGGCTGCCCTTCTTCATCCGATAGCCCAGCCAGATGGCGAGGAACAGCGGCAGGCTGATATAGGTGGCGGCCAGGCCCGCCCAGTCGATGCGCTCGCCGACGAAGGCCTGGTAGTTCTGCCCGAGGGTGATCACGAGGCAGAGGCTGAAGGCGAATAGCGGGCCGAAGGGGAACAGCTTGGCGCGGTAGGGCAGGTCCGCCAGGCGGCCGCCCTGGGTCAGGTAGCCCTTGCGGAAGCGGTAGTGGGAGATGGCGATACCCAGCCAGGCGATGAAGCCGCACATGCCCGAGGTGTTCAGCAGCCAGGTGTAGAGGGTGCTGTCGCCGACGATGGAGGTGAAGAAGCACAGCGCGCCCACCAGGGTGGTGGCGTAGAGCGCATTGCGCGGCACCCCGCTGGCGGACAGGCGGGCGAACAGCCTGGGCGCCTTGCCCTGCAGGGCGAGGTTGAAAAGCATGCGGGTGGAGGCGTACATGCCCGAGTTGCCGGCGGAGAGGATGGCGGTGAGGATCACCGCGTTCATCACGCCGGCAGCGGCGGCGAAGCCGGCACGCTCGAAGAGCAGGGTGAAGGGCGAGACACTGATGTCGCTGGCGTCGTTCTTCAGCAGGTTCGGCTCTGTGTAGGGAATCAGCATGCCGATCACGAAGA
Organism: Metapseudomonas cellulosilytica; assembly: GCF_049334135.1. Lineage (NCBI taxonomy): Bacteria > Pseudomonadati > Pseudomonadota > Gammaproteobacteria > Pseudomonadales > Pseudomonadaceae > Metapseudomonas > Metapseudomonas cellulosilytica. Next base: position 384,680 of record NZ_JBHZGN010000002.1, on the reverse strand, counting down.
TGGCCAGGATGTAGAACATCAGGATGCGCCAGAACACCTGGCGGATGGCGATGGGGATGTTCTTCCTGGGGTTCTCCGATTCGCCGGCGGCGATACCGATCAACTCGGTGCCCTGGAACGAGAAGCCGGCGATCATCGCCACCCCGACCATGGCCTGCAGGCCGCCGACGAAGGGGGCGTCGCCCTGGGTGAAGTTGCTGAAGCCAGGGGATTCGATGCCGCCCATGATGCCGAAGATGGTGGCCAGGCCGATGCCGATGAAGACCACCACCGTCACCACCTTGATCAGGGCGAACCAGAATTCGCTTTCGCCGAAGCCCTTCACCGAGATCACGTTGAGCAGGAACATCAGGCCGAGGAACAGGGCGCTCCAGTAGAGGCCGGGTACGTCCGGCAGCCAGAAGCTCATGATCAGCTGCGCCGCCACCAGTTCGGCGGCGATGGTCACCGCCCAGTTGTACCAGTAGTTCCAGCCCAGGGCGAAGCCGAAACCGTCGTCGACGAAGCGGCTGCCATAGGTACTGAACGAGCCGGAAACCGGAATGTGCGCGGCCATTTCGCCGAGGCTGGTCATGAGGAAGTAGACCATCACCCCGATCAGCGCGTAGGCGAGCAGGGCACCGCCGGGGCCGGCACTGGCGATTGTGGCGCCGGACGCGACGAAGAGGCCGGTACCGATGGAGCCGCCGATGGCGATCATGTTCAGGTGGCGTGGTTTGAGGGAGCGGTGCAGGCCGTCCTTGGCCGGGGTGGTGCAGGCAGCATTGAGATCGGTCACGAAAAAAACTCCAGACCGCCCGGCGCGAACCGGGCGGGGGCGGCTATCGATTGCCGCTTGACTGTGGATAAGGGGCAGCGCCCGCCAGGTCAGCCCCGGCGGGCACCGTAGATGCGGAAGCCGTCGCCCTCGGCGAGGGTGCGGCAGGAGCCCAGGTGCCGCTCGATGAGCGGTGGGTACTTGAGGAAGCTGTTGGCCACCAGGCGCAGTTCACCACCGGGCGCCAGGTGCTGGCGTGCTTCGCGCAGCAGGTCCTCGCTGGCCTGGTAGTCGGTGTGCACGCCCTGGTGGAAGGGCGGGTTGCTGACGATGGCGGCGAGTCCCTCCGGGGCGCCCTGGATACCATCGGCGGCGATCACCTCACCCTCAAGGCCATTGGCGGCCAGGGTCAGGCGGCTGCTGGCGACGGCGAAGGCGTCCACGTCCAGGAGTGTCAGGCGGCTCTGTGGATAACGGCGCTTGAGCACCGCGCCGAGCACCCCGGCGCCACAGCCGAAGTCCAGCAGGTGGCCGCCGGGCAGGCCATCCAACTGCTGCAGGAGCAGGGCGCTACCGCGATCCAGGCGGCCATGGCTGAACACACCGGGCAGGCTGACCACCTCCAGCGGGCCGTCGGCCAGTTCCAGGCGGTAGTGCTGGGCAAGGCTTCCAAGGTCGGGCGCTGCGGGGGCCTGAGCGATGCTCACCTGCCACAGCTGGCAATGCCGCGCGCTGTCCAGCTTGCGCGGCTTGCCGAAGGCGGCCAGCTGCTTGGCGGCGCGCTCGATGCCGCCGCGCTTCTCGCCCACCAGGAACAGCTCGCCGCCGGGCAGGCGCGCGGCCAGGGCAGCCAACAGGTAGTCGGTCAGCTCGCGGGACTTGGGCAGGAAGAGCACGGCGGCGGCAATGGTGGCCTCCGGCGGCGTCGTGCCGAAGTGGCTGCGTCCGGCGAAGCGGCTCTCGAGGGCCGCGTGCTCACCGGCGTGCCAGCTCCAGCCGCTGGCCTGGGGCAGGGTGCCGAGCAGGTCGTCGGCTGGCAGTCCGGCCAGCAGCACCGGGCGTTGGAACAGGTCGGGCTGTCGAAGCAGGACTTCGCTGCGTGGGTCCATCTGAAGAAGATCCTGATAAAAGCAGCGAATTTTATCAGGATCTTGTATGAACTAGCTGACGACTCTGACAGGCGATGCCTTCAGCCAAGCCGTGCCATTCTCGGCGAGCTGCCGCACGATGCGCTGGCGGGCCTCGCGGCTGCCCCAGGCACTGTGCGGCGTAACGATCAGGCGCGGGATATCGGCGGCCAGCAACGGGTTGCCGTCGCGCGGTGGCTCCTGGGTCAGCACGTCGGTGGCGGCGCCACCCAGGTGGCCGCGGCGCAGGGCGTCGGCCAGGGCCTGTTCGTTCACCAGGCCGCCGCGGGCGGTATTCACCAGCAGGGCACCGGGCTTCATCAGGGCCAGTTCGGCGGCGCCGATCATGTCGCGGGTCTGCTCGTTGAGCGGGCAGTGCAGGGTCAGGGCGTCCACCTGGGGCAGCAGCTCGGCGAGCGGCAGGCGGTCGGCGCGGGCCGGGCGCCCCGGCAACTGGCCGAGCAGCACGCGCATGCCGAAGGCTTCGGCCAGGCGCGCCACGGCTCCGCCCAGTTCGCCATGGCCGAGCAGGCCGAGGGTCTTGCCTTCCAGTTCGAAGATGGGGAAGTCCAGCAGGCAGAATTGGCTGGCCTGCTGCCAGCGCCCGGCACGCACCGCCGCCTGGTAGTCCGGCAGGCTGGTGGTCAGGGCGAGCAGCAGCGCCAGGGTATGCTGCGCCACCGACGGCGTGCCGTAGGCCTGGCAGTTGCAGACGGTGATGCCTTGGGCGCGGGCCGCCTCCAGGTCGATGTTGTTGGTGCCGGTGGCGGCGACCAGGATCAGCTTGAGCTGCGGGTTGGCGGCCATGGCGGCGGCGTCGATGCGCACTTTGTTGCTGATGGCCACCTGGGCGCCATGCAGGCGTTCGGCGACCTGTTCGGAGGCGGTCTGCGGGTGCAGCTGCAACTTGCTGAAGGCTTGCCGCAGCGGGGTCAGGTCGAGGTCGCCGAGGTCGAGGGAGGCGTGGTCGAGGAAGACGGCGCGGCTGCTGTTCATGCTGGTCTGTACCTTTTGCGGGTCCGTTGGAAGGCGTAAGGTTGCCAGCCTACCAGAGCCAATCGTTGCCAATCGGAGGTTCCATGTACTTGACGGAATTTCTCACCGTCGCCCTGATTCACCTGCTGGCCGTGGCCAGTCCCGGGCCGGACTTCGCCATCGTGGTACGCGAGAGCGTGGCCCATGGCCGGCGCGCCGGCACCTGGACCGCATTGGGCGTGGGTACCGGGATCTTCGTGCATGTGGCCTATTCCCTGTTGGGCATCGGCTTGATCGTTTCCCAGTCGATCATGCTGTTCAACGCCTTGAAGTGGGCGGCTGCCGCTTACCTGCTGTACATCGGCATCAAGGCCTTGCGCGCCAAGCCGGCCGATCCGGTGGCCGCCGAAGCCGCCCTCATGGCTGGCGAGCGCAGTCCGCGCGGGGCCTTCGTCACCGGCTTCGTCACCAATGGCCTGAACCCCAAGGCGACGCTGTTCTTCCTTTCCCTGTTCACCGTGGTGATCAATCCGCACACGCCGCTGGCGGTGCAGGCCGGCTACGGCGTCTACCTGGCCTGCGCCACCGCAGCCTGGTTCAGCCTGGTGGCGCTCTTGTTCAGCCAGCGCCGCGTGCGCGCCGGTTTTGCCCGCATGGGGCACTGGTTCGACCGGTTGATGGGCGCGGTGCTGGTGGGATTGGGGATCAAGCTGGCGTTCACCGAGCTCAAGTAGCTGGCCCTTGCCACGTTGTAGGAGCGAATTCATTCGCGAAGCGGGCCGAAGGCCTGCCATACAGCCATCGTGGATGAGTTCGTTCCCACAGGAGAAGCAAGGGCATGCGAAACCCATCGATCCGACAGCATGGGTTTCGCTCCGCTCGCGGAACGCCGCCCGACCCATCCTACGGGCTGCCCTTGCCGCGTTGTAGGAGCGAATTCATTCGCGAAACAGGCCGAAGGCCTGCCATGCAGCCATCGCGAATAAATTCGCGCCCACAGTCATTCCTTTTCCAGCGCGGCCAGTTGACCGAGGTTGGCCACGTACTCCCGCGGGTTTTCTCCCAGCAGACGCCGGAACATGGCGCTGAAGGCCCGTCCGCTGCCGTAGCCCAGATCGGTTGCCACCTTCTGCACGCTCTGCCCGGCCAGCAGCCGGGGCAGGGCTTCGGTGAGGCGCAGTTGCTGGCGCCAGTCGTTGAAGCTCATGCCCAGCTCACGGGCGAACAGCCGCGCCAGGGTGCGGCTGCTGGCGCCCACTTCCAGTCCCCAGTCGTCCAGGGTGCGATCCAGTTCCGGGGTTTGCAGCAGGGCCAGGCAGATGGCCCGCAGACGGCGGTCTTCCGGCACCGGCAAGTGCAGGGGCATGCGTTCCAGAGCAGCGATCTCGTGGAGGATCAGCCGCTGCACCAGCAGTCGATGGGATTGCGCATCCATCTCCTCCAACTGGATGGCGCGCAGGATCAGCTCCCGCAGCAAGGGTGAAACCGCCAGAACGCAGCAATTGTCGAGGTTGGCGGGGGCGGCGTCGGCGGCGATGAACAGGGTGCGCATCTGCACCTGGCCGGACATGAAGATCTGGTGTTCGATGCCCGGCGGAATCCATACCGCCCGAGTGGGCGGGATCACCCAGGCGCCTGCGTGGGTGACCAGACGCATCAGGCCCCGGGCGGCATAGAGGAATTGCGCCTCGGCATGCAGATGGCGATCGACATGGGCGCCGTCGGCATAGTCCCGGGCGATGGCGCTCAAGCGGCCCTGCTGGTGGAGGTTGATGAGCATGTCTGATTCGATGACTTATATGGCAGATCGTGCGCTTGTGGCCAACCTAGCATGACGGCTCCAACAACTCGAACGCCGCTGCCATGAATCGACCTCGAACCGTCATCCGCTTCATCAACGCCGCCCATGTGCTCGATCACATGTTCATGCTGATCTTCCCGGCCGCTGTGCTCGGCATGGGTCGCGACTTCGGTCTGGCCTATGGCGAGCTGATCGGCCTGTCCCTGGGCGGCTTCATCGCCTTCGGCGCCTGCTCGCTACCGGCGGGCTGGCTGGGCGACCGCTGGAGTCGGCGGCAGATGATGCTGCTGTTCTTCCTCGGCATCGGCGCCGCGGCTATTTTCACCGGCCTCAGTCATTCGGTGCCGGCGCTTGTGGCGGGCCTGACCCTGATGGGTGTGTTCGCCGCCATCTACCACCCGGTAGGCACCGCAATGCTGGTGGCCCATGCCGAGAACCGCGGCCGGGAGATCGGCATCAACGGCATGTGGGGCAACCTGGGCGTGGCCTTTGCCGCGTTGCTCACCGGCTTTCTCACCGCCCGCTTCGGTTGGCGTGCGGCTTTCATCCTGCCGGGCGCGGTGGCGCTGCTGCTGGGCTTCTGGTTCGCCTGGTGCGTGCGTGACGAGGCGCCTCCCGTGGCCGCGGCCAACGCTCGGCGCGCAGGCCTGGGGACGGGCATTTCCATGCCGCTGGTGTTCGGCGTGCTGGCACTGGTAACAGCCACCGGCGGCGTGGTGTTCAACGCCGCCACCGTGACTTATCCCAAGCTGTTCCAAGAGCGCCTGCATGACCTGTTTTCCGCCCCGGAAACCCTCGGGCTGGTGGTCAGCCTAGCCTACGCCTTCGGCGCGGTGGCCCAGCTCCTGATCGGTCGGGTGATCGACCGGGTCAGCCTGAAGCTGCCCTTCGTGCTGCTGACCTTCTGCCAGGCGCCGTTGCTGCTGGCGATCGCCTGGGCTGACGGCTGGGTGGTGATGCTGCTGGGCGCGGCCTTCATGTTCGCGGTATTCGGCCAGGTGACGGTGAACGACTCGATGGTCGCCAACTTCGTTGCGCCACAGTGGCAGGCGCGGGTCTTCGCCCTGCGCTACTTCCTTTCCTTCGGCGCCAGCGCAGCGGCGATTCCGATGATCGCCTTCATCGAGCCGAGGCAGGGACTGACGGGGTTGTATATGGTGCTGACGGGCTTCGCGGCGCTGACCTTCGTGGCGGCTCTGGTGTTTCCGCGAACGCCGGCGCATGCGCCCAAGGCAGTCGCTGCGTAGGGTGGATAGCGCTCTTCTATCCACCATCCGGTGGAAATCCAACACGTGGATTTCCACCTTTGCGATCCAGTTGAATCCTACCCATGAAAAAGGCGCGGTATCGACCGCGCCTTCTTGCATTGCTGCGAAGCGTTACAGCAGCTCGATCGCCACCGCAGTCGCTTCACCGCCACCGATGCACAGCGAGGCGATGCCGCGCTTGCCGCCCTTGTTACGCAGGGCGTTGATCAGGGTGATGATGATCCGCGAGCCGGTGGAGCCCACCGGGTGGCCCTGGGCGCAGGCGCCGCCGTAGACGTTGACCTTGGCGTGGTCCAGGCCGTGTTCGCGCATGGCCAGCATGGTCACCATGGCGAAGGCTTCGTTGATCTCGAACAGGTCAACGTCGTCCTTGTTCCAGCCGGTCTTCTTGAACAGGTTGGTCATGGCGCCGATGGGGGCCAGGGTGAATTCGCTCGGGTCCTGGCTCTGGGTGGCGTGGCCGACGATCTTCGCCAGCGGCTTGAGGCCACGGCGGGCGGCTTCGTCGGCGGTCATCAGGACCAGGGCGCTGGCGCCATCGGAGATGGAGCTGGCGTTGGCGGCGGTGATGGTGCCGTCCTTCCTGAAGGCGGGTTTCAGGCCGGGGATCTTGTCCAGGTTGGCGGTAAGCGGTTGCTCGTCGTCCTTCACCACCACCTCACCCTTACGGGTGGTCACGGTCACCGGGACGATTTCGGCGGCCAGGGAACCGTCGGCGATGGCAGCCTGGGCGCGCTTGAGGGATTCGATGGCGTAGGCGTCCATCTCTTCACGGGTCACGCCGTGCTTGTCGGCGGTTTCCTGGGCGAAGGAACCCATCAGGCGGCCGGTGCGGGCATCTTCCAGGCCGTCGAGGAACATGTGGTCCTTGATCTCGCCATGGCCCATGCGCAGGCCGGTGCGGGCCTTCTCCAGCACGTAGGGCGCGTTGGACATGCTTTCCATGCCGCCGGCCACCATCACCTGGTTGCTGCCGGCCTTGAGCAGGTCGTGGGCCAGCATCACGGCTTTCATGCCGGAGCCGCAGAGCTTGTTGATGGTGGTGCAACCGGTGGCAGCGGGCAGGCCGGCGACCAGCGCCGCCTGGCGGGCCGGGCCCTGTTTCAGGCCGGCGGGCAGCACATTGCCCATGATCACTTCCTGCACATCGGCCGGCGCAATGCCGGCGCGGCTGACCGCCTCGCGTATGGCCAGCGCTCCAAGGTCCACGGCGGATACGCCGGACAGGCTGCCCTGGAAGCCGCCCATGGGAGTACGGGCGCCACTGACGATAACGATATCGGACATCTCGAACCTACCTTTTATGGCTAACTGGCCGCGACCGGCCGGAGCCCTGGATTCTATCTGGTGACCGGAAAGCTAAAAAGAGTCACTCATCAAATCACTCTTTCGACTGATTTGCGCCTGGCCGAGGGGGCCTAAAGTCGAGATCAACAAAAAAGACCTCCAACCTCACCAGGTACGCCCCATGCTCGAGACCCGCATCATCAAGCCCGCCGACAATGCCTACGTCTATCCGCTGCTGATCAAGCGCCTGCTGATGTCCGGCAGCCGCTACGAGAAGACCCGCGAGATCGTCTACCGCGACCGTATCCGCTACAGCTACGCCACCTTCAACGAGCGCGTCGCGCGCCTGGCCAACGTGCTCACCCAGGCCGGCGTCAAGGCCGGCGACACGGTGGCGGTGATGGACTGGGACAGCCATCGCTACCTGGAGTGCATGTTCGCCATCCCGATGATCGGCGCCGTGCTGCACACCATCAACATCCGCCTTTCGCCGGAGCAGATCCTCTACACCATGAACCACGCCGAGGACCGCTTCGTGCTGGTCAACAGCGAGTTCGTGCCGGTCTTCAATTCCATCCGCGGCCAGCTGACCACGGTAGAGAAGACCCTGCTGCTCACCGACGGCAGCGACCATAATGCCGACCTGCCCAACCTGGTAGGTGAGTACGAGACCCTGCTGGCAGCGGCCGGCACCTCCTACGACTTCCCCGATTTCGACGAGAACTCGGTGGCCACCACCTTCTACACCACCGGCACCACCGGCAATCCCAAGGGGGTCTACTTCACCCATCGCCAACTGGTGCTGCACACCCTGTCCATGGCTTCCACCATCGGCGCCCTGGACAGCATCCGGCTGATGGGCACCAACGACGTGTACATGCCCATCACCCCGATGTTCCACGTGCATGCCTGGGGCGTGCCCTACGTTGCCACCATGCTCGGGGTGAAGCAGGTCTACCCGGGGCGCTACGAACCGGACATGCTGTGCCGCCTGATCCGCGAGGAAAAGGTCACCTTCTCCCACTGCGTGCCCACCATCCTGCAGATGGTGATGAACGCGTCCACCGCCCAGGGCTACGATTTCGGCGGCCTGAAGATGATCATCGGCGGCAGCTCGTTGAATCGTGCCCTCTACGAAGCCGCCAAGGCCCGTGGCATCCAGCTCACGGCCGCCTACGGCATGTCCGAGACCTGCCCGCTGATTTCGGTCGCCCACCTCAACGAGGAACTGCTGGCCGGCAGCGAGGATGAGCGCATCACCTACCGCATCAAGGCCGGCGTGCCGGTGCCGCTGGTGGAGGCCGCCCTCATGGACGCCAACGGCCAGTTCCAGCCGGTGGACGGCGAGTCCCAGGGCGAGCTGGTGTTGCGCGCGCCCTGGCTGACCTTCGGCTACTTCAACGAACCGCAGAAGAGCGAGGAACTCTGGGAGCACGGCTGGCTGCACACCGGCGACGTGGCCACCCTGGACGGCATGGGCTACATCGACATCCGCGACCGCATCAAGGATGTGATCAAGACCGGTGGCGAGTGGATTTCCTCCCTGGAGCTGGAAGACCTGATCAGCCGTCATCCCGCCGTGAAGGAAGTGGCGGTGGTGGGCGTACCCGATCCGCAGTGGGGCGAGCGGCCCTTCGCTCTGGTGGTGGTACGTGACAACCAGGCCCTGGACGCCAAGGCGCTGAAGGAACACCTCAAGCCCTTCGTCGAGCAAGGTCACATCAATAAGTGGGCCATTCCCAGCCAGATCGCCGTTGTTACTGAAATTCCCAAGACCAGCGTGGGCAAGCTGGACAAGAAACGCATTCGTGTCGACATCGCCCAATGGCAGGCGACCGGCAGCACCTTCCTCTCCGCTCTCTAAGCAGCACGGGCCGCGCCTTTCGGGGCGCGGCCCGATTGACCAAGCAAACGCTTGGCTTACTAATTGCTGCGTTCTGACGATAACTGGCTATCTTTCCTACCGAAGGATCGGACTAATCCGCCGGAAGGGGCGAGCCAGAGTGCCTGGGGGCTCCAAATCACACTTTCGAGGGATCAAGCGCTAATACCCGCTGGCTATAGTCCGCAAGCATCAATAACAAAAAACACATGGAGTAGCGTCGATGACAACAACCACAACGTTCTGGCGCCTGGCAAAACTGCCACTGGCCGTCAGCCTCGCTTCCACGCTCGCCGCTCCGGCATTTGGCGTGTCCTTCAACATCGGTGAGATCGAGGGGCAATTCGACTCCTCGCTGTCCGTGGGGGCCAGTTGGTCCATGCGGGGGGCTGACAAGGACCTGATCGGGGTGAATAACGGTGGGGATGGCCTGTCCCAGACCTCCGACGACTCCCACCTGAACTTCAAGAAGGGCGAGACCTTCTCGAAGATCTTCAAGGGCATCCATGACCTCGAACTGAAGTACGGCGACACCGGCGTCTTCGTCCGTGGCAAGTACTGGTACGACTTCGAGCTGAAGGACGAGCACCGCCTGTTCAAGGACATCGACGACAGCGGCCGCAAGGAAGCTGCCAAGTCCTCCGGCGCCGAGCTGCTCGACGCCTTCATCTACCACAACTACGACATTGCCGACCTGCCGGGCAGTGTGCGCCTGGGCAAGCAGGTGGTGAGCTGGGGTGAAAGCACCTTCATCGGCAACAGCATCAACTCGATCAACCCGATCGACGTGTCCGCCTTCCGCCGCCCCGGCGCCGAGATCAAGGAAGGCCTGATCCCGGTCAACATGTTCTACGTGTCCCAGAGCCTGACCGACAACCTCTCCGCCGAAGCCTTCTACCAGCTGGAGTGGGACCAGACCGTTGTCGACAACTGCGGCACCTTCTTCGCCCAGCCGGACGTCATCGCCGATGGCTGTGACCAGAACCTCGCGGTACTGACCAACAACCCGGCCCAGATTGCTCAGATCAACAGTATCTTCGGCCCACGCGGCCTGGGTGTGACACCGTCGCCGTTCAATGAAGGGATACTGGTCAAGCGCGGACCTGACCGCGATGCCGACGACGACGGCCAGTATGGTTTCGCGCTGCGCTACTTCGCGGAGCCGCTGGATACCGAATTCGGCGCCTACTACATGAACTACCACAGCCGCCTGCCGGTATTCAGCGGCACCGGCGCCTCGGTAGCGGCGCAAAACCAGATCAACGCAATCTCCACTGCCTTGCTTGCAAACCCTGCGCTTGGAGCTACCGCTGCGGCGCGCGCCAACGCTGCGGGGCGTCTCGCCGCAGCGGCAACGGCGGGCAACTCCCAGTATTTCGTCGAGTACCCGGAAGACATTCACCTGTTCGGCCTGAGCTTCTCCACCACCCTGCCCACCGGAACGGCCTGGAGTGGTGAGGTCAGCTACCGACCGAACGCGCCGGTCCAGCTGAACACCACGGACATTCTGTTTGCGGGTCTGAACCCCATTGTCCTGGGTGGGGCAATTCGTCCTTTCGACAATGCATCGGTTCTCGATGGCCAGGCCGGCCAGGACCTGCACGGCTATCGCCGCAAGGAAATCACCCAGTTCCAGACCACCTTCACCCATTTCTTCGACCAGGTCATGGGCGCGAGCCGCCTGACCCTGGTGGGCGAAATCGGTGTGGTCCACACCGGCGGCCTGGAAAGTACCAGCAAGGCGCGTTATGGCCGCGACCCGGTGTTCGGCCCCGGCCCGCTGGCGGGCACCTTGAACGGCTTGCCGACCTGCCAGGCTCTGAACGTCAGCACCCTGGGCAGTGCCACGGCGGAAAACGTCAGCAAGTACTGCGAGGACGACGGCTTCGTCACCAGCACCGCCTGGGGTTACCGCATGCGAGCGGTGTGGGACTACAACGACGTGTTCGCCGGCATCAACCTGAAGCCGAACATCGCCTGGTCCCATGACGTGGACGGTTATGGTCCGAACGGTCTGTTCACCGAAGACGCCAAGGCGATGAGTCTGGGGCTGGATGCCGAGTACCAGAACACCTATACCGCCAGCCTGTCCTACACCGACTTCTTCGGCGGCAAGTACAACACCCTGATCGACCGCGATTTCCTCGCGCTCAGCTTCGGCGTGAACTTCTAAGCGGACTGCAATCTTGAGGAAGACGAAAACCATGAAAACAACAAAGAGTCTGCTGAAAACCGGCGCCCTGGCGCTGTCCTTGCTGGCCACCAGCGTGATGGCTGCGGTGCCCGCCGATCAAGCCGCCAAGCTGGGTACCACGCTGACGCCGCTGGGCGCCGAGAAGGCCGGCAACGCCGATGGTTCCATCCCCGAGTGGACCGGCGGCCTGCCGCAGAATGCTGGCACCGTCGACTCCAAGGGATTCCTGTCGGACCCCTTCGCCAGTGAGCAGCCGCTGTTCACCATCACCGCGCAGAACGTCGACCAGTACAAGGACAAGCTGACCCCCGGCCAGCTGGCGATGTTCAAGCGCTACCCCGACAGCTACAAGATGCCGGTGTACAAGACCCACCGCTCGGCCTCGGTGCCGGCCAAGGTGATCGAAGCCACCCAGTACAACGCCACGCACACCAAGCTGGTGGAGGGCGGCAACGGACTGGAGGACTTCCACACCGCCAACCCCTTCCCGATTCCGCAGAACGGCCTGGAAGCCATCTGGAACCACATCACCCGCTATCGCGGCGGCAGCGTGCGCCGTCTGGTGACCCAGGCGACCCCGCAGCCGAACGGCTCCTACAGCCTGGTGTACTTCCAGGACGAGTTCACCTTCCGCGACCAGTTGAAGGACTACGACGCGAGCAAGCCGAGCAACGTGCTGTTCTACTTCAAGCAGCGGGTAACCGCGCCTTCGCGCCTGGCCGGCAACGTGCTGCTGGTGCACGAGACCCTCAACCAGGTGAAGGAACCGCGCCTGGCCTGGCTCTACAACGCCGGGCAGCGTCGCGTGCGTCGCGCGCCCCAGGTGTCCTACGACGGTCCGGGTACCGCGGCGGACGGCCTGCGTACTTCCGACAACTTCGACATGTACAACGGTGCGCCGGACCGTTACGACTGGAAGCTGGAAGGCAAGAAGGAGATCTACATCCCCTACAACAGCTACAAGCTGGATGATCCGAAACTGAAGTACAGCGATATCATCAAGGCCGGCCACATCAACCAGGACCTGACCCGCTACGAGCTGCACCGCGTATGGCACGTGGTGGCGACCCTGAAGCCGGGCGAGCGCCATATCTACGCCAAGCGTGACTTCTACATCGACGAGGACACCTGGCAGGCCGCCGCCATCGACCACTACGACGGTCGCGGCACCCTGTGGCGCGTGGCCGAGGCCCATGCCCAGTACTACTACAACCACCAGGTGCCCTGGTACACCCTGGAAAGCCTCTACGACCTGCTGTCCGGGCGCTACCTGGCCCTGGGCATGAAGAACGAAGAGAAGCAGTCCTACGACTACGGCTACACCGCTGGCGAAAGCGACTACACCCCGGCGGCCCTGCGCCAGGCGGGCGTTCGCTAAGCCCTACAACACCTTGTATGGAAGCCGGCCTGCGGGCCGGCTTTTTTCTTGCCTGTACTTCCCGCCGGGGCTTCTATTGGTTCACTTGAACGGCTAGGCTCGTCCAGGTTAGCGGCCCTGTACGCACAACACTCCTAGAAGCTGGGTGATGACCGTTCTGACCCGTACGCGATCCATGACTTCAGCCGCCGGACCGACGGCCGATGCACGCTTCTTTCGCCCGCCGCGGCCCGCCGGCCACGTTCCGCGCCCGCGCCTGTGCGAGCGGCTTGCCGCCGGCCTGGATGGCCGCCTGCTGATGCTCAGTGCTCCGGCCGGCTTCGGCAAGAGTTCCCTGGCCATCGAGTTCTGTGAAAGCCTGCCGCCCGGCTGGCAAAGCCTCTGGCTCAGCCTCAGCCGCCGCGACAGCGACCCCGGGCGCTTCCTCGAACGGCTGCTCGATGGCTTGCGCCAGTTCTATCCAGGCCTGGGCGACGAGGCGATGGGCCACCTGAAGATGCGCCAGCGCCACCAGCCCTTCGCCTTCGAACAGTGGCTGGATGGCCTGCTCGATGAAGTCGCGGCACGCCTCGATGCCGATCAGCCGCTGCTGCTGGTGCTGGACGACTACCACCTGGCGCAGAACGCGGTGCTCGATCGCTGCCTGCAGTTCCTCCTCAATCACCTGCCCGATGGCTGGGTGCTGCTGGTGACCAGCCGCCAGCGCCCGGACTGGCACCTGGCGCGGCTGCGCCTTTCTCGACATCTGCTGGAGTTCAGCGAGCAGGACCTGCGCCTGACCGAAGAGGAATGCCTGGCCCTGCTGAGCAGCCAGGGCGCCAAACTCGATGGCGAAGATCTGGAAAGCCTGCTGCAGCGCAGCGAGGGCTGGGTCGCGGGCCTGCGCCTGTGGCTACTGGCCGGCCAGGACGCCGCCAGCCCGGACGTGGGGCAGGGCGCCCATGGCGATGAAAGCCTGATCCGCGAATACCTGCTGGAGGAGGTGATCGAGCGCCAGCCGCCCGATGTCCAGGCCTTCCTCTTCGAGACCGCCCGCTTCGAGCGCTTCTGCGCCGAACTCTGCGACGCCGTGCGCGAAAGCCACGACAGCGCCGCCATCCTCCAGCACCTGCAGGCCCACCAGGTGTTCCTGGTGCCGCTGGACGAACAGGGCCGGTGGTACCGCTACCACCACCTGTTCACCGACCTGCTGCGTACCCGCGCTTCCATCAGGCTGGCGCCTGCCGGCATGCACCTGCGCGCCTGCCGCTGGTTCACCGCACACGGCATGCTCGACGAAGCGGTGGAACAGGCCCTGCGGGCTGGCCAGCCGGATGTGGCGGCCTCGTTGGTGCAGAACCTTTCCGAAGAACAACTGCTGGCCAACCAGAACATCGCCACGCTGCTGCGCTGGAAAATGGACCTGCCCGACAGCCTGCTCTCCAGCACGCCACGGCTCATCGTGCTCTACAGCCTGGCCCTGGGCCTGGCCTGCCAGCTGGACGCGGCGGAGGAACTGGCGGGCAACCTGGCGCGCTTCCTGCCGGCGCCGGATGCCGCGCAGCAGAGCAGCCTGCTGGCGCAGTGGCAGGCGATCAGCGCGTTGATCGCCCGGGGCCGGGGCGATATCGACCGGGCCGAGCAATGCTGCACCGAGGCCCTCACCGCCCTGGCGCCGGAAAACTACGGGCAGCGCCATCTGTGCCTGTCCCTGCTGGGCAATATCGCCGTGGTGCGCGGCGACCTCTGGCGCGCCCGCGGTTTCAATCGCGAGGCCCTGGAAATGGCCCGCCGCGGCGCCAATCCCTTGTTCGAGTCCGTGGTCCATTACGACCGTGCACGGGTGCTGCAGATGCGCGGCGAAGTCCAGCGTTCCCAGGCCGAGGTGCAACTGGGCCTGGAGCGACTGCGAAGCGTGGCGACGCCGCGTGCCTGCGTCGCCCGGGCCCGGCTGATGCTCTACCAGGGTTACCTGCAGAGCCTGCAGATGCGGCCCCAGGCGGCGCGGGTCAGCCTCCAGGCTGGCATCGCCGAAGCCCGCGCCTGCCGGGATATCAGCCTGCTGATCGGCCATTGTGTCCTCGCCGGGCTGGAAGGCCGGGAGGGCCGTTTCGCCGCTGCCTTCGCGCAACTGGCGGAGGCCGAGCGGCTGATGCACATCTGGGATGTGCCGCCCATCTACTACCTGGCGATGATCACCCTGTTCAAGTGCGAGCTGTGGCTGGCCCAAGGGCAGCTGGAGCTGGCCGAAGCCTGGCTGCCGCGCCTGGCGGAAACCTACTCCGGCGAGCAGGCTGCGGCGGCTCCCGAGTTCCACCCGCAATTGGCGCTCTATATCGAGCTGCAACAAGCGGCCCTGGCCCGTGCCCAGGGCCAGACGGCTGAGGCCGATGCGCGCCTGCGGGCGCTGATGGAAAAGGCCGAGGCCCAGGACTCCCTCCATGTCGCGCTGATGGCGCGGCTGCAGCGGGTGGCGGTGTTGCGCAACGGTCGCGAGCGGGAATCGGTCGCCTTGCTGGATGGGGCCCTTGATGGCCTGCCCGGTGGTGCCCTGCTGCCTTTCCGTGAGTTGCTGGAGCAGCATCCCCAGTGGCTGCGTGAACAACTGGCGGCCCGCTCGCCGGACGCGGTACGGGAACTGCTCGAACTGCTGCCGGGCGCCGAGGTCGTGCTGCCGGCCGACGCCGGAATCACGGAGGCCCTCAGTTCGCGGGAGCTGGCGGTGCTGCAACTGATCGCCCAGGGTTGCTCCAACCAGGAAATCAGCGAGCGCCTGTTCATCTCCCTGCACACGGTGAAAAGCCACGCCCGCCACATCAACAGCAAGCTGGGCGTGGAGCGTCGCACCCAGGCGGTGGCCCGGGCCAAGTCACTCGGTCTGTTGCGCTGAGGCCGGTGGCGAGAGGTCCAGTGCCGGAGCGGCCGGTCCGGGGGCGGCGGGCGTGGCCAGTTGGGCGTCCACATCCTGCTGGATGCCGGCCAGCACCGGCAGCAGGTCGGTCATGTTGCCGCGCACTTCGGCATCGGGGTGCTTCTCGGCCAATTCGGCGACCCGTGCCAGCAATTGCCCGCGCACCTCGGCCTGCAGATGCACGAATAGCTCGGGCATCTGCTTGGCCAGTTCGGCGCTGTAGAGCACCAGGTCCTCGCGGTTGAACTGGCGCGTCAGGCCCAGGTAGTCCAGGGCGCTGGAGGTCAGCATGGCCGCTGCGGCCTTGGTTTCCTGCAGCCCCTTGAGGCGCACCGGGTTGCCCTGTTCCTTAGCCGAAAGGGTCATCCAGAACTCCACCGTGAGGCTGAAGAGGATGGCCTGCTGGCGCAGGGAGTAGGTCATCAGGCCCAGTGCCTCGGCGCCATAGGGCTGCTGCGCGGCCTTGAAGTCGAAGTACAGGCGCATCAGCTCCTTGAGCTGGAACAGCACCTCGCGCGCCTCGTTCTGCCGCAGTTCCAACGGCGCATAGATGTTCAGCTGCGGCTTGAAGTTCTCTTCGCTGACCATGCGCGTGTAGATCGGACCGGTGAATTCGCCGCTGCGCCGTGGCAGCGCGTTTGCCTGGGTGCTGTCGATCATGCGCAGAGCCAGGATCAACTGGTGGTAATCGGCGCTGCCCCAGGGGCGCTGAATGTTGGGAATCTTCTGGCCGAGGTAGAAAAGCTCGGCTGCCGGGGCGTGCAGCGCGCACACCAACAGGAGGATGGCCAGCGGCCAAAGCAGGGGGCGGTTCAGTGTCATCGTCCGTGGCATTCCGGCGGGAAGGGCCGGCCAAGATTAGCGAGGCCATGCCGCGTCGTCACCCGCGCCTTGGTTGGGCTGGCGACGCTCACGCTCAACCTAGGTTGGGCGCGGGACGTGTGCCTGCGTGCTCTGATAGCTCCTCGACTACAACAATCACGAGGTGCCCGGAATGTCCGCATCCAGCCTGCCGCTGTCTCCGCCGCTCGCCGCCGGTTTCGCCCGCCTGGGCTTCGGTTCCCTGCCGCTCGATCGCCTGAAGGCGCGCTACGCCAGCGCCGACAGCGGATCGCGCTTCATCGAGCTGGATGGCTTCAATGTCCACTATCGCGACGAGGGCAGCCGTGACAAACCGGTTCTGGTGATGATCCACGGCGTGGTCGCCTCCCTGCACACCTGGGACGGCTGGGTCGAGGCCTTCGCACCTCACTACCGGATCATCCGCTTCGACGTGCCCGGCTTCGGCCTCACCGGCCCCAAGCGCAAGGGCGACTACTCGGCCGAACGCATGGTCGGCATGCTCGGCCTGTTGCTGGATTACCTGGGGATCGCCAAGGCCTCCATCGCGGGTAATTCCCTGGGCGGCTACATCGCCTGGAATTTCGCCCTGGCCCAGCCAGAGCGGGTGGAAAAGCTGGTGCTGATCGACCCGGCCGGCTACCGGATGCGCAAGGTGCCCTGGATGATCGCCTCCGCCGCGCTGCCCGGCGCCACCCTGGCCATGCCGCTGTGGATGCCGCGAGCGTTGATCGCCCAGGGGATCAAGGAAGTCTATGGCGAGCCGGGACGGATCAGGCCCGGCGTGGTGGACCGCTACTACGACCTGAGCCGTCGGCCGGGCAATCGCCGGGCGATGATGGATATCTTCCGCGTCCTGCTGAAGGTCAACCGCGAGGAGCTGGACGGAACCGGTCAGCGCGTGGCGCAGATCAAGGCGCCGACCCTGCTGCTGTGGGGCGAGAGGGACCGCTGGATCTCGCCGAAACACGTGCCGCTCTGGCAGCGCGACCTGCCGGGCATCCAGGTGAAGACCTATCCCGGCGTGGGGCATATCCCGATGGAGGAGATTCCGCAGCAGAGTGCGGCGGATGCGATGCGGTTCTTGTTGGGGTGATTGACTTCAGTTTGGCCGAGCATTGCGCAAGGCCCACCTTCCCTCACCCCAGCCCCGCTCTGCGCCCCGGCCAGAACGCTTCGCGTTCTGGCGCTCACAGGCACAGGAAGCAGTGCTTCCAAAAACGCGCCTGTTCGCCCCAGAGGGAGAGGGAGCAGTACGTGCAGGATCGAGAGAAAGTGCCAGGCGCGAGTCACCCCTCTCCCTTTGGGAGAGGGGCCGGGGGGTGAGGGTAGTGTCCGCCGCTCGGACTTCACCTCAAGCACATTCAAGCCACAAAAAGAAAACGGCCCCGAAGGGCCGCTTTCTCTACTCGAATGACGCTCAAGCCACACTCGCCCGCGCCACATCGAACTCCTCCCGTGCCCGGTACAACAGCTCCAGGTTGTCATGCTGCCAGGGATGGAAACCCTTCCTGAAGAAGTCCAGGTAGGTCCCGATCAGCGGCCGGAAGATGCCGTTGCGGCCCCACATCCAGCTCAGGCCGTCGCGCCAGACGCGCCAGTTCCACAAGAGGCCGTCGCGCTCGAGCATGTGTGCCAGGCCACGGGTGGTGTCGAGGACGAAGAAGAAGGTGCCCATCAGCATCGCCCGGCGCAGCAGCCGGTGGCTGCCGCAGACCTGGTTGTAAACGTCGAAGGCCACCGCCTTGTGCTCCGTCTCTTCCAGCGCGTGCCAGCGCCACAGGCGGGCCATGGTGGGATGGGCGCCGGCCATGTACTCGGGATTCTTCAGCAGGCCGTCGGCCATGATCGCGGTGATGTGCTCCAGGGCCGCGGTGGCAGCCAGCTGGCGGCGCGGGGAGAACTTCTTCTGGGTGAAGCGGATCCGCGCCTGGGCGCGGCGCTCGATGGTACCGATGTCATAGCCCAGTTCGCGCAGGCGGTTGCTGTATTCCAGGTGCTCGCGGCTGTGATGGCCCTCTTGGCCGATGAATCCGCGAATCTGCTCTTTCAGTACCGGGTCTTCGATCTGCTCGCGGAATTGGCGCACCGAATCGATGAAAAACCGTTCGCCGTCAGGGAAGAGCACCGACATCGCGTCGAACAGGTGGCTCTTGAAGGCGTCGCCACCATGCCAGTGGCGGGGCAGGGGGCTGGGCAGGTCGAAATCCATGTGACGCGGACGGATAACCAATCCTTCGGGGGTGGTGCTGGCCATGGGGGCTCCTTGAATCTATCTGGACCATGGTCCCAATATCCGCTTGCCGGGTTTTGTCGGACAAGGTTATCTACAGCCAACCTTCAGGTCATATCCGGCCATAGCCAGAACAAGACGCCAATATGAAGCAACCCCTGACTTTCTCCGCCGAACTGGTTCCCATCGCCTATGCCGAAGCCCTGCTGACCCTGGCCGAAGAGCTGGGCGTGGCGCGTCCGGTATTGCTGGCCAGCGCCAGGATCCGGCCGGAGGTGCTTGGCAACCCCAATGGACGGCTGTCCTTCCTCGACTTCAACCATCTGGCCGGTGCCGCCCTTCGGCAATGCCGCGAGCCGGCCCTGGGCCTGATGCTCGGCCAGCGGCTGAACGTTTCCACCCACGGCATCCTTGGCTATGCGGTGCTCTCCAGCGCCAACCTGGGGCGGGCCCTGCAGTTCGCCATGCAGTATTACCGGGTCCTGGGCCTGGCTTACGAACTGGAGCTGGTGGAGCAGGGCGACTGCCTGCAGTTG
Organism: Metapseudomonas cellulosilytica; assembly: GCF_049334135.1. Lineage (NCBI taxonomy): Bacteria > Pseudomonadati > Pseudomonadota > Gammaproteobacteria > Pseudomonadales > Pseudomonadaceae > Metapseudomonas > Metapseudomonas cellulosilytica. The sequence goes on along the minus strand of NZ_JBHZGN010000002.1, from coordinate 365,512 downwards.
CGCGCCACCGAGTCCTTCCCCATGGGGCCCCTCGGGCGTTTCGCCGGCGAAGGGCTGCTGGCCAGCTTCTTCAGCATCGCCCGCTTCCTGGTGGGGGAGGAGCTGCACGGCCAGCAGGTGGGTTTCGCCCATACGGCGCCGGTCTATGCAGCGCGCTATGCGGAGGTGTTCGGCGTGGCTCCGCGGTTCGAGCAGCCCTGCCACTGGCTGAGCCTGCCCAGGAGCTACCTGGCTCGGCCCATGGCGCTGGCCAATCCGGCCACGGTGCAGATGTGCGAACAGCAGTGCGAGGCCCTGCTGGCCAGCCTGGATGTCCAGGACGCCCTGCTGACCCGCGTGCGTCGACTCCTGCTGGCGCGTCCCGGCGACTTCCCCGACCTCGACGGTGCCGCCCGCGCCCTGCACACCAGCGGCCGCAGCCTGCGCCGGCACCTGGCGGTCATGGGCACCAGTTATCAACAGGTACTGGACGAAGTACGCAAGGGCCTCGCCCTGCAATACCTCGGCACCACCCAGTTGCCGCTGTTCGAGATCGCCAGCCTGCTGGGCTTCAGCGACCCGTCCAACTTTCGCCGTGCCTTCCGCAAATGGACGGGCAGGCTGCCGAGCGATTATCGTGCCGGGCCGTGAAGCCCATTCGCCGAGCGCCGCAGAGCGCGCCGCCGTACCGGAGATGCCCGATGACCCAGCCCACCGCCCTGATCCGCGAAACCTTCCCCGTCGGTCCCTTGCAGTGCAACTGCACCCTGATCGGCGACCCGGTCAGCAAGAAGGCCATCGTCGTCGATCCGGGCGGCAACCATGAACAGATCCTGGCGCGCCTGGAGGCCCATGGCCTGAAGCTGGTGAGCATCATCCACACCCATGCCCACCTGGATCACTTCCTGGCTTCCGGCGAGTTGAAGAAGGCCACTGGCGCGACCCTGCACCTGCACAAGGAAGACCAGTTCCTCTGGGACAACCTGGAAATGCAGTGCCGCATGTTCGGCGTGCCCTACAAGCCGGTGCCATCGCCCGACCAGTGGTTGGCCGACGACGAGGAACTGGCCTGCGGCTGCGGCGTGGCCCTGCATACACCGGGGCACACCCCAGGCTCCATGAGCTTCTGGTTCCCCCAGGCCAAGCTGCTGATCGCCGGTGATACCCTGTTCCGCCGCGGCATCGGCCGCACCGACCTCTGGGGCGGCGACTACGCCACCATCGAGCGCTCCATCAAGCAGCGCCTGTACAGCCTGGACGAGGAGGCGACCGTGGTCACCGGCCACGGCCCGGACACCCGTCTGGGCGACGAGATGCGGGAAAATCCCTTCGTGCGGGCCTGAGCCACGGAATTTCTGTCGAGATTGATGTCTAATTGCCCGCAGCCACACCGGCTAAACGATTTCTCAGGAGTAATGAGTCCATGTTCACCCCGCGTCGCCTGATCATCGCCGCCACCGCTTTCGCCATGCTGTCGGGCTGTGCCGCGCCAGGCACCTACGATAACCAGGGCCAGGCCCCGAGCCAGGGCGGCATGAGCAAGACCGCCAAGTACGGCGCCCTGGGTGCCCTCGCCGGCGCCGTGGCAGGTGCCGCGATCAACCACGACAACCGTGGCAAGGGTGCTCTGATCGGTGCCGCCGTGGCTGGCGCGGCCAGCGCGGGCTACGGCTACTACGTCGACAAGCAGGAAGCGGAACTGCGCCGCAGCATGGAAGGCACCGGTGTGCAGGTGGAGCGTCAGGGCGACAATCTCAACCTGATCATGCCCGGCAACATCACCTTCGCCACCAATTCCGCGAACATCGCCAGCAACTTCTACAGCCCGCTGAACAACCTGGCGACTTCATTCAAGCAGTACGACCAGAACAACATCGAGGTGGTCGGCCACACCGACAGCACCGGTGGCCACCAGTACAACGTGAACCTGTCGCAGCAGCGCGCCCAGAGCGTGGCCAACTACCTGATGGCCCAGGGCGTCAATGGTGCCCGCGTGACCTCCCGCGGCATGGGCCCGGACCAGCCGGTCGCCAGCAACGCCAACGAGACCGGCCGTTCGCAGAACCGCCGTGTGGAGATCAAGTTGACTCCCATCCCCGGCGCCCAGGTTTCGCAGCAGTAAGATTCCCTGCATCCCCGTACAAGGCCCGCGTTCGCGGGCCTTGTCGTTTTTGCCGCGCGTCGTTCGTCTGCTGGCGCAACGCCAGTTTCAACATTCCTGTCTAGACTGCGATGCAGGGTTCCGTTGAGCCCCGTCGCAATCGTCGACCAGTGCCCCCTAGAGGCGCGGCGACGGCCACGGACTGGACAGGAGATGGCATGGACGATCGACAGCTGCCCCTTTCTCGCAAGTACCTGCTGCCCTTGCTGGTGACGCTGGCCCTGATGCTGGTGCTCGGCGGCCTGGTGCTGTGGCAATGGCTGGCCCTCGAAGCGCGCAACCGGACCGAGTACGAACAGCGGTTCAAGATCGAGGCCGAGGAAATCGCCCAGCGCGTCAGTACGCGCATGCGCGCCTACGAGATGGTGTTGCGCGGCATGTCCGGCCTGGTGGTCGGTAGTACCGCCGTATCGGCCGAGGAGTGGGCGCGGGCCTCCGACCAGTTGCAGCTGCAGGACCGCTATCCGGGCATCCAGGCGCTGGCCTGGGCACGCTATCTGAAGCACGACGAGCTCAATGAATTCGTCGGCGAAATCTGGGAACAGGGCCGCCGCGACTTCCGCGTCGTCCCCCAGGGCCCGCGGGACGAGTACATCGTGGTGCAGTACAGCAGCCCCATGGACTGGCGCAACCGCCGCACCCTGGGCTTCGACATGCTCACCGAGGACGTGCGCAGGCAGGCCCTGGATGTGGCGCGGGATACCGGCGAAGCCAGCCTCACCGGGCCGATCAAGCTCAGGCAGGAAACCGACCAGGAAGTGCAGAGCGGACTGCTGCTCTATATGCCGGTGTATCGCCCGGAGGCGCCCATCACCACAGCCGAGGAGCGCCGCGCGGCGCTGCTCGGCATGGTCTGTGGCGCGTTCCGCGTGCACGACCTGATGGAGGGCATCCTGGGCACCCAGGCCAAGCTCTACAGCATCGACCTCAAGGATCTCGGCAGCCCCGAGGCACCCCTGCTGGCGCAGATCGAGCAGGCTGTCCCGCCACGTTTCCACCAGGTCCAGGAGATCCATCTGTTCGGTCGCACCTGGGCGCTGGGGGTGGGCAGTACCGCCGAGTACGAAGCGATGCAGGGCAACAACCGCATCACCTTCAGCCTCTGGACCGGCATGGCCGCGGCGCTGCTGCTGTCCCTGCTGGTGGGGGGGTATCTCTACCAGCGCGAGCGGCAGCTGCAGCTCAGTCAGGTTGCCACCGCCGAACTCGCCGAGCGGGAAGAGCGCTTCCGCCTGCTGCTGCAGCACCTGCCGGTCGCGACCCTGATCTGCGATGCCGAGGGCCGGATCGAGATGGCCAACGCCAGTGCGGGCGATCTGCTGGCCTGCGATGCCGGGCACCTGCCGGGGCAGCGTGTGCAGCGCTTCCTGCCCAATGCCCCGGCGTTGCAGAGCGGGAACATCGACCAGTCCCCGACCCAACTGATCGAGGTGGAGGCATTGCCGGAAGGGGGCGAGCGAATTCCCGTGGCGCTCACCTTGAGCAGCCTGAATCATGGCGTTGGCCAGCGCTTTCTGATCAACCTCGTCGACCTGCAGGCGCGCAAGAGCGCCGAGGAGCGTTTCCGCCTGGTGGTGGAAGCGTCGCCCAATGCCATCGTCCTGGTGGATACCCGCGGCCGGATCGCCATGGTCAATCGCCAGACCGAGCAACTGTTCGGCTACACCCGCCAGCAGTTGCTCGATGCCCCGGTGGAAATGCTCCTGCCCGAGGCCCTGCGCGACGCCCATGCGGACCTGCGCGAGGGCTTCCAGCGCAAGCCCGAGCAGCGGCGCATGGGGAGCAACCGCGAGCTGTTCGGGCAGCATCGGGATGGTCAGATGATCCCGCTGGAGGTGGGCCTGTCGCCCATCCGCGCCGGCCGCGAAACCCTGGTGCAGGCGGTGATCATCGACATCAGCGAACGCAAGGCGGCGGAGCAGCGTCTGCGCGACCAGGCCGAGCAGCTGATGCTGGCCAACCGCTACAAGTCCGAATTCCTTGCCAACATGTCCCATGAACTGCGCACGCCGCTGAACAGCATCCTGATCCTCAGCGACCAGCTGCGGCAGAACATGGTCGGCAACCTCACCGAGAAACAGACGCGCCACGCGGACATCATTCATCGCGCCGGCGGCGACCTGCTGCAGCTGATCAACGACGTGCTCGACCTGGCCAAGGTCGAGGCCGGGCGCATGCAGCTGAAACTGGAACCGCTGAACATCCAGGACATGCTCGCCGAACTGGATGGCAGCCTGCGGCCGATGGCGGAAATCAAGGGATTGCGCCTGTCCTCCCATGTCCAGGCCGGCGTGCCGCGGGTTATCCACAGCGACCGGGTGCGTCTGCACCAGATCCTGCGCAACCTGCTGTCCAACGCGCTCAAGTTCACCGAACAGGGTGATGTGGAACTCTCCGTGGAGCTCGACACGGCTGCTGCAATGGATGAACGCGAGGTGCTGCGCTTCGTCGTCCGGGACACCGGCATCGGCATCCCCGAAGACCAGCATGAGCGCATCTTCCAGGCTTTCCAGCAGATCGACGGCTCCACCAGCCGGCGCTTCGGCGGCACCGGCCTGGGGCTGGCCATCACCCGCCAGCTGGTACTGGCGCTGGACGGCGAGATCAGCCTGGAAAGCGTGCCGGGACGGGGCTCGCGTTTCATCGTGCGCCTGCCGGTGGCGGTGGCCGCCAACCAGCCGAAGGACGAGGACGTGCCCGCGCAGCCGGTGCGCATTGGCCAGGGGCCGGCGGTGCTGATCGTCGAAGACGACGTCAACTTCGCCTCGGTGATCGCCGAAGAAGCCCAGGCCCATGGTTTCTCCAGCGTCCATTGCCGCAGCGGCAGGCAGGCCATCGGCCTGCTGCAGGAAGAACGCTTCGCCGCGGTCATCCTCGACATCCTGTTGCCCGACATCAGTGGCTGGCAGATCTACCGGCGCTTGCGCGGCCAGGCCAATCACCGCACCACCCCGGTGAACATCATCTCCTGCGTGCCGCAGCCCCAGGACTGGAACGAGGACGCTACCCGCTACCTGGTCAAGCCCATCGCCCGCGAGGACCTGGAGAAGGTCTTCAATGACCTCGAGGGCGGCCAGCCGCCGGATGAGCGCAAGCTGTTGCTGGTGGAGGATGTGGACGTGGAGCGCGAGCACTACCGCGAGCACCTGGAGCAACTGGGCTTCAACGTGGTGGCCAGCGCCAGCGGCGAGGGCGCTCGCAGGGCCTATGCCGAGAGCGATTTCTCCGCGCTGGTGATCGACCTGGACCTGCCCGACCAGGACGGCTTCGAGCTGCTCGACAGCCTCGACCGGGAACGATCCCTGGATGGCTCGCGGGTGGTCATCAACACCGGGGTCGATGTCAACCAGCAGAACCTGCAGCGCCTGCGCCGTTACTCGGCGGTGGTGGTGCGCAAGGCGGGGGAGGACCTCGACAACCTCAGTTCGGCGGTCCAGGGCTTCCTCGCCGGCCTGCGCCAGCCGCAGCCGGGCGCGGTGGTGGACCCCCTGGAAGGCAGCCGCGTGCTGCTGGTGGATGACGATGTGCGGAACATCTACGCGCTCAGTGCGCTGCTCGATGAAACCGGCATGAAGGTCACGGCCGCCCGAGATGGCCTGGAAGCCATCGACTGCTTCCAGCGCGAACCCTTCGACCTGATCCTGATGGACATGGCCATGCCCAATATGGACGGCTACACCGCGACCCGCGTGCTCAAGCAGGAGCATGGCTGCGGCATCCCGATCATCGCCCTGACTGCCCATGCGATGAAGGGTGACCGGGAAAAATGCATCACCGCCGGCGCCGACGACTACCTGGCCAAGCCGGTGACTCGCCAGGAGCTCCTGGACATGCTCTACCGCTGGCTGGAACAACCGGGAGGTTGCCATGGCGCACCCGCAGCCTAAACAAGCCCCTGCCGCCAATGTCCTGCTGGTGGTGGACGACCGCCAGGAAAACCTCGCCGCCATGGAGGCGCTGCTGGACGATGGCGAATGGCAGGTCCGCACCGTCGATTCCGGTGAGGCGGCGCTGCAATGCCTGCTGGAGGAGGAAGTCGGCCTGGTCCTGTTGGACGTGCAGATGCCACGCATGGACGGCTTCGAGGTGGCGCGGCTGATGCGCAGCAGCCCGCTGACCCGCTACACGCCGATCATCTTCATCTCCGCCATCGCCCACACCCAGGATGCGGTGTTGCGCGGTTACGCCTCCGGCGCGGTGGATTTCATCCTCAAACCCTTCGACCCCCAGGTGCTGCGCCACAAGATCCAGTCCCTGCTGGCCCACGAGCGCAACCGCCGCGATCTCCTGCATCTCAGCCAGCAGCTGGACAGTGCCCGCGCCTTCAATGCCTCGGTGCTGGAAAACGCCGCCGAGGGCATCCTGGTGGTGGGCGAGGACGGCCTCATCAGCTTCGCCAACCCCGCCATGGCGCACATGCTCCAGGGCACGGTGGGCGACCTGGTAGGCCGGCCCCTGTTGAGCCTGATCGCCTATCCGGAGGTGGGCGGCGAATGGAAGCTGTCGGACTTCTACCGCCACTGGAAGCAGAACGAGACCTATCGCCTCCACGACGCCTGTCTGAAGACGCTGGGCGGTGAACGCCTGCCGGTGGCGCTGTCGTCTTCGCCCCTGCCGCGCTTGCAGCGCTCCATGGTGGTCATCGCCCTGGACATGTCCGTGGTGCGCCAGCTGCACGCGCAACTGGAATCCCAGGCCATCACCGATGCCCTGACCGGATTGCTCAATCGCCGCGGCTTCCACCAGGCGCTGGAAGCTTCGCTGGCGCGCATCGAGCGCAATGGCAAGCGCATGGCGGTGCTCTACCTGGACCTGGATGGCTTCAAGCTGATCAACGACTCCCTCGGCCACGAGGCCGGTGACCGTGTGTTGCGCCGGGTGGCGGAGCAGTTGAAGAACTGCCTGCGACCCTACGACATCCTTGCGCGTATGGGCGGCGATGAGTTCACCGCGCTGCTCGACACCCTGGACCACCCCGAAGATGCCGCGCGAGTGGCGGAGAAACTGATCGAACTGGTCTCGGTGCGCCATCGCATCGAAGGTATCGACATCACCCTCGGCGCCAGTGTCGGCATCGCCTGCTTCCCCGAGTGCGGGCAGAGCGTGGACGGCCTGCTGCGGGCGGCGGACATCGCCATGTACGAGGCCAAGCGCGCCGGGCGCCAGCAGTACCGCTTCTATTCGCCGGAAATGAATGGTCGCGCCCGCTCCCGGCTGATGCTGGAGGAAAGCCTGCGCAATGCCATCGAGCAGAAGGACTTCCATCTGGTCTACCAGCCGCAGATCCATCTGGAAACCGGCCGCCTGCGCGGTTTCGAGGCCTTGTTGCGCTGGGAACACCGGGTCGCCGGTACCGTGGCGCCCAATGTCTTCATCCCGTTGCTGGAGGAAACCCGCCTGATCAACCGCCTGGGCGACTGGGTGCTGCGCGAAGGGGCCAGCCAGTGCAGCGCCTGGGGGGCTTCCTTCGGTCAGGACCTGGTCATCAGCCTCAATGTCAGTCCGGTGCAATTCGGCATGCCGCAACTGGTGGACGATCTGCGGCGGGTGCTGGGTGAGTTCAACCTGCGACCCGAGCAACTGGAGGTGGAGGTCACGGAGAGTGCGCTGATGCAGGACCTGGAGCTGACGCGCGACCAGCTCCGGCAGCTACGTGCCCTGGGTGTGCGCATCGCCATCGACGATTTCGGCACCGGCTATTCATCCCTGGCGTATCTGCGTCATTTCGAGTTGGACACCCTGAAGATCGACCGCCTGTTCATCTCCAACATGCTGGAATCCCGACGCGACGCCGCGGTGGTCAGCACCATCATCGACCTCAGCCGCCACCTGGGCCTGGAGGTGATAGCCGAAGGCGTGGAAACCATCGCCCAGCGTGACTGGCTGCTGGAACACGGCTGCACCTTCATGCAGGGCTTTCTGGTGGCGCCGGGACTGCCGGTGGCCAAGGCGGAAGCCTTTCCGCGGCTGGTGGACTGGCGTGCACTACGCGAGGGTGCTGCTGGCAGCCTCTTGCCCACGCCGTCTTCCTGATCGGCGAAGGCCATCACGCACAGCGGAAATAGCGGGCCTACACTTCACCTGTCGGGGCATCCGGGACCACGTCCCCGGCATATCGCGATAAGGAGGCTCCATGTATTGCTTTGTTGTGGCGTACCCCAATGCGCCGGGCGCCAAGTTCGACTTCACCTACTACTGCGAGGAACACATCCCGCTCCTGGCCCGCCTGATCGGCGAAAACCTGGTGAAGGTCGAAGTCCGCAAGGGCCTGGCCTCGGTGGATGGCGCCGTGGCGCCGTTCATCTGCATGGCCAACATCTGGGTACTGTCTGTGGAGGAGTTGCGCAGCACGCTGGAATTGAACGGCGACGAGATCAGCGCCGATATCCCCAACTACACCAACCTGGCGCCCCTGCTCCAGGTAGATGAGGTGCTACAGACTTCATAGAGCAAGAGAAAGCCCGCCAATCGGCGGGCTTCTCGTTTCAGCCTGCAGGGTGGGTCCAAGCCCACCATCGGGTCCGCGTTCAGGCCGCCGGGAACTGCTGGTGCAGGCGCGCCAGTTGGGCGTCCTTGGCTTCCCACAGGCGGTTCACCCATTGCTGGAAGGCCAGGCGGTAGTGCTCGTCCTGGTCGTAGTTCCGGCCGATGAACTCGCGGGGGATTTCCAGCTTCTCGATGCGTACCACCACCTGGCGCAGCTGGCCGGCCAGCAGGGCCCAGAAGCTCGGATTGCCATCCGGGTAGTGGATGGTGACGTTGATCAGCGAGTGCAGTTGCTCACCCATGGCGTCCAGCACGAAGGCGATGCCGCCGGCCTTGGGTTTGAGCAGGTACCGGAAGGGCGAGCCCTGTGCGTCGTGCTTGGCGCGGGTGAAGCGCGTGCCCTCGAGGAAATTGAAGATGCCCACCGGATTGTCGCGGAACTTGGCGCAGGTGCGGCGAGTGGTTTCCAGATCCTTGCCCTTCTTCTCCGGATATTTGGCCAGGTAGGCCTTGGAGTAGCGCTTCATGAAGGGGAAATCCAGCGCCCACCAGCACAGGCCGATCACCGGAACCCAGATCAGCTCCTGCTTGAGGAAGAAGCGCAACAGGCGAGTGCGGCGATTGAGCAGGTGCTGCAGGACCAGGATGTCCACCCAGCTCTGGTGATTGCTGGTGACCAGGTAGCTGCACTGGTAATCGAGGCCTTCCAGGCCTTTGACGTCCCAGCGGGTGTCACCCACCAGGCTCATCCACGCCTTGTTGCAGCTGATCCAGCCTTCGGCGATGGAGCTGGCTGCCCAGTTCAGCAAGCCCCTGGCCGCGCGCAAGGGCAGCAGCAACTTCAGCAGCGTGACGGCGAACAGCGGGATGCACCAGAACAGCGTGTTGAGGGCCAGCAGCAGCGCCGCCAGTGCGCCACGCAGGGAGGAAGGGATAAAGCTGAGCATGGCAGGGATGAAGCCTCACCGTGGGGTGGTCGTGGCCACCTCGTTATGGACCGGACCCGCGGCAATCCCTGACGGCGGGCAGAATGGTGGCCAAGGTTAACGGTTGTTCACTGGACTGCAAGCGCGAAGGGTGACCAGGTGGTCGAGGCGAGGGCGAAGAGCGTAGGGCTGCACGTATTCCTGTAGGGGCGAATTCATTCGCCAAGCAGGCCGAAGGTCTGCCCTTGGAATTCACAGGGGCTGCTGCGCAGCCCTTGGCGAATGAATTCGCCCCCACAGAAGAGCAAGGTCAGCCCTCGTTGCCGCACGCCGCCTGGATCGCCGTGAGGGCGATGGTGTGGATGATGTCGTCCACCAGCACGTTGCGGGGCAGGTCGTTCACCGGCTTGCGCAGGCCCTGGAGCATCAGCCCGCCACTGACCACATGGTCGCCCTGCTGCGTTTGCTTGTAGGCCGCATCGCCGCTGGCCAGGTCGGGGAACACGAAGACCGTGGAGCGGCCGTCCTGGGCCGCGCTGGCGTAGGGCAGGGGACCGTCGATGGGCAGGTCGGGGCGGGCGGCGCGGGCCAGCTCCAGCGCTTCACGGACCTTGCCCAGTTCCGCGGCGTCGCCCGAATCGCTGATCAGCGCCACCCGCGGGACTATGCCCAGGGCTGCGGCGGAGTCGGCGCTCTGCAGGGCGATTTCCGCCAGGTCCCTGGCGTCGGGCTCGGGGTTCACCGCGCAGTCGCCATAGACCACCACCTGGTCCGGCATCAGCATCAGGTAGACGGACGAGGCGATGCGGTAACCGGGGGCCGACTTGATCAGCTGCAGGGCCGGGCGAATAGTGTTGGCGGTGGGGTGGATGGCGCCGGACACCAGGCCGTCCACCTCGTCCAGGGCCAGCATCATGGTGCCGAGCAGGACGTTGTCTTCCAGCTGCGCGGTGGCCATGGGGGCGTTCAGGCTCTTGTTCTGGCGCAGCTCCACCATGGGCTGCACGTAGCGCTCGCGGACCCGATCCGGATCGAGGATTTCCAACCCCGCGGGCAACTCGATGCCGTGGGCGCGCGCCACGGCGTGTACATCTTCAGGCTTGGCCAGCAGCACGCAATGGGCGATGCCGCGCGCCTGGCAGGCGGCGGCGGCCTGCACCGTGCGCGGTTCGCTGCCTTCGGGCAGGACGATGCGCTTGCCGGCCAGCTGGGCCTGCTGCAGCAGCCGATGACGGAAGGCCGGCGGTGACAGGCGCTGGCCGCTCGGGGCGCCGCAACGGGCGCGCAACCAGTCGAGTTCGAGGTTGCGGGCGACGAACTCGGTGACCTTCTCCGCGCGCTCGCGGTCGTCCACCGGGATTTCCTTGTTCATCCGGTTCAGGTTGGTGGCGGTGTCGTAGGTGCCGGTGGCCACGCTCAGTACCGGCAGGCCGCCTTGCAGGGCGCCCCGGCAGAGTTCCAGGGTGCGTGGGTCGGGCGGGATATCGCTGGAGAGCAGCAGGCCGGCGAGCGGCACGCCGTTCATGGAGGCCAGGCTGGCGGCGAGGATGATGTCGTCGCGGTCACCCGGGGTCACCACCAGCACGCCGGGCTTCAGCTGCTGCACGGTGTTGGGCACGGTACGCGCGCAGACCACGATCTTCTGCACCCGGCGCTGGTCGTAGTCGCCAGCGTGGATCACCTGGGCTTGCAGCAGGTCGGCGACGTCGCGGGTGCGCGGCGCGTTCAGCTCGTCCAGCCAGGGCACGCTGCCGAGGACGCGGAAGTCGTCGCCGCGCAGCAGCGGCGACTGTTCCTTGAGGCGGCGCACGAAGTCCTGGTCGCGCACCTTGTTGAGGATCACCCCCAGCACCTTGGGGTCGCGCGGGCCGCCGAACTGCTGGGCCTGGATCTCCAGGCGGTCCGACAGCTCGGAGAGACTCTCGTCTTCCGGCGCCGAGACCAGGAGCACGTCGGCGTCCAGGCTCTTGGCCAGGTGAAAGTTGATGCGTGCGGCGTAGCTGGCGTGGCGGGTCGGCACCATGCCCTCGACTATCACCACGTCCTTGCCCTGGGCGGCGTGCTGGAAGAGGCCGGTGATCTCGTCCAGCAGCTCGTCCAGCTGGCCGTCGGCGAGCATCCGTTCCACCTGGGACTGCGCCAGTGGCGTGGGCGGTTTCAGGCCGTGGGTGCGGGCCACCAGTTCGGTGGAGCGTTCCGGGCCGAGGTCACCCGGATGGGGCTGGGCCACGGGCTTGAAGAAACCGACCTGCAGGCCGGCCAGTTCCAGGGCGCGCACCAGGCCGAGGCTGGTGGAGGTGAGGCCGACGCCGAAGCCGGTCGGGGCGATGAAAAAACAGTGCATGGGGCTCCTTGGCAAAGGTGATTCAGGCGAGCAGGGCCAGGGTGTCGAAGGCGATCTGGCGTTCTTCGTTGGTCGGCACCACCAGCACGCGCGGATGGCCGCGCTTGTGGATGGGGCCGGCGACGCCACGCACGCAACGGGCGTTGGCTTCGCGGTCGATGGCCAGGTTGAGCAGCTTCAGGTGATCCACCGTGCGGCTGCGCACAAGGGGCGAATTCTCGCCTATCTCGCCGGTGAAGATCAGCCCGTCCAGTTGCGGCAGGGCGCAGCCCACGGCTGCCAGGGTCTTGGCCAGGCGATAGCAGAAGACTTCGATCGCCAGGGTGGCGCCGGCGTGACCCTGGTCGCGGGCCTTCTCCAGGCTGCGCATGTCGCTGGCCAGCGCGGAAAGACCGAGCAGCCCGCTTTCCTGGCGCAGCACCTGGTCGATCTTCTCCAGGCTCCAGCCGAGGCTGCGGTGCAGCTGGGTGTAGAGGTGCGGATCGATGTCGCCGCTGCGCGTGGCCATCACCAGGTTCATGCTGGCGTCGCGGCTCTGGCCGTTGACGATGGCGCAGGCGGAGCTGTGCTCGCCCAGGTGGGCGGAAAGCCAACAGCTGTCGCCAATGGAGAGCCCCGCCAGTTCGGCGGCGCGGTGGCTGACGTAGCGGTGGCTGTTGCCGTGGAAGGCGTAGCGGCGCAGGCCGTGATCGCGGTAGACGGCGTCCGGCAGGGCCAGGCGGTAGACGTGCTCGGGCATGCTCTGGTGGAACGCCGTGTCGAACACCGCCACATGGGGCAGGCTCGGCAACAGGTGCATGGCGGCTTCGACGCCCGCCAGGCTCGCCGGCATCTGCTGCGGCGCCAGCGGGGCGAGGGCCTGGAGGCGGCGGATCAGTTGGGCGTCGATGCGGCGGGCGGAATTGAACAGTTCGCCGCCATGCAGGACGTGGTGGCCGACGCCGTGGAGCTTGCCGCCAGCGGCGCCCTGGACGATGGGCATCAACTGGGACAGCGCGGCGCGATGGTCCGCGTTGGGGATCATCAGGCTGTCCTTGTCGCCGCCGCGCTGCCAGCGCAGTTCGGCGTCGCGGCTGCCGAGCCCTTCGGCCAGGCCGTGGAGGATGAACTGGCTGTGGGCTTCGTTGACCAGGGCGAAGCGCAGGGAAGTCTTGCGGGCGTGGATCACCAGGATGTTGCGTGCGGGCATCAGGTTTCCTCGGTGGATTCGGGGGCCAGGCCCTGGGCGCACCAGCCGCAGGGGAACAGGTGGCCCAACTGGGCGGCGCGCCGTTCGGGGTCGAGTACCCAGGCGCGGGATTGCCAGGGCGGCTGGTGCCGCAGATGCTGAGTATGGCCGCAGGAAAGCACCGCCACCCAGTGACCGTCTTCATCTTGTCTGTAGCCGACCAGCCGCGGCCGCCCGTCCGCGTTCGGGTCGCAATCGACTGGCCGCGCGGTTAAACTTGCTCGTTCATCATTCATTCGCAGAAGGTCTCGCACCATGCTGATCGCCGCCAACAAGGCCGTGTCCATCGACTATACCCTTACCAACGACGCCGGTGAGGTGATCGACAGTTCCGCCGGCGGCGCCCCGCTGGTGTACCTGCACGGCGCCGGCAACATCATCATCGGCCTGGAGCGTGCCCTGGAAGGCAAGCAAGCCGGCGACGAGCTGAACGTTGCCATCGAGCCGGAAGACGCCTATGGCGAGTACAGCGCCGAGCTGGTCGCCACCCTGGACCGCGCCATGTTCGAAGGCGTGGATCAGCTGGAAGTCGGCATGCAGTTCCACGCCTCCGGCCCGGACGGCAGCATGCAGATCGTCACCATCCGCGATATCGACGGCGACGACGTCACCGTTGACGGCAACCACCCGCTGGCCGGCCAGCGCCTGAACTTCAAGGTCAAGGTGGTCAAGGTGCGTGACGCCAGCGACGAAGAGATCGCCCACGGCCACATCCACGGCGAAGGCGGTCACCACCACTGACGGCCGTCCGCGACTGCCGACCCGGCAAACCGCGACCCGGCTGCTAAGCTGAAAGAACCGAAAAAGGCGCCCCGGGGCGCCTTTTTTGTCTGCTGTGAAATCCCTGAGATTTTCGAGGAGTCAGTCATGAGTGTGTTTCACGACCTCAAACTGCGTGCGCTCAACGGTCAGGATCTGCCGTTGGCGCCCTACAAGGGCCAGGTGGTTCTGGTGGTGAATGTCGCCTCCAAGTGCGGCCTGACCCCCCAGTACGCCGGGCTGGAAAAGCTCTACCAGCAATACCGTGACAAAGGCTTCACCGTGCTGGGCTTGCCCTGCAACCAGTTCGCCGCCCAGGAGCCGGGAAGCGAGGAGGAGATCCGCGAGTTCTGCAGCCTGAACTACGGCGTGACCTTCCCCCTGGGCAGCAAGATCGAGGTCAACGGCTCGGCACGCCATCCGCTGTACCGCCTGCTGGCGGGCGAGGGGGCCGAGTTCCCCGGCGACATCACCTGGAACTTCGAGAAGTTCCTCGTCGGTAAGGACGGCCGCGTGCTGGCGCGCTTCTCGCCGCGCACGGCGCCGGAAGACCCCGCGTTGATCCAGGCCGTCGAGAAGGCCCTGGCCTGATTCACCCCCACTCATGACCGGGGCGGAAGGAACCGCCCCGCCTCCCCCCCACGCATTCGCACGCCATCCCTCCGGCCTGTGGCCACCAATCACGCAGATCAATAGTGCTGGGCAGGGCGAGACGACCGGTCATATGCTCGCCGCCATGACCAGTATCCGACTCGACAAACGCGACCTCATCCTCGCCAAGGGCTCCCAGGTGATGACCCGCCGTGGCTACCACGGTACCGGCGTGCAGGAGATCGTCCAGGCCGCGGGCATTCCCAAGGGCTCCTTCTATCACTACTTCGCCAGCAAGGAAGATTTCGCCCTGCAGGCGCTGGAGCACCTCTACCAGCCGCGCCTGGAGCGTTATGCCCAGGCCCTGGCCAATCCGGCGCTGAGCCCGTGCCAGCGCATACTCGCGTACTACCGCGACCTGCTGGCGCACTTCTCCAGCCGCGAAAAGCCCGAGTACCACTGTTTCATCGGCAGCCTCGGCTACGAGATGGCCGAGCTGTCGCCCGCCATCGGCGCGCAGGTGGAAGGCATCCTGCAGGGCTCGGTGGACATCCTCCAGGCTTGCCTGGAAGAGGCCGTGGCCGCTGGCGAACTGCCCGCCGATGAAGACTGCGCCAACCTCGCAGCCTTTATCGCCAACGCCTGGCAGGGTGTGCTCACGCGCCTGAAAGTGGGCGGCGGCACCACGCCCATGAACGCATTCGTCGACCGCCTGGAGTTGCTGCTCCGGGCCTGACTTTCCATGCCTTGAAACCGAGACGACCGGTCATCTGGCCGGCCACAGGAGAACCCATGTCCGCTCCCGTACAAGCCCTCTTCGAACCCTTCCGCCTCGGCGGCCTGGAACTGCCGACCCGTGTGGTGATGGCGCCCATGACCCGTTCCTTCTCCCCGGGCGGCGTGCCCAACGCCAAGGTGGTGGAGTACTACCGCCGCCGCGCCGCCGCCGGTGTCGGCCTGATCATCACCGAGGGCACCACCATCGGTCACAAGGCTTCCAACGGCTATCCCCACGTGCCGCGCTTCTTCGGCGAGGACGCCCTGGCTGGCTGGAAAGAAGTGGTGGACGCCGTGCACGCAGAGGGTGGCCGCATCGTTCCGCAACTCTGGCACGTGGGCAACGTGCGCCGCCTGGGCACCGAGCCTGACGCCGGCGTGCCCGGCTACGGCCCGATGGAGAAAGTGAAGGACGGCCAGGTGGTGATCCACGGCATGACCAAGGGCGACATCCAGGAAGTGGTCGCCGCCTACGCCCAGGCCGCCCGCGACGCCAAGGCCATCGGCATGGACGGCGTGGAAATCCACGGCGCCCACGGCTATCTGATCGACCAGTTCTTCTGGGAAGGCAGCAACCAGCGCAGCGACGAATACGGCGGCAGCCTGGCCAACCGCTCGCGCTTCGCCATCGAAGTGATCCAGGCCATCCGCGCCGCCGTCGGCCCGGACTTCCCGGTGATCTTCCGCTTCTCCCAGTGGAAGCAGCAGGACTACACCGCCCGTCTGGTGACCAGCTCCGAAGCCCTGGGGGATTTCCTCAAGCCGCTGTCCGATGCCGGTGTGGATATCTTCCACTGCTCCACCCGCCGTTTCTGGGAGCCGGAATTCGAAGGCTCCGACCTCAACCTGGCCGGCTGGACCCGCCAGCTCACCGGCAAGCCCACCATCACCGTCGGCAGCGTCGGCCTGGATGGCGAGTTCCTGCAGTTCATGGTCAAGACCGACAAGGTTGCCCAGCCGGCCAATATCGAAGGCCTGCTGGAGCGCCTGAACAAGGAAGAATTCGACCTGGTCGCCGTGGGCCGTGCCCTGCTGGTGGACCCCGACTGGGCGGTGAAGGTGCGTGAGGGCCGGATGCAGGACATCCTGCCGTTCAGCCGGGATGCGTTGGTGAGCCTGGTGTAAGACCTGAAGAAGCCCCGCCTTGGCGGGGCTTCTGCTTTGGAGCTTGCGTCTGGCTCGCTGTATCAATCCGGCACGGACTGCTCCCTCTCGCTCTGGGGCGAACAGGCGCGTTTTTGGAAGCACTGCTTCCTGTGCCTGTGAGCGCCAGAACGCGAAGCGTTCTGGCCGGGGCGCAGAGCGGGGCTGGGGTGAGAAGCATCCACCGCTCCGACTCCTGCCAAACCCGCAGTCAGTTGGGCTGACAGCACCGCCCCCTGGGGCCGGGCTCGCTCCGCTTGGTCTTTACGGCGCCGGCCGTGGCCTTCACCTAAACGCGGGGAGGCAGGCTGCCGCCGACGGGCGCTTCCAACTCCGGCCGACGGGCATGCAGCAGGTATTGTTCGAACTGCTGGACGATGGCTTCCCAGCCCTGGCGACCGGCGTGCATCCGCGCATTGAGGCGCACGCGACGCAGGCTTTCCGGGTCTTCGAGCAGCCAGCTGGCCGCGTCGATGAAGCTGGATGGCTGATCGGGCATGGCCAGGGCACCGTTATGGCCGTGGCGGATGTGCTGGGCCGCCGCGGCCTGGTCGAAGGCGACCACCGCCAGGCCCGAGGCCAGCGCTTCGAGCACCACATTGCCGAAGGTTTCCGAGAGGCTGGGGAAGAGGAACAGGTCTCCTGAGGCATAGTGACGGGCCAGTTCCTCGCCGCGCTGCACGCCACAGAAGATGGCGTCCGGCAGGGCGCGCTGGAGCGGGGTTCGCTGCGGGCCGTCACCCACTATCACCAGCTTCAGCCGCAGCTGTG
Organism: Metapseudomonas cellulosilytica; assembly: GCF_049334135.1. Taxonomy (NCBI): domain Bacteria; kingdom Pseudomonadati; phylum Pseudomonadota; class Gammaproteobacteria; order Pseudomonadales; family Pseudomonadaceae; genus Metapseudomonas; species Metapseudomonas cellulosilytica. The sequence goes on along the minus strand of NZ_JBHZGN010000002.1, from coordinate 348,347 downwards.
GATAACGTTGCTGCAGGCGCAGGAAGGTGTCGCCGAGCAGGCCCAGATTCTTCTCCGCCGCCAGGCGGCCGACGTGGAGCACCGCGATGTCCCGCTCCCCCAGGCCCCATTGCGCGCGTAGTTCAGGGCTGCGGCGGACCGGATTGAACAACTGGCCGTCGACACCGCGGGACAACAGCTGCAGGCGTTCGAAGCCGCGCCGGGTGAGGTCCTGCAATTGGCTGACGCTGGGTACCAGGGTCAGACGCGTGGCGTTGTGGAACCAGCGCAGGTAGTTGGTCAGCAGGCGGGTCATCAGGCCTGCGCCGTAATGCCCGGTGTATTGCTGGAAGTTGGTGTGGAAGCCGCTTACTACCGGAATGCCCAGGCGCCGCGCGGCGCGCAGGGCGGAGAAACCCAGCGGGCCCTCGGTGGCGATGTAGAGCACATCCGGTTTGCGCTGGCGCCAGCGGCGCAGCAGCTTGTGCAGGCAGGACTGGCCCCATTGCAGGCCCGGGTAGCCCGGCAGGGGCCAGCCACGGATCAGCAGCAGGTCGTCGTCGCTTCTGCGGCCGTTGTCACAGGACTGGCGCGGGCGCACCAGCTGCAGCCGGTGGCCGGAGGCGCGCAGGCCATCGCAAAGGCGGCCAAGGGTATTCGCCACGCCGTTGACTTCGGGCAGGAAGGTTTCGCTGATCAGCGAGATGTACAGGGGGGCTGTGGTCATGGAGCCAATATCGGTGCCGGCGATGATGCCCGTATGACAACCCTGTGACCGATGAATGACGCCATCGCCGCGCGGGCGGGGCAGGGCGAGGAGAGGCTCGCCGGGATGCCCGCGCCTGGGTACGGCCGTCGCGCAGCCGGGGGATTGGCCCGGACTCTCCTAGAATTGATAGCGCATGTCCCTCATGCCGAGAGGGCTGCGTAATCCTTTGCTCAATGCATGGGGCAGCGGATGGTCTGGCAGTTACCACATCCCCCGACCTGATGGGCAACGCATCCGCACCGGACGCTCACCGGTTGCGGATCGATCTAGCCATGGGACTTCCCCGGTCCGGGGCTAGGCGCCTCGCCTCTACGGCCATGTAGAGGCTTCCTCTGAATCTCCCGGAGGTTCGAGATGAACAACGTGCTCCTCATAAGCGGATTCGCGGCCTGCCTGCCGCTGATGGCCTTTGCCGACGCCAGGATGGAGGCTGAACTGAACGGCCTCGATATCGACCTGGCGCTAAGCGCACCCCTGATCCATACAGTCGATTCTTCTGCCATCAGCCGGGGCGCCAGTCAGGTACTCAAACTCACCAACCGCGGTGCGCAAGCTGCCCTGTGCCGGGTCGAACCGGGCGTGGCCGACGCCATGCGCCCGGCGGGCAAGCGACTGCTGCTCGAGCCGGGCACCAGTGCGCTGGTGATCGTCGACAGCCGGCCAATAGGCCGCAGCACGGATGCCAGGCTTTCCTGCACGCCCGAACGCAGCTCATAGCCGATCCCGGCTTTCGCCCCTCGGCAGGGTTCCACGGGGTACCGTGGGAGCCCTGCCGGGGGGCGAGTCAATCGAGCCTACCGGCGTTACTTCACCAGTGCCTTGTCGCCGCCTTCGCGCACCCAGAACAGGGTGGCGCCGGCCACGGCGGCGGGCATCATCAGGATGTTGACGAAGGGGATCAGCAGCGCGAGGTAGGTGGCGCCACCGAAACCCAGGCTCTGCCAGCGCTTCTCGCGCAGCCAGGCGAGCATCTCGTTCCAGCCCAGCTTGTGGTTGTCCGCCGGGTAGTCGATGTACTGCACCGCCATCATCCAGATGCCGAAGACGATCCACAGCGGCGTAGCCAGCAGGTTGACACCGGGGATGAAGGAGAGAATGAGCAGCGCCCCGGCGCGTGGCAGGAAGTAGGCCAGCTTGCGCAGTTCGCGGCCCACCGTGCGCGGGATCATGGCCATCAGCTCGGCCCAGCTGAAGGTCGGGAAGTCGTCCTGGCCGCGTACCACCACTTCCACCTTTTCGGCGAGGAAACCGTTGAAGGGTGCGGCGATGATATTGGCCAGCATGGTGAAGCTGAAGAACACCAGCACCACCACCAGCAGCACGAACAGCGGCCAGATCAGGTACTGCAGGAAGCTCAGCCAGTCGGGGAGACTGGGCATGAAGGCGTCGACCCAACCGCTGAATTCCTGGACCGCGAAGCCGATCAGGGCGGTGAACAGTAGCAGGTTGACGGTCAGCGGCAGCAGGACGAACAGGCGCAGGCCGGGACTCAAGACCAGTTTCAGTCCTTCGCCGAGGTATTGCGGCCCGGATAGTGCGGGTGCAGGCATCGTGGGTCCCCCAAGGTTGCAAACGCGCCGACCTTACCGGCTTTGCCGGCATCGAGGATAGTTCGGAAACGGCCAGGAACAATTTCGCCTTGGGCCAATAGGCGCTTCCTATGGGTGGGATTGAGAGGGGGTATTTCCGCTATCGAGGGGCGGTCGGTAACCTTGCGACCATTCCTGGCCAGCTGGAAATGGCCAGACCCGGTTCAACGGAGCCCCTGCACCCAAGCCTTCCCCAAGTGCCGCAGCGGCTCCTTTTTATTGCCCTCGGGGCAGGAGTCAGCCATGTCCGAAGCACGTCATTCGCGGGTCATCATCCTCGGTTCCGGTCCCGCCGGTTACTCCGCGGCTGTCTACGCCGCCCGCGCCAACCTCAAGCCGCTGCTGATCACCGGCATGCAGGCGGGCGGCCAGCTGACCACCACCACCGAAGTCGACAACTGGCCCGGCGACCCCCACGGCCTCACCGGCCCGGCGCTGATGCAGCGTATGCAGGAGCATGCCGAACGCTTCGAGACCGAAATCGTCTTCGACCACATCAACGCCGTCGACCTGGCCGGCAAGCCTTTCACCCTGGTGGGCGACAGCGGCAGCTACACCTGCGATGCACTGATCATCGCCACCGGCGCCAGCGCCCGTTACCTGGGCCTGCCCTCGGAGCAGGCGTTCATGGGCAAGGGCGTGTCCGCCTGCGCCACCTGCGATGGCTTCTTCTACCGCAACCGCGAAGTGGCGGTGGTTGGCGGCGGCAACACCGCCGTGGAAGAGGCGCTGTACCTGGCCAACATCGCTAGCAAAGTGACCCTGGTGCATCGCCGCGAGACTTTCCGCGCCGAGAAGATCCTTCAGGACAAGCTGAAGGCGCGGGTTGCCGAGGGCAAGATCGAGCTCAAGCTGAACGCCGAAGTGGACGAAGTGCTGGGCGACGCCATGGGCGTCACCGGCGTGCGCCTGAAGCGCAACGATGGCGGCAGCGACGGGCTGAAGGTGGATGGCCTTTTCGTCGCCATCGGCCACACCCCGAACACCTCGCTGTTCGAAGGCCAGTTGGCGCTCAAGGATGGTTACCTGGTGGTAAACGGCGGCCGTGATGGCAACGCCACCGCCACCAACATCCCCGGTGTGTTCGCCGCCGGCGACGTGGCCGACCATGTCTACCGCCAGGCCATCACCTCGGCTGGCGCCGGTTGCATGGCGGCGCTGGATGTCGAGCGTTACCTCGACGCGCAGTGATCCCGGCATGAAGAAAAAGCCCCGCGTTCGCGGGGCTTTTTCTTTGGCAGCCGCCTTGGGTTGGCGTCAGGCCTTGCGCTTGAGCGACTGGCGCTCGAAGCGCACACCTGCCAGCCCGGTGGCCATCAGGGCGCGGATATTGCCGTGGTCGCTGCCCTCGGGGGTGGCCAGCACGGCGCGGTAGTGCTCGCCGAAGGCCAGCAGGGTCTCTTCCAGGCTGAAGCCTTCCAGCAGGGCCAGGCCGAGGGTCTTGCAGGAGCCTTCGTTCTGCCCGGCGGCGTTTTCCACAGCGCCGTTGCTGAAGGCGCTCTGCTGGTAGTCGTAGCCCGCGGCGATGAACGCCAGGGTGTCGGCGAAGAGGTACTGGTCGCTGTGCAGGCGGGCGCGGAAGTCGTTCAGGTCGCTCATTCTTTGTTCGCTTTGTTGAAGGCCGCTTGTTGTTCGGCGCTGGCTTCTTTCTGGTACTTGGCTTTCCAGTCGGCGTAGGGCATGCCGTAGATCTCTTCGCGCGCCTGGTCCGGGGTGACGTCCAGGCCGAGATCGTCGGCGGCGGCCTTGTACCACTTGGACAGGCAGTTGCGGCAGAAGCCGGCGAGGTTCATCAGGTCGATGTTCTGCACATCGGGGCGGCTACGCAGGTGTTGCACCAGACTGCGGAAGGCTGCAGCTTCGAGTTCGAGGCGTTCTTGCTCGGTCATGGCAGGATTCTCCTGGGGCTTGCGGGAGGAATTGGGCGGGATGATAAGAGCCCTCCTTGGCCTCGGCAATCGGGTCGGAGCCGCCTCAGCGATGGGCGGCCAGGGTTATCGAAACCGATTCGGCAAAACGCAGCGCGTGGGGCTTGTCCACTTCCACTTCGGCATAGCGCACGCTGGGGTTGGCCATCACCAGGTCGAGGATTTCCTGGGTCAGGCGTTCCAGCAGGGCGAAACGGTTCTCTTCGACGTGGCGGATGATGGCCTTGGTGATGGTGCGGTAGTTCAGCGCATGGTCGATGTCGTTGTCCCGTACCGCTTCCTCGGCCGGGTAGAGGATGGTGAGGTTGATCAGCACATCCTGCTTGTTGAGGATTTCCTCTTCCTTGATTCCGATGAAGGTGCGCAGGCGCAGGTCCTTGACGCGGATTCGCGCCATTCCAGGCTCCAGTCTCGGCATTCTCTAGTTGCTCCGCTTGATCAATTTCAGGAATTCGTGGCGGGTGTTCTGGGATTCCCGGAAGGCTCCGAGCATCACCGAGGTGCTCATCACCGAGTTCTGCTTCTCCACGCCGCGCATCATCATGCACATGTGCTGGGCCTCGATCACCACCGCCACACCGGCGGCGCCGGTAACTTCCTGCACCGCCTCGGCGATCTGCCGGGTGAGGTTCTCCTGGATCTGCAGCCGCCGTGCGTACATGTCGACGATGCGGGCGATCTTCGACAGCCCCAGCACCTTGCCGGTGGGAATGTACGCTACATGGGCCTTGCCGATGAAGGGCAGCAAGTGGTGTTCGCAGAGGGAATAGAGCTCGACGTCCTTGACCGTCACCATCTCGTCGTTGTCCGAGGCGAAGAGGGCGCCGTTGACGACTTCCTCCAGGCTCTGCTGGTAGCCATGGCAGAGGAAGCGCATGGCCTTGGCGGCACGCCCGGGGGTGTCGCGAAGGCCTTCGCGGTCCGGGTCTTCCCCCACACCCAGCAGGATCTCCCGGTAGTTGCGGGTCAGTTCGTCGTTCATGGTTGCAGTCCTCCCGGCCGCTTCACCGCAAGTGGCGGCCGCCGTTGAGGGTGAGCGTCGTTCCGGTGACGTAGGGGTTGTCCAGCAGGTAGCGCACGCTTTGGTAGACCACCTGCGGACCGGGTTCTATCCCCAGCGCCGACTTGGCCAGGGTCTTGCGTCGGTAGTCAGCATCGTCGTCGGCGTTGAACATCACCAGCGCCGGTGCGATGCCGTTGACCTTGATGTGCGGGGCGAAGCGCGCGGCGAAGGACAGTGTCAGGTTGTCCAGCCCGGCCTTGCTGGCGCAGTAGGCGATGCGTTTCTCGCTGCCCTTGCGCGCGACGTCGTCGCTCAGGTGGATGATGTCCGCCGGGCTGCTGTGGCGCAGCAGTTCCTCGCAGTGCAGGTTGATCAGGTAGGGCGCCAGCATGTGCACGCTGAACAGGCGCTGGAAGGCCTCCGCCTCCTGACCGGGCGCTTCGGTCAGCCAGTCCGAGGCGTTATGGATGATGGCGCGCAGGCTGTCGGTGCTGCCTTTGAGTTCGGCGATGAAGGCGAGGATACCGGCTTCGCTGGAGAAGTCCGCCTGCAGTGCCAGGGCTCCGCGCTCGCGCAGGTGCTGCACGCCTTCGCGCTCGGTGCGGTAGCTGATGATCACCGGCTGGCCCTCGCCCAGCAGGCGTTCGGCGCAGTAGAAACCGACGCGCTGGCTGGCGCCGGTGATCAGGATCGGGGCGGCGGGTCGGCTCATGGACGCCTCGGGAGCTGAGGGGTGGTGGCCGGCGGAGAGGGTGGTGCAGGCCGAATCTGCACCACGTTATACCAGGGGTGGGGGTTGCACAAATACGCGGGCGGCGACCCTCAGCGCGGCTGCACGGCGACCGGGTTGCGAGCCATGGCCGCGCGCCTGCCTTGCAGCCAGGGGGCAAGGAGCCGGGTGGACAGCGGGATGAACCAATAGGTCATCAGCGGCGTCAGCACCAGGGTGCTGAGGAAGATCCGCAGGGCCAGCGGCAGTTCGCCCAGCCAGCCACCGAAGAGCAGGTTGAACGCCAGGGATACCGGGAAGAACGCCAGCCAGATGGCCACGCTCTGCTTCCAGCGCGGAGGCCGCTGCTCGGCCTTGCCGAACCAGGCGTCCAGGCCGAGGGCGCGGTGCTCGTGCGGCTGCTCGAACAGCCCGGTACCGCGCTCGAGCCAGGCACGGCGCGAGGCGGAATGCTCCCAGGCGGCCATGGTCGGTTCGTCGGCGAAGCGGAAGACCATCTGGAATTCATCGTCATTCGGCGGCGGCGCCAGCACACCGGAGCCGAGATAGCCGGGAAAGTCGGCGGCCAGTTGCTCGCCTTCGCGCAGCCAGGCCATGAAGTCGTGGTAGCGCTCGCGGGCGACGCGGCGGGCCACCATCAGGGTGACGGGATCGGCAGACATTGTGTATCTCCTTGCGGCCAGGCGACCACCCGGGTAGGGCGGGACGCATCTCGCAGCGCCGGGGTGGTGGGCTGCGGAGAAAAAGAGGCAAGGATTATTCCGGTTTTTCGGCAAAGCGCCAGCGCGAAGGATGACCGGCAAGTCGTGCCCCAGGCGGCGCGGGTCCCGGCTGATTGGAATCGTCGCAACAAGGTTTAAACTTCCTGAATCCATCCCCTGACGACAGCCTGCCATGACCGAATCCGGTGCATCCCTCGCCTCGGGCGCCCAGAAACAGGAAGAGCTCTTCCCGATCCGCGAGGTCGCGCGCCTGACGGGCGTCAATCCGGTCACCCTGCGAGCCTGGGAACGGCGTTACGGGCTGATCCAGCCGACCCGCACCGAAAGCGGCCACCGCCTCTATTCCCTGGCCGATGTCGAGTCGGTGCGCAGCATCCTGGCCTGGATCGAGCGCGGCGTGTCGGTGAGCAAGGTGGGCAAACTGCTGGCCCGCAGCCAGGCGGCCAGGATACTGGCGGCGCCGGCCTACCACGAGCGTGCGGCGGGGGAGTGGAGCGAGTGGCGGGGGCAGGTGCGTGCCGCCGTCGCCGCCCTGGATGAGAGCGGACTGGAGCGGGTCTACGGTCAGGTGTTCTCGACCTATCCGCTGCACGTGGTGTTCGCCGACGTACTGATGCCGGTCTGGCAGGAGTTGCTGCTGCGCCAGGACGAGTACGGCCGCGGCAGCGAATGGGTGTTCTTCGACAGCTTCCTTCGTGCCCGTGTCCTGCAGCGCCTGCAACTGGCCCGCTGTGGCCAGCAGGCGCGGGTGATCCTGGCGCCGTTGCCGGGGCAGGGCCGCGAACTGGAACTGCTGGTGGCCGGCCTGCTGCTGAGCAGCAGCGACGTGGCGGTCAGCGTGTTGGGCCTGGGCCAGCCGCTGGCGGAGCTGGCGATGGTCTGCGGCAAGCTGCAGCCCCAGGCGCTGGTGCTCTTCTCCAACCACCCGCCGGCCGACGACCTTGGCCACCAGCTCAACCGCCTGGCCCTCGGCCTGGACTGTCCCCTGGCCCTGGCCGGCGAAACCGCCGACCTGATGGGCGAAGACCTGGATGGCACCCCGGTGGCCTGCCTGGGCGGCGAGGGACGGCTCATGCAGCGGCGCCTGCGGCAATTCCTCGCCGGGCATCTGGATACCTGAGCTGTCGCACGGTGGCAGAACCATCACGGGTGTGAAGAATATGCCGCATGGCCTGATCCGTAGGGTGAAAATCCACGTGTTGGATTTCCACCGCAATGGTGGATTGAAGAGCGCTATCCACCCTACGAATCAGCTTCTGAGCGCCGCCAGCTCGGCCTTCAACGCGGCCAGTTCGGCTTCCAGCTCGCGCACCCGCTGGCGGGCTTCCACCTGCTCGGTGACGTCCTTCTGGATGCCGATGAAGTAGGTGAGCTGGTCGGACTCGTTGAACACCGGGGTGATCGACAACTCGTTCCAGAAGGCGCTGCCGTCCTTGCGGTAATTGCGCAGGATCTGCCGGCAGGGCACGCGGCTGCGCAGGGCCTGGCGAATCGCGGCAAGGCCCAGCTGGTTGCGGTCCTGGCCCTGGAGGAAGCGGCAATCCTGATAGAGGATTTCATCGCGGGAGTAGCCGGTGAGGCGCTCGAAGGCGGCATTGGCATAGATCAGGATGTTGTCCTCACCCTCCTGCTCGGCGACCACTATGCCGTCGTTGGACGCGTCTATCACCAGTTGCAGCAGCTTGACGTTGATCATGTTGCGGCTCTTCTGACCTGACCGGAAGCAGTCTAAGGCATCATGCCGACCTTTCCAGTTGCGGCATAATGCGCGGCCTTACGCCCCAGACTCGGAGTACCCATGAAAGTCGCCATCCTGTCAGGCTCGGTCTATGGCACCGCCGAAGAAGTTGCCCGTCACGCGGAGAAGCTGCTCAAGGCCGCCGGCCTGGACGCCCACTACCTGCAGCGGGTGAGCCTGGATGAACTGATCGCCTTCGACCCGGAGGCCTTGCTGACCGTCACTGCGACCACCGGCATGGGCGAACTGCCTGACAACCTGCTTCCGCTCTATCACGAATTGCGCGATCGCCTGCCCAACTGGCGTGGCCGTCCCGGCGCCGTGCTGGCCCTGGGGGACTCCAGCTACGACCAGTTCTGTGGTGGCGGCGAACTGATGCGCGAGCTCCATGCCGAACTCGGCCTGCGCGAAGTGGTGGAGATGCAGCGCCTGGACGCCAGCGAAACCGTCACCCCGGAGCTGGACGCCGAGCCCTGGCTGAATGCCTTTATCGCGGCGCTGAAAGCCTGATGCATCCGCGTGCCGAGTCCCTGATCCGCGAACTGCAGCTGGAGCCGCACCCGGAAGGCGGCTTCTATCGGCGGGTGTTCGAGTCGGCCACCCGCCTGCCGGGTGGCCGCGCCGCGACGTCGGCGATCCTCTACCTGCTCCCGGAAGGTGCGGTGAGCCGCTGGCACCGGGTGGATGCGGACGAGGTCTGGCACTTCTATGAAGGCGAGCCGCTAGAGTTGCTGATTGCCGAATCCCCCATTGAGGTCCGCCGCGAAATCCTCGGCCCGGTGGCCAAAGGCAGCCTGCCCCAGCGCGCCGTGCCTGCCCACGCCTGGCAGGCCGCCCGTGCCCTGGGCGCCTACACCCTGGTGGGCTGTACCGTCGCGCCGGGCTTCGAGTTCGCCGGCTTCCGCCTGCTGGCCGATGACCCACAGGCGCAGAAGGATTGGCCGCTGCTGGGGCCCGCGCTGCTCTGATGCTGCTTTTCCCTTGTAGGGGCGAATTCATTCGCCAAGGGCAGCGCAGCTGCCCCTTAGAACCTTGAAGGGCAGACCTGCGGCCTGCTTGGCGAATGAATTCGCCCCTACAGGGTTACTCGCCGCCCTCGCCCAGCGGTGAGTATTCCCGCAGCAACTCCAGCCAGGCCTGCGCCGCCCGCGACAGGTAGGCGCCGCGCCGCCAGACGAAGGCGATGTCCCAGCGCAGGTCGGGCTCGCGCAATGGCACCAGGCGCAGGCCGGGGCGTTGCAGGGGGCGGGCGACGATGTGCGGCAGCAGCACCACGCCCTGGCCGGCGGCCACCAGCGCGGCGAGGAAGTCCGCCTGGCCACTGCGCCCCACTTCTCGCGGGGTGAAGCCGGCCTGACGGCAGGCCAGCAGCAGGCGGTCGTTGAGGGTGAAGCTCTGCTGGTAGAGCAGGAAGGGCGAGTCGGCCAGCTGCGCCAGGGCCAGGCTGTCCTCATTGGCCAGCGGATGGCCCTCCGGCAGCAGGATATCCAGCGGCTCATTGCAGAAGGGCTGGTACTCCAGCGATGGATCGCTCGGCGTGAGGCTGCCGCCCAGTTCCAGCTCGCCCTGCAGCAGCGCCTCCTCCATCAGTTTGCTGCCGCCTTCGAACAGCCGCACCACGATGTTCGGATAGCGCCGCCGGTACTCGGCGAACAGCTCGGCGAACAGCACCTCGCCGCCCAGCAGCGGCAGACCGAGGCGCAGTTCGCCCCGGCGCAGGTGGCTGAGGTCATCCAGTTCGCTTTGCAGGTCCTGGCGCTGGCGCAGCATGTCCTCGGCGTGGCGCAGCACCACCGCGCCGGCATCGGTCAGGCGCAGCTGCGGGCCACTGCGCTCCAGCAGCTGCACGCCGATGCGCTGTTCCAGCTGGGCCACCTGCTTGCTGATGGTGGATTGGGTGGCGTGGAGTGTCTTGGCCGCCTGGGTGAAACCGCCCTGGCGGACCACCTCGACGAAGCTGCGCAACTGGCGAAATTCCATGGCTATTCCAATCTCGAATGGCTGCAAGTCGAACAATTCGCTTTTGGGATGATAGGCGCGGACCTAAGCTGGCCACCAGTACCGAGGGTCACCACCATGCACCGTTCCCGCCTGCTCCACCTCAGCCGTCTCGCCGCCGAACTCGTCGTCCTCCTGGGCCTCTATGCCCTGGGCTGCAAGGTCGCGGCGCTGCTGGGCTGGCCGATTCCGGGCGGGGTGATCGGCCTCGGCCTCTTGCTGGCGGCCTTCGCCAGCGGCTGGGTGAAACCGGCGGCGCTGCAACTGGGGGCCGGCCTGCTGATGGCGGAGATGCTGCTGTTCTTCATCCCGGCGCTGATGAGTCTCCTGGACTACGGTGCGCTGCTGCGCAACGACGGCTGGCGCATCCTGCTGGTGATCGGCGCCAGCACCCTGCTGGTGATGCTCGCCACTGCGCTGACCGTGGAAACCGTATGCCGCTGGAGGATGCGCCATGAACATTGAGCCCATGTCCTGGTTCTGGCTGGGCCTGACCCTGGCCGGCTATCTGGCCAGCCGCTGGATGTACCGCCGCACCGGCCGCTACCTGCTGTCGCCGCTGATCTTCGTGCCCGCGCTGCTGCTGGCCGTGGCCGTGCCGCTGCACACCGCCTACGCCGAATACGCCGGCGCCACCCACTGGCTGATGCTGCTCCTCGGCCCGGCCACCGTGGCCTTTGCCGTACCCATCTGGCAGCAGCGGGCCTTGCTCGCCCGTCATTGGCCAGCGCTGCTGCTGGGCATGCTGGCCGGAAGCGCGGTGGCCATCGGCAGCTCCTGGGGCCTGGCCAATGCGCTGGCGCTGGAATCCCAGGTGAGCCTGTCGCTGGTACCGCGCTCCATCACCACGCCCTTCGCCATGCCGGTGGCCCGGGACCTGGGCGGGGTGCCCGAGCTGGCGGCGGTCTTCGTCATGCTCACCGGGGTGTTCGGCGCCCTGGCCGGCAGCCTGCTGATCCGCTGGCTGCCGCTGCGCAGTGCCTTGGCCCGTGGCGCGCTGTTCGGCGTCGGCGCCCATGGCGCGGGCGTCAGCCGGGCCCAGGAAGTGGGCCGGGAAGAGGGCACCGTGGCTGGTCTCGTGATGGTGCTGATGGGCCTGCTCAATCTTTTCGCCGCGCCCCTGGTGGCGAGCCTGATCTGACCCGCAAGGCCACTAAGCTGGCCGCCAGGGCGACTATCGCCGTGGCGGCCCCTGGCTAGACTCGTCGGACACACGACAACAACGAGGTTTCGCCATGACCGCCGCCCAAGCCCTCCCTTCGCTCGACCTCAAGGACAAGGTGTCCGCCGCCGAGTGGCAGACCCGCGTCGACCTGGCCGCCTGTTACCGCCTGATCGCCCTCTACGGTTGGGATGACCTGATCTTCACCCACATCTCCGCCAAGGTTCCCGGCACCGAAGACTTCCTGATCAACCCCTACGGGCTGATGTTCCACGAGATCACCGCCTCCAGCCTGGTGAAGATCGACCTCGCCGGCAACAAGCTCATGGACACCCCTTACGACATCAACCCCGCCGGCTACACCATCCACAGCGCCGTGCACGAGGCGCGCCCGGACGTAGGTTGCGTGCTGCATATCCATACCCCGGCCGGGATCGCCGTGTCGGCGCAGAAGCAGGGCCTGCTGCCGCTGTCCCAGCAGTCGTTGTTCGTCCTCGCCAGCCTCGCTTACCACGGCTACGAGGGCGTCGCCCTGCACCACGAGGAGAAAGCTCGCCTGCAGGCCGACCTTGGACCAGCCAACTTCATGATCCTGCCTAACCACGGCTTGCTCACCGCCTTCGGCAGCATCGCCGATGCCTTCCTCGGCATGTTCACCTTCCAGCGTGCCTGCGAGATCCAGGTGATGGCCCAGGCCGGTGGCGGCGAACTTATCCACATCCCACAGCAGATCCTCGACGGCGCCAGGGCGATGATCGCTGGCGTGATGAAGACCTCCCAGGGCATGGGCGGCTCGCTGCCCTGGCCGGCGCTGTTGCGCAAGCTCGACCAGCAGATGCCCGGGTACGCCCAGTGACGGCACTGGCCGGCATCCCCCTTGTTGACTGGCGCGCCTGGGCACGGGACATGGACTTCCACGGCCAGCGCATCCGCTACTGGACGGCGGGGGAGGGCGAGCCGCTGCTGCTGATCCACGGCTTCCCCACCGCTTCCTGGGACTGGCATTACCTCTGGGCGCCCCTGGCGCGGCGCTTCCGGGTCATCGCCTGCGACCTGCTGGGGTTCGGCTATTCCGACAAGCCGCGAGTCCACGACTACCGGCTGCTGGAACAGGCGGACATCAACCAGGCCCTGCTCGCCCACCTGGGCGTCGACGGCCCGGTACATGTGCTGGCCCACGACTACGGCGACAGCGTTGCCCAGGAGTTGCTGGCGCGGCACCACGAAGGACGTTTGAAGCTGGCCAGCTGTGTCTTCCTCAACGGCGGGCTGTTCCCGGAAACCCACCGGCCGGTGCTGGTGCAGAAGCTCCTGCTCAGCCCCCTTGGCGGTCTCGTGGGCCGGCTGTTCTCGCGGCGCAAGCTGGCCGCCAGCTTCGCCCAGGTGTTCGGGCCCGGGACACAGCCCAGTGAGATGGAGCTGGACGACTTCTGGCGGCTGATCGCCGAGCAGGACGGTCCCGCGGTGATGCATCGGCTGATTCAATACATCCCCGAGCGGCGCCAGCAGCGCGATCGCTGGGTGGCCGCCATGCAGAAGGGCGGGGTGCCGCTGCGGGTGATCGATGGCGCTGTGGACCCCATTTCCGGTGCCCACATGGTGGCGCGCTACCGCGAACTCATCCCGGATGCCGACACCGTTCTGCTCGAAGGCATTGGCCATTACCCGCAGACCGAGGCCCCGGACCAGGTGCTGGAGCACTACCTGGCTTTTCGAGACCGACACGGATAACAGAAATATCCACAACCGAATCGGACCTGGCCGCCTCCTGCAACCGGAGGCGCGGCACTAGCATTTTCGGCCTCATCCACTGGCCGGGCGATGGCTGCCCGGCGACTCCGAGGCCTGACCATGATGTTCCGCACCCTAGTGTTCCTCTACCCCGTGATCCGCACCCTCGGCCCGCCCGTGGCCGCCCTGCTGTTCATTGCCGGCCTCAGCTTCGTCGGCTACGCCTGGCTCCGCGAGCCCGGCCTGTGGGGCTGGCTCGCCGCCGTCGGTTGTCTGCTGGCGGCGGGGCTGCTCGCCCTGCTCTGCCACAGCTACCACTGGTGGCTGTTCAAGCTGCGCCCGCACGGCTGCCTGTTCATCCCCATCAAGTAGCGTCGTCCTTATCGGCCACCATTCATGGCGGCTCCAATTCTTGTGGACCCGGCCGAGCTGCCCGAGACTCGGCGCAAACCCAGGCCTGCCAAGGAGCCCAACCCCCATGAGCGATGCAATCCGCTTCGAAGACAAAGTCGTGATCGTCACCGGCGCCGGTGGCGGCCTTGGACGTGCCCATGCCCTGCTGTTCGCCCGTCATGGCGCCAGGGTGGTGGTCAACGACCTGGGCGGCAGCACCCACGGCGAAGGCGCTAATGCTTCGGCGGCGGATCGCGTGGTGGCGGAGATTCGCGAGGCCGGCGGCACCGCCGTGGCCAGCCATGATTCGGTGACCGACGGCGAGAAGATCGTGCAGGCCGCCCTCGACCATTTCGGCCGCGTCGACGTGGTGGTGAACAACGCCGGCATCCTGCGTGACAAGACCTTCCACAAGATGGACGACTCTGACTGGGACCTGGTTTACAAGGTCCATGTCGAAGGCGCCTACAAGGTCACCCGTGCCGCCTGGCCGCACCTGCGCGAGCAGGGCTACGGGCGGGTCATCTTCACCTCGTCCACCTCGGGCATCTACGGCAACTTCGGCCAGTCCAACTACGGCATGGCCAAGCTCGGCCTCTACGGCCTGACCCGCAACCTGGCCATCGAAGGCCGCAAGAACAACATCCTGGTCAACGCCATCGCCCCCACCGGCGGAACCCGCATGACCGAAGGCCTGATCCCGCCGCAGGTGTTCGAGCAGCTCAAGCCCGAGCTGGTCAGCCCGCTGGTGGTGTTCCTCGGCAGCGAGCAGTGCCAGGAAACCTCCGGCCTGTTCGAAGTGGGCGGCGGCTGGATCGGCAAGGTGCGCTGGGAGCGCAGCCTGGGCTGCGGCTTCGACCCCAAGGCTGGTTTCGACGCCGAGGAGGTGGCGGCCAACTGGCAGCGCATCTGCGACTTCAACGATGCCGCGCACCCGGCGGACAACGTCGAAGCCTTGCGCGAGATGATGGCCAACCTGCAGAAGTACGCCCTCTGATCACGCCGTTCAGCGGAGCGGTTCGGCCAGCGGGCTGAACATTCTTCCGGGAAAGCACTATGTTGAAGGCCGGCATCGTTGCCGGCCTTTTTCATTGGCGATGTAGTGTCGTTAGGGCGAAATCCTGTAGGGGCGAATTCATTCGCCAAGGGTTGCGCAGCAGCCCCCTTCGGGCCAGGCAGGGCAGACCTTCGGCCTGCATGGCGAATGAATTCGCCCCTACAAGAACGTTTGCTATCCACGGTTCACCAGGAGCCCCCATGAACATCAGAGTCGAGAAGAACGGCCCGGTCACCACCCTGATCATCGACCGCCCCGAGGTGCGCAACGCCGTGGACAGGCCCACCGCCGATGCACTGGCGGCGGCGCTGCGGGCCTTCGAGCAGGATGAGGAAGCACGGGTGGCGGTGCTCACCGGGGCCGGCGGCACCTTCTGCGCGGGGGCTGACCTGGGCGCCGTGGCCGAGGATGGTGCGCGGCGCAATCGCCTGGAGCCCGAAGGCGACGGGCCGATGGGGCCGAGCCGGATGCAACTGCAGAAACCCCTGATCGCTGCCGTCGAGGGCCATGCGGTGGCCGGAGGGCTGGAACTGGCGCTGCTGGCGGATATCCGCGTGATGGCCGAGGACGCGGTGTTCGGGGTGTTCTGCCGGCGCTTCGGCGTGCCGCTGATCGACGGCGGCACCGTGCGCCTGCCGCGCATCATCGGCCAGGGCCGGGCCCTGGACCTGATCCTCACCGGGCGCCCGGTGAAGGCCCAGGAGGCGCTGGCCATGGGGCTGGCCAATCGTGTAGTGGCCAAGGGCGAGGCGCGTGCGGCGGCCGAGGAGCTGGCCCATGCCATAGCGGCCTTCCCGCAGCGCTGCATGCTGGCCGACCGCGCCAGCGCCTATGCCCAATGGGACCTGTCCTTCGAGGAGGCAATGGCCAATGAGTTCGCCGGCGGTATGAAGGTGATCCGCAGCGGCGAGACCCTGGCCGGTGCCCGCGCCTTCAGCGCCGGCAAGGGCCGCCATGGCAGTTTCAGCGGCTAATGATCACGTAGGTCTTGCGCAGGGTTTCCTTCACATCCCATACCCCCAGGCTGTTGGCCGGCAGCAGCAGGGCGTCGCCGGCCTTGATCTCGATGGGCTCGCCACCATCGGGGGTAAAGGTGCAGCGGCCGTGGGTGAAGTGGCAGAACTCCTGCTCGACGATCTGACGGCGGAAGCGGCCGGGGCTGCATTCCCAGACGCCGGTTTCCACGCCGTCGGTGCGCTCCACCGAATGCACGCGGGTATGCGGCACCGGCTCGCCGATGGGCACCGCCACCGGGGCCGGGGCGGATAGCGGATGTTCGTGGGTGTTTTGCAGCAGGGTGGCTTTCATGTCTAGGGCTCCCGAGGTGGTTGGGTGTTATGCGGGGGTCAGCGCATCAGGCCTTCCATCAGGTCGGCCAGTTTCAGCGCCATGGCGCGGCGCCAGGGTGCGCTGTGGGGATCGGCCAGCACCCGGTCCTCGTGGACGAAGCTGCGGATGATGGCGTTGTAGCCGAGCCAGCGGCAGGGTTCGGGTTCCCAGGCGCCGAGGCGGTTCAGCGGACCGTCGCCCAACACCCAGGGTTGGCGGGTCAGCAGGCTTTCCTTGCCGAGGATCAGGTCGGCGAGGGTCCGCCCGCCCAGGTTGCTGGCGCCCACCCCTTCACCGCCGTAGCCGCCGGACAGGGCGATACCGTTCCTGCGGTCCACCAGCATGTGGGGGCGGAAGCGCCGCGCCATGCCCAGGTTGCCGCCCCAGCTGTGGCTGATGCGCACGTTGCGCAGCTGCGGGAAGAGTTCGCCGAGCAGGTAGCGGCGCAGGCCGACTTCCTCGTCGCTGAGCTGGAAGTCTTCCCGCAGCCGGCCGCCGAAGCGGTAGCCGCCACGGGCGCCGAAGGCCAGGCGATTGTCGGCGGTGCGCCGGCCATAGGTGACCTGGCGGCTGCTCTCGCTGAAGGCCTGGCCATGTTCCAGGCCGATCTCCGCCCATTGGGCGTCGGTGAGCGGCTCGGTGGCGATCAGCAGGCTCTGTACCGGCAACTGGTACTTGCCGAGCGGCGGCAGGCTGGCGGCATAGCCTTCAATGGCGGGCACCACCCAATGGGCCTTGAGTTCGCCCTGGGCGGTGCGCACCCGGCCCGGCTGCCAGTGCGTGGCGGGGCTCTGTTCGAACAGCTGCACGCCCAGGCGCTCCACCGCGCCGGCCAGGCCGCGTACCAGCCGCGCGGGCTGGATGGTGGCGCAGTGCGGGGTGTGGATGCCGCCGTAGGGGTTGGCCACCCGCAACTGGCCGTTCAGCTCATCCGGGCTGAGCCAGCGGTAGTCGGCTTCGCTCAGGCCTTCGGCATGCAGGGCCGCCAGTTGCTCGCGCAGGCGTTGCTCCTGTTCCGGGTAGCGGGCCGCGCAGTAGAGGATGCCGGCCTTGCGGTAGTGGCAATCGATGCCTTCGCGCTGCAGCACTTCGGCCACTTCGTCGGGGATGCCGTGGAGCAGATCGAAGGAGGCCTTGCGCACTTCGGCCGGCAGTGGCGCCAGGGCGCGGTCCTCACCCAGCAGGTTGCCCATCAGCCAGCCGCCATTGCGGCCGCTGGCGCCGAAGCCTGCGATCTGCGCCTCGACGATGGCGATTCTCAACTCGGGGGCCTGGCGCTTGAGGTAGTAGGCCGTCCACAGCCCGGTGTAGCCGGCGCCGATGATCGCCACATCCACCTCCAGCGAGCCGGTCAGCGCCGGTCGCGGCTTGAGGTCTTCATCGAGCTGGTCCATCCACAGGCTGATCGAGCGCCAGTTCGGCATAGGCAGGTCCCCGTTGGCAGGTTGTCGTCGCTGGCAAGGCTAGAGCCTGGCCGGGCGCTTGTCGTGTGCGCGGGCACGCTGGGAATGGGAAGGGCGTGTGCGGTCCGGTCGAGGTACAGGTTGTAGGGGCGAATTCATTCGCCAAGCAGGCCGCAGGTCTGCCCATTGACCTTGCAGGGGGCAGCGTTGCTGCCCTTGGCGAATGAATTCGCCCCTACATGTTTATTCGTGCATTTGCCTGAGATACGCCTTGGGCGACAAACCGGTGTGCTGGCGGAAGCAGCGGTAGAAGGCCGACAGGGAGTTGAAGCCGGCATTGAAGGCCAGTTCGTCGATCCGCACCGGCGGCACGACGGTCTCCAGCAGCCGGAGCAGATGCTGCAGGCGCGCCTGGTTGACGTACTGGTAGAAGCTTTGGCCAAGCATCTGGTTCAGCAGGTAGGAAATCTGGTTGCGCGTGTAACCCGTGGCGTTGGCCACCTGGTGCAGGTCCAGGGCCGGGTCGAGGTAGGGCTGGGAGCGCTGGAAGTAGTCCTCCAGATCCCGCGCCAGCAGGCTCAACTGGCGTGCCGAGAGGCCCAGGCGGCTGGCGGCCGGCCGTTGTGCCGATGCCTTGCCGGTCGGGGCGACGGGCTTGACCAGCAGGGCGTATTCGTTGATCCGCCAGATCAGGCCTTCGCGCACGGTGATGGCCTCGCTGGCGCGAAAGGTACCGCCGCCGCTGACGCGGATGGCGTACTGGATGAAGGCGGTGTCGCCGTCGATGCGGATGCGGTCGCTGTGCTCGAGGAAGTCATCTGGCCCACAAGGCATGGTGGCGCGGACGTAGTCCGCCAGCTCTTCGCGGTGCATGCAGCGGTTCTGGAAGAAGTCGTTGTATTCCACCCCGGGGTGGTAGAGCGCCAGTACGGCCTCGATGTCGCGGGCCTTCCAGCTCAGGTGATAACGCATCACCACTTCGCGGGTGATGGCGGTCTGCGGATCGGGGGCGTGGTCTGGCGAACTCATGGGGCGGTCACGGCAAGCGGAAGACCACAGCATGCCCGAGCCGCCCCGGGGGCTTCAATGCAGCGCCTGGATCTGGCCGAGCCGACGCAGGCGCTGGGCCAGCTGCAGATGCTGGGCAGGGCTGTCGCAGAGCAGCAGGGCGCGCTCCAGGTCGTAGCGCTCGGCCTGGGGGCAGTCCAGGCGCTGGTAGATGTCCGCGCGGGCCAGGTGGTCGTGCATGGTCGGCGGGCCAAGCAGCAGCACGCGCTCGGCGTCCTTCAGCGCGGCGAGGAACTCGCCGGCTTCCTGGTGCAACAGGCGAAGGTTGCGCGACAGGCGCTGGATCATCTCCTTGGCGCTGGCGGTCTGCAGGTGGACGGCCTGCAACTCGGTCTGCGGACCCACGGCCCGGGCCAGCAGGTCGCGGCAGTCGCGGGTATAGAGGCGGCGCCCGCTGCAGGGGTCGAGCAGGTGGTCGGCACCCGGCACCCGCAGCAGGAAGTGACCAGGAAAGCTGACGCCGGCCAGGGGGATGCCAAGACGTGCGGCCAGTTCCAGGGCGATCAGCGCCAGGGACAGCGGTTGGCCGCGCCGACGCGCCAGCACCTGCGGCAGCAGGGCCGCGCGCGGACGCAAGGGCACGTCGTCATCTTCGTGGAAGTCCAGCTCGTTCAGGCGGCGGAGCAGGGGCTGGGCCAGTTCCGCCGGCGGCAGGTTCGGCAGGCCGGCGGCCACCAGTTGGAGCAGGCCGCCGAAATCGCGCAGGACCTGTTCCGGGTCCAGGCGCGGGTCATGCTCGGCGGCGATCCACAGTGCCGCCTCGAGCATCGCCGGCGATTCGCGTTCGAGGCAGTCCAGACAGCGTTGGCGCGGGTCCATGGGGCATCTCCGAAGGGTTTTTTCCTTGTAGCCAACTGGTTGATTTTCGTCCAGTAGTGGCACTCGCCGCGGTTATCTCGGTGCCTCGGCTTATGTTCGGTTGCAAGCGGGCGCGTGCTGCAGTTCGGCCTATACTGGCCCTAAAGTCAGGAAGGGAGCCCGCCATGTTCGCCATGATGGAAACCGCCCGGCTGGAGGCGCTGCATCTCGCCAACGATCCCGCCACCGGACTCAAGGCCATCATCGCCATTCACAACACCCGTCTCGGCCCGGCCCTGGGTGGGTGTCGCTACCTCGCCTACCCCGATGATGAAAGCGCCATCCGCGATGCCATCCGCCTCGCCCAGGGCATGAGCTACAAGGCTGCCCTGGCCGGTCTCGACCAGGGCGGTGGCAAGGCGGTGATCATCCGCCCGGCCCATGTGGATAACCGCGCCGCGCTGTTCGAAGCCTTCGGGCGCATGATCGAATCCCTCGGCGGCCGCTACATCACCGCAGTGGACAGTGGCACCTCCAGTGCCGACATGGACTGCATCGCCCAGCAGACCCGCCACGTCACCAGCACCACGGCTGCCGGCGATCCCTCGCCGCACACCGCCCTCGGCGTCTTCGCCGGAATCCGCGCCACCGCCCATGCGCGCCTGGGAAGCGACGACCTGGAAGGCCTGCGCGTCGCCGTCCAGGGCCTCGGCCATGTCGGCTATGCGCTGGCCGAGCAGCTCCATGCGGTAGGCGCCGAGTTGCTGGTCAGCGACCTGGATGCCGGCCGGGTGCAGCTGGCGATCGAGCAGCTGGGCGCGCAGCCGGTGGCCGCCGCGGCCTTTCTCACCACCCCGTGCGACATCCTCGCGCCCTGCGGACTGGGTGGCGTGCTCAACGCCCAGACCGTCGGCCAGTTGCGCTGCGCGGCGGTGGCCGGCGCCGCCAATAACCAGCTCGCCAGCACTGATATCGCCGACGAGATGGAAGCGCGCGGCATCCTTTATGCGCCGGACTATGTGATCAATTCCGGCGGGCTCATCTACGTCGCCCTCAAGCACAAGGGCGAGGGGTTGCCGGCGATCACCGCGCACCTGTCGCGGATCAGCCAGCGCCTCACGGAGATCTACGCGCACGCCCAGGCCGACAAGCGATCCCCCGCACGGGTCGCCGACGCCCTGGCCGAGCGCTTGCTGTTCGGCTGAACGGCTGCCAACCAGCGGCCCGACCAGCACGCTCCCGGAGCCACAAGCCCCGGGCCCTGTACAGGCACCCAAAAGGTGTGAGGAGTGTTGCCATGTCCAATCGGATCGAT
This sequence comes from Metapseudomonas cellulosilytica, assembly GCF_049334135.1. Lineage (NCBI taxonomy): Bacteria > Pseudomonadati > Pseudomonadota > Gammaproteobacteria > Pseudomonadales > Pseudomonadaceae > Metapseudomonas > Metapseudomonas cellulosilytica. The sequence continues at coordinate 327,635 of NZ_JBHZGN010000002.1, read as the reverse complement.
CTGCCCTATACGCGCATCCTCGACCCCGAGGGGCGGCTCGTTGGCGAGCTGCCTGCCTGGGCCGACGACTTCAACCTGCTTACCGATCTCTACCGCCGCATGGTGCTGACCCGCCTCTTCGACCAGAAGGCGGTGGCGCTGCAACGCACCGGCCGCATCGGCACCTACGCCCCGACCCTGGGCCAGGAAGCCATAGGCGTCGCCATCGGTAGCCTGATGCAGGCGGACGACGTGCTGGTCCCCTATTACCGCGACACAGCCGTGCAGCTGATGCGTGGCGTGCGCATGGAGGAAATTCTCCTCTACTGGGGGGGCGACGAGCGCGGCAGCGACTTCCAGGACCCGCGCTCGAAGGAAGACTTCCCGATTTGCGTACCCATCGCCACCCAGGCGCTGCATGCCTGCGGAGTCGCCACGGCGATCAAGATCCGCGGTCAGCACCGCGCGGTGGTCACCACCTGCGGCGACGGCGCCACCAGCAAGGCCGATTTCCTCGAAGCGCTGAACGTGGCTGGTGCCTGGCAATTGCCAGTGGTCTTCGTGGTCAACAACAACCAGTGGGCGATCTCGGTGCCGCGGCGCATCCAGAGCGGCGCACCGACCCTGGCGCAGAAGGCCATCGGCGCCGGCTTCCACGGCGAGCAGGTGGACGGCAACGACGTGCTGGCTGTCTACGACCGCGTGCAGTGGGCGCTGGAGCGTACCCGCCACGGCAAGGGCCCGATCCTGCTGGAGTGCATCAGCTACCGCCTGGGCGACCACACCACCGCCGACGACGCCACCCGCTACCGCAGCGCCGAGGAGGTCAAGGCGGCCTGGCTGGAGGAACCGATCAAACGCCTGCAGGGCTTCCTCGCCAGCCACAAGGTCTGGGACGAAGGCCGCGAGCAGGCGCTGATCGCCGACTGCCAGCGCCAGGTCCAGACCGCTGTGGACAACTTCGAAGGCGCGGGCATCCAGCCGGTGGAAGCGGTGCTCGACCACGTCTACGCGCGCTGGCCGGCAGCCCTCGGCGAGCAGCGCGAGATGCTCCTTGAACGGGTAGCCCGCAGGGAGGGACAGGGTCATGACTAACCTCAATGCCACCACCGAAAAACGCGCCATGCTCGAAGCCGTCAACCTCGCCCTGCACCGGGCCATGCAGGAGGACGAGAACGTCGTGGTCCTGGGCGAGGACGTGGGCGTCAACGGCGGTGTGTTCCGCGCCACCCTCGGCCTGCGCGAGCGCTTCGGCTTCAAGCGGGTGATCGACACGCCGCTGGCGGAAACCATGATCGCCGGCCTGGCCGTGGGCATGGCCGCCCAGGGCCTGAAACCGGTCATGGAAATCCAGTTCCTCGGCTTCATCTATGCCGCCATGGAGCACCTGGTGTCCCACGCCAGCCGCATCCGCTGCCGCACCCGCGGCCGGCTGACCTGTCCCATGGTGCTGCGCAGCCCCATGGGCGCCGGCATCCGTGCGCCGGAGCACCACAGCGAGAGCACCGAGGCGCTGTTCGCCCATATCCCTGGCCTGCGGGTGGTCATTCCGTCATCGCCGGCGCGCGCCTACGGGCTGCTGCTGGCCGCCATCGACGACCCGGATCCGGTGATTTTCCTCGAACCCACGCGGCTCTACCGGATGAATCCGCAGCCGATCATCGACGACGGCAAGCGCTTGCCGCTGGACAGCTGCTTCACCCTGCGCGAGGGCTCGGACATCACTCTCGTCAGCTGGGGAGCCAGCGTCCATGAGACCCTGCAGGCCGCCGCCAAGCTGGAGGAGCAGGGCGTCTCGGCCGAAGTGATCGACGTCGCCAGCATCAAGCCGCTGGACCTGGACACCCTGGAGGCTTCGGTACGCAAGACCGGCCGCTGCGTGATCGTCCACGAGGCGCCGCGCAGCTGCGGCGTGGGCGCGGAGATCGCCGCCAGCCTCTACGAGCGCGTGCTGCTCGACCTGCAGGCGCCCATCCAGCGGGTCACCGCGCCGGACATTCCGCCGCCGCTGTATCGCCTGGAGCAGCTCTACATCCCCAGCCCGGAGGACATTCTCGCGGCCTGCGACCTGGTGCTGAACTACGCCTGAGACGAGGAGCACACGATGAAATACTTCAAACTGCCCGACCTGGGCGAAGGGCTGCAGGAAGCCGAGATCGTCCAGTGGCACGTGAAGGTGGGGGACAGCGTCAAGGCCGACCAGCTACTGGTCTCGGTGGAAACCGCCAAGGCCCTGGTGGACATTCCGGCGCCCCACGACGGCGTGGTTGCCCGGACCTTCGGCAAGGAGGGCGACATCCTCCACGTCGGCGAACCGCTGCTCGGCTATGAAGGCGAGGATGCCGACGCCGGCACCGTGGTCGGTCGCCTGGAAGGTGGGGGCAATGCCCATACCGACAGCTTCTTCGTCGGTGCCGCGCCCTCCACCCGTGAGCACCTGGCGCCGCGCGCCACCCCGGCCGTGCGCCAGCTGGCGCGGCAGCTGGGTGTGGAGCTGGCGGCGCTGGCGGGCTCCGGTCCCGACGGCCTGGTGACTCGCGCGGATGTCGAGCAGGCCGCGCAAAGCGCTCGCGACAGCTTCGGCGGTGAACGCCTGCGCGGCGTACGCCGCAGCATGGCGATCAACATGGCGCGCTCCCATGCCGAGGTGGTGCCGGTGACCCTCTTCGGCGACGCCGACCTGCACCGCTGGCCGGAAGCCCGCGACCCGCTGGTCCGCCTCGGAAGGGCCATCGCCGCCGCCTGCGAAGTGGAGCCCATCCTCAACAGCTGGTTCGATGGTCGCGCCCTGTCCATCCGTCGGCACGACAAGCTCGACCTCGGCATCGCCGTGGACACGCCGGACGGCCTCTTCGTGCCGGTATTGCGGAATGTGGGCGGACGCAGCGCCGAGGACCTCAAGGAAGGCATGGCGCGATTGCGTGCCGATGTGAAGGCGCGTTCCATCCCGCCGCAGGAAATGATGGGCGCGACCATCACCCTGTCCAACTTCGGCACCCTCTTCGGGCGTTACGCCAACCCGGTGGTGGTACCGCCCCAGGTGGCCATCATCGGCGCCGGTGGCATTCGCGATGAAGTGGTGGCCTGGCAGGGCAAGGTCGAGATCCACCCGGTGCTGCCGCTGTCGCTTACCTTCGATCACAGGGCGGTGACTGGAGGTGAAGCGGCGCGCTTCCTCAAGGCGCTGGTGGAGGCGTTGGAGCAGCCCTGACACGCTTGCGGTTCTGCACTTCCGTGTAGGGTGGATAGCGTCTTTCTATCCACCAGCGAGGCATGGCAAGACACCGCTGGTGGAAATCCCGAAAGGGATTTCCACCCTTGGACTGAGCACCCTCTTCCATCGATCGACAGCACGAGCACGGAGGCGGATTTGGCAGGCACGGAATGGCGGGGCGCCCTTTGGCTGGCACGGGATTTCTGCTTGCTGGATGGCCATGCGGGCAGCGCCGGCCCCCATGCCCACTATGCCCATCAGGTGCTGCTGGCCCGTGAGCGGCCGGTGTGCCTGCTGCTGGAGGGCGAGTCGCAGTGCGCGGACCTGCACTTCGTCGAATCCCTGCGCGAACATGCCCTGGTGGAACCCGGCCAGCCCGTGCTGGCGGTCTATGCCGAACCGCTGCGCCTGTCGCTGGCCACCTTGCGGGCGACGATCGAAGGCGCCATGCCTGAACTCGATGATCTGGCGGAACGCCTGCTGGCCGCTCCCCGGATCAAGCTCGATCCGCGTGTCGAACGGGCCCTGACCGCCCTCGATGCCATGTTGGCCGAGAAGATCAGCGCCCAGGTCCTGGCGCGCGAGGCCTGCCTTTCCCTTAGCCAGCTGGAGCGGTTGTTCGGCGATCAGGTAGGGCTCTCGGTACGGCGTCTGGTGCTCTGGCGTCGTCTGCGCCTGGCCCTGCGTCTCGCCCTCGAAGGACAGTCGCTGACCCGGGCCGCCTTTGACGCCGGCTTCGCCGATGCCGCGCACTTTTCGCGCACCATGCGCGCCACCTTCGGCATCCGCGCCGACCGCAACCTGGCGCGGCTGACGCTGAGGCTGATCGACTAGGTACGGCGCAATCCATCCGGCGCTTGCGGGTTCGTCCCGTGGGGCTGGGGACGGAAGGGTTCGACCAGTTGGGCCAGGTAGTCCCGGGGATAGTCCGGGCGACTGCCGATGCCCAGGTCATCGCCGCCCATGGGGTAGTCGCTGTGGAAGGCCGTGCCCAGCAGGCGGTCCCAGAAGCTGAAGAACAGGGCGAAGTTAACGTCGCCAGCGCGGCCGTACTTCATGTGGTGGAAGCGGTGCACCGGCGCCCAGGCGAACAGGTGCCGCAGGGGACCGACGCGGATGTCGACGTTGCTGTGCTGCAGCAGCAGTTGCAGGGCGATGGCGAAGGCGAGCAGCGCCGCTACCCGCTCCGTCATCCCCAGCGCCAGCAAGGGCGCGGTGCCTGCCAGCGCCTCGGCGGCCAGGTGCAGCGGGTGCTTCATCAGGCCGTTGAAACCGTACAGGCGCTCCACGCTGTGGTGCACGGCGTGCAGGCGCCAGAGCGGCTCCACCCGGTGGCTGAGGTAGTGCACCAGGGTAAGGCCGAGGTCGGCGATCAGGATGGCCAGCAGCAGCTGGAGCGCCAGGGGCCAATGCTCCGGCCAGGCGCCGAGGTCCGGTAGCCACACGGCGATCATGGGGACGGCCGCCACGCCGAGCAGGTTGAGGCTTTCGTTGACCAGCGCATGCAGCCCGTCGCGCACGCGGTCCCCCCGTGGACGGTTCCACTGCGGCTCATAAGGCAGCCAGGCTTCGGCGAGGAAGGACAGGGCGATGGCAGGGAGCAGCAGGAGCACCAGCCAGAAGGGCGGGTGATGGGCAGCGGTCCACAACGCGAGGGCGAGGAAGCCGGCGAGGAACAGTGGGGCGTAGAGGCAGGCGAAGAGTGAGCGCATGGGAAGGCTCCTTGATCAGGGCCTCCAGCGTGGCGCTCGGGAACCGGTCGGGATTGAAGAAACCGCGCAAGGTGGGCCGGGCGATTCCCGCCGGAGGGGAATCGCCCGGCTAGCCTCAGTCGTTCCTCTTGCCCATGCTGAACACCAGCACCAGGCCCGCCAGTATCCCGCCCATTCCCGCCATACCCAGAGGCGCCAGGGCGTTACCGAGGAAGAGGTAATCCATCGCTGCCGTGACCACCGGCACCAGGTAGAACAGGCTGGTGACGTTCACCAGGTTGCCCGCCTGCATCAGCCGGTAGAGCAGTAGCTGCGCCAGCACGGAGATCACCAGGGCCAGCCACAACAGGGGGATGGCGAAGTCCAGGGTCGCCTCGAAGTGGAAGGGCTTGTAGGGCACCAGCAGCAGGCAGGCGAGCAGGCTGGCGCCGTACTGCACCGGCAGCAGCTGCATGGGCGATTGCTTGAGGCCTTTCTGCAGGATGGCGCCGAAGGTCATGCTGCCCAGGGAGGCGAAGCCATAGACCAGCCCCAGCGTGGAGGCCTGGGCCTGGCCGATGCTCTGCCACACCAGCAGTACCAGCCCGCCAAGGGCGATCGCCAGTCCCAGCAGGCGCGCCAGGGGAAAGCGTCGTTCCATTACCAGCAGGGTGAGAATGGGCTGCACCCCGAGCAGCGCGGCGAGCACACCCGGGGTGAGGCCATGATCCAGCGCCAGCAGGTAGCAGATGGTGTAGCCGCCGATCAGCAGCAGGCCGATGCCCGCTACCTTCAGCCGGCTGCCGCGTTCCGGCAGTCCCTGGCGGCGCCATCCACAGACCAGCAATAGCGTGCCGCAGGCCAGGGCGAAGCGCAGGGTGAGGAAGGCGAAGGGCGAGGCATGGTCCAGGCCCAGGCGGGCGAAGATCGCGCCACTGCTCCAGAGCAGCACGAAGAGCGAAGTCGAGGCGAGCGAGCCCCAGACGGATTTGTCCAACGTCATGAATGTTCACCTGTCAGTGAGCAGCAACAGGCTCCGGCGTGCGCGAACGCCGACCGATTGAGGTCAGGACCGGAGCGGTTTCAGCGGCTGGTGATCAGCCGAGCAGCGCGTATGGGGGCGGCGGCGGAAAGCCGGCCCGCACGGCAGGCGGCGGTGCGACAGGTGGGGACATCGGCGACAGGCAGGCGCGCAGGCGGGCACCGAGGGGGTCGGTGGTCATCGCGAAATGGGCGCTTGCGTTGTTGGGCATCTGGGCTTCGCCGAAGAGGATGGGCCCCGGAATGGGGTCCTGGCGAAACTAGACCTTCCCGGTCCGGGCGTCAATTGGGAAAAAGGAACCCTCCCCAGGAACGGGGGAGGGCAGGGGAAAATCACTCGCCGGGCAGTTCCAGCTCCGCCAGGGCGTCGGGCTGGTTCTTGAAGGCGCGGGCGAAGGTGTCGCGGTGCTTGGCCATGAAGATGCCGATGTCTTCCACCTGCTGCTCGCTCAGGGATGGCACCGCCTTCTGCAGGACTTCGGCCAGGGACTCGGCCAGTTCGAGCATCTTGTCGTAACGGTCGGCTTCGGCCTTATCCATGAACAGGCGCTCCGGATCGCGGCTGCTGCGGTACACCACTTCGACGGCCATTCATCACCCCTCACCTTCATCGGTTGGAAAATACTGGATGTGCATACAGTATTCGGAATGATGGCAAATGGAAATACCCCGTAGGACATTTCCACCTGCCGACCGACTTCAGCGATCGCTGCGGATCGGCCCGTATTCCGCTGGAACCCAAGCATAGCCCTTGCCTTCACCTTCGCTGCGCACGTGGCCGAGGCCGGGGAAGGGCAGGTGGGCGCCAGCGACCCAGAGCTTGTCCTTGGCGGCCGCGGCGAATACCTGCTTGCGGCTGGCGATGGCCTTGGCGTTGTCCACGTCGAATTCGATGGCCACATCCGGGTTGGCGAACTGGGCGGCGTGGTTGTGCACCACATCGCCCCAGATCAGCAGGCCCTGACCCGCGGAGCTGAACAGGTAGCCGCTGTGGCCGGGGGTATGGCCCGGTGACGGGGCAGCGCTGACGCCTTCGACCAGGGCTTCGCCAGGGGCATAGGTCTTCAGCTTGCCGGCGGCCTGGTAGGGGGCCACGGCCTTCTGCGCCATCTCGAAGAACGGTTTTGAATCCGCCGGGGCCTTGGCGGCTGCCTCGGGGCTCAGCCAGTAGCCGGCCTCGTCCCTGGTGACAAAGACCGTGGCGTTGGCGAAGGCTGGCTTGCCCTCGGCATCCAGCAGGCCGCAGGCATGGTCGGGGTGCAGGTGGGTGAGCAGCACGCTGTCCACCTGCTCGGCTCGGTAGCCGGCTGCCTTCAGGTTGCCGAGGATGCCGCCGAGGGTGGGGCCGAAGCACTTGGACGACCCGGTATCCACCAGCACCAGGTGTTTGCCGGTGTTGATCAGATAGGCGTTGACCGCGGTCTGCACACCCTTGCTCGACTCGATGAACATGCGCGCCAGCAGGCTCTGGATGTCTTCGGCGCGGGCGCCCTTGAGCAGCTCGGTGCCGAGGTCGACGTAGCCATCGTAGAGGGCGGTGACTTCCAGCTCACCCACCGCCATGCGGTAAAAGCCGGGTACCTGGGTCTGCTGCTTGGCCACCGGTGCGGCTTGGGCGGCGATGGGGGCGGTGAATGGCAGGGCCAGGGCGAGGGCAGCGAGGAGGGCATGGCGGGGATGCAGCGGGCGGATCATGGCGAAGCTCCTTTTCTTGACGAATCGTGTTTATGCGGGCTGCGCCCCGGACTTGTCCAGTACGCAGCTTTTCCTGCGTGACCCACCTGGCGGTAAGGGCTGCGACAACCTGCCTCGTGGCGCGAGACCTGCCGCGGCCCCCATCCTGCATAACCCCAATGTCACCTTGTCCCGTCACCATCGGGCTCGTCGTACCAAGGAGCTGCATCGTGAAGATCAACTGGGCTGAAGAGTTGCGCGAAAACGTGCATGGCCTGGCCGAATCGCTGGGCAACCTGCTGGTGGAGAGCTTCCACTACCTGGCGCTGTTCGCCATCGGCGGCATCACCGCCTGGGCGGCGGTGGTGGCCTTCCTGGGGATGGTGGAGAAGGGGCATGCCACGGTGGATGACATCCTCCTGTTGTTCATCTACCTCGAACTGGGCGCCATGGTCGGTATCTACTTCAAGACCAACCACATGCCGGTGCGCTTCCTGATCTACGTGGCGATCACTGCGCTGACGCGGCTGCTGATCTCCGACGTTTCGCACCACCATCGCCCGGACCTGGGCGCGGTGTTCGTTTCCGGTGCCATCCTGTTGCTGGCCCTGGCCATCCTGGTGGTGCGTTATGCCTCTTCGCGTTTCCCGTCCGTGCAAACGGACGCCCCGCCGCGCAGGCGGAGCCTGGCGCGTCAGGTCGAGGCGGAAGAGGAAGCCTGAGCCCGTGCACAGATAGCGTGCATCAGACGCGCGCTATCTGTGCGACGTTGACCTGTCCCGTACGTACCGGTGCCACGTAGCCGCCGGTCATGCTGGTGAGCAACTCGCCCACCTTGTTCCCGCTCTCGATGGCGATACCCAGGCGGATGCTCTCGATCACCCGCTTGAGGCGTACCGGGTCGTTGCGCTGGGCCGCGCTGATCATGCGCCGTGCCACCACGCCGCGTTCGTTGGTCAGGGTCAGCATGATGTTGCCGCCCTGGCTTTCAAGGCTGAGGTTGACCCGGTATTCGGCCTGGAAAGCGTCGGTGAGGATCTGGAAGGGGTTGTACATGGCCTGTCACCTGGTTGATCGAGCGATGTGTCGATGGACGCCAGGAGAACTGCAAAGTTCGAACCGCAATGACCGGCGGCGCCTGCCCTATCCGACCGGATGTCGCGCATAGCCTGAATGGAGTCGTTCCGGCACGGACGAGCGTGGTGGCGCTGCTCCGACCCGCTCGACTGGTGCTGCTTCCCGTTCGCAGCGACGGGCGTACACTGATTCTGGCGGCGAGCCCCGCATCACCGCCAGGAGGTGTTCCATGCGACCCACGCTGCCCCTCATCGTGCTGGCCGTGCTGATCCTTTCCCCGGCCGCGCTGGCATCCACAACCGAGGTCAGCTTCACCCATCCGGAGAAGTACAGCGACGCACGCCTGTACCGCGACTACGGCCGCGGTGCGGATGACTTCGTGCTGAAGGACCTCAAGGCCCATATCGAGAAACTGGGCAAGCGCTACCTGCAGCCCGGGCAGACCCTCAAGGTGGACATCCTCGACATCGACCTGGCCGGCCGGTACGAGCCCTGGCGGGTGAACTACCAGAATGTGCGCTTGATGCGTGAGGTGACCTGGCCGCGGATCAAGCTGCACTACAGCCTGGAGCAGGACGGCAAGACCCTGGTCAGCCGCGACGCCACGGTGATCGACCAGACCTACCTGCAGCACGGCAACACCTACTTCAGCAACGACAGCCTGCGCTACGAGAAAACCATGCTGGACGACTGGTTCCGCTGGAATATCGGCCCGAAGGACAAGACGGTGTCGTATTGAGTTGGCTTGCAGGGCGGACCTGCGGTCCGCTTGGCGAGTGAATTCACCCCACAGGTGCTTTCACAGGTTTTGCATTTGCCCGTCCGGATTCCGCAATAATCTGAAAACGTGAAGAAATTCTCACTTTGCGCGTTGGATTGCGGGAACCGCAAAAACCGACGTGTGGTCAATTGCCAACAAACCTGGAGAAACCCTCATGCTTTCGCGTTCCTGCAATCGCCGTCTGGCGTCCTTCCTGATTGCCAGCCAGTTCGTCTTCCTCGCCCAGATGCCCGTGGCCCAGGCTGCCATGATCGGCACGCCGCAGGCCATGCAGGAACAACAACTGCCGCAACACCAGCCGGTCGACCAGGCCCAGCTGCGCGCCATGCTCGATGACAAAGAGGTGCAGCAGAAGCTCGAATCCCTCGGCGTGCCGCGCGAGCAGGTGGAGGCGCGTATCGCCAGCCTGACGCCGGCCGAGCTGCAGCAGTTCAACCAGCGCCTGGAGCAGGAGCCGGCAGGGGGCTGGGTGGGCATCATCGTGCTGTTCCTGGTGATCTTCATCATCACCGACATGCTGTGCGCCACTGACATCTTCAGCTTCATCAAGTGCATCAACTGATGCGCGTCTGGCTGGTCGCTCTGGCCGTGATCCTGTCCGGCTGTGCCGGACAGCAGCCGCTGCTTTCCCCGCAGAGCGACCACCTGCCGCAGCGTGTGGAGCTGATCCAGACGCCGTTCTATCCGCAGGAGATCTACCAGTGCGGCCCCGCCGCGCTGGCGACCGTGCTGGTGCAGCGTGGCGTGAAGACGACACCCGAGGCGCTGGTGCCCAAGGTCTACCTGCCGGCGCGGCAGGGCAGCCTGAAGCTGGAGCTGGTGGCTGCGGCACGCCAGCATGGCATGCTGGTGTATCCGCTGGAGCCGAACCTGGACGCGTTGCTCGCCCAGGTGGCAGGCGGCAATCCGGTACTGGTGATGCAGAACCTCGGCCTGGACTGGTTGCCGCGCTGGCATTTCGCAGTGGTGGTCGGCTTCGACCGGGCGAGGGGGGAGCTGGTACTGCGATCCGGTACCACCAAGCGCTGGGTAACCGACCTGCGCAGCTTCGACCGCACCTGGCAGCGAGCCGAGCGCTGGGCCGTGGTGACCGTGCCGGCGGATCACTTGCCGGCCGAGGCGCGCCTGGAAGCCTGGCTCAAGGCGGCCAGCGACCTGGAGGAAACCGCCCAGCGTCCGGTGGCCGAACGCGCCTATCGCACCGCGGCCGAGCATTGGCCGGATGAACCCTTGCCGCTCTTCGCCCTGGCCAATGCGCGCTATGCCGAAGGCGATCGCGACGGCGCCGAACGGGCCCTTCGGGAAAGCCTGAAGCGCAAGCCGGATTACGCCCTGGGCTGGTTCAACCTATCCGAGGTGCTCAACGAGAAGGGCTGCGCGGCCCAGGCTGGCCAGGCTCGCGCCTGTGCCCGGCAGCTGGCGCCCAACGATTCGCGCCTGGCGGTGCCGCTGGGTGCTGCGGCCACGGGCAAAGTCCAGTGCGAGGCGTTGCCGGTGTGTGGGGAAGGTGCGGTGATCCGCCAGTGAGGTAGGGCGCCAACCTGCGAGAAAGCGCCTTGCCGGAAACGAAAAAGCCCCGCGATTGCGGGGCTTTTTCATGGAGCCGAGCCTTACATGCGCAGGCCGCCGTCCAGTTCCAGGACACGACCGGTGAAGTAGTCGTTCTCCATGATGTAGGCCACCGAGTGGGCGATTTCCATCGGCTTGCCCAGGCGCTTGAGGGGGATGCCGGAGGTCATTTTTTCCAGGGCTTCCGGCTTCATGCTGGCGACCATGTCGGTTTCGATGAAGCCCGGGGCAACGCCGGCCACGCGAATGCCGTAGCGCGCCAGTTCCTTGGCCCAGACCACGGTGTCGGCGGCGACGCCGGCCTTGGCCGCGGAGTAGTTGGCCTGGCCCATGTTGCCGGCGCGGGAGATGGAGGAGATGTTGACGATCGCGCCTTCATTGTTCAGCTCGATCATCTTGGCGGCGACTTCGCGGGTGCAGAGGAACACGCCGGTCAGGTTGACGTCGATCACCGACTGCCACTGGGCCAGGCTCATCTTGGTCAGCTCGCCGTCCTTGACCTTGATGGTCAGGCCGTCGCGCAGGATGCCGGCGTTGTTCACCAGGCCGTTGATGGCGCCGAAGTCCTCGGCCACCTGGGCGACCATGTGGGTCACCTGCTCTTCATTGGCCACGTTGCAAATGTAGGCGCGGGCGTCACCACCGGCGGCCTTGCAGGCGGCTACGGCCTCATCGAGCTTTTCCTGGTTCAGGTCCACCAGGGCCAGTTTCGCGCCCTTGGCCGCCAGATACTCACCCATGGCGCGGCCGAGGCCCTGGCAACCACCGGTGATGATGATGACCTTGTCTTTCAGTTGCATGCGAATCCCCTCGAATAACAGTCGCTTTGCCCCCGCTGGCGCCGGTAAACCGCTATTCTGGGCGCTCGTCCGTTTTAGACGGATTCTCTGCGAGGAGTCATAAGGTGAGCGTGAAAGCCGCAAAGCATGCACGAGAATTGCTGCTCAAGGAATACCGTGGGGTGTTATCCACCCATTCCAAGGCCATGCCGGGCTTCCCTTTCGGATCAGTGGTGCCCTACTGCCTGGATGCCGAGGGCCGGCCGCTGATCCTGATCAGCCGCATCGCCCAGCACACCCACAACCTGCAGAAGGACGCCAAATGCTCGCTGCTGGTCGGCGAGCGCGGCGCCGAGGACGTCCAGGCTGCCGGGCGCCTGACCCTGCTGGCCGAGGCGCGGCAGATCAGCGACGCCGTCGAAGTTGAAGCCGCCGCCACCCGCTACTACCGCTATTTTCCCCAGGCGGTGGATTACCACCGCACCCACGATTTCGACTTCTGGCGCCTGGAGCCGGTGCGGGCCCGCTTCATCGGCGGCTTCGGCGCCATCCACTGGGTGGATCAACTGGTGCTGGCCAATGCGTTCGCCGGTGATGCGGAAATCGGCATGCTGGAGCACATGAACAGCGACCACGCCAACGCCATCGCTCATTACGTGGATCTGGCCGGGCTGCCGAAGGAACCCGCAGCGGAAATGGTCGGGATCGACACTGAAGGATTTCACCTACGTATCGGTCAGACGCTTCACTGGCTTCCGTTCCCAACATCCTGTAACAACCCAGGTGCTGTGCGTCAGGCCTTGGTACAACTGGCTCGCGCCGAATCCTGGCCGACCGGCGGAACGGTCGAGGCTTGAATTGGGGGGAGGGCGGCTTCATGTAGTGGGGTATCGGAAGCTGATCTTCCACCAAGGAAACCCCTGATGCGCGCCTTTCTCTTTCTGTTCCTGCTCTTTCCGCTGATCGAGCTGGCCGTCCTGATCCAGGTCGGCAGCGTGATCGGCGTCCTGCCTACCCTGCTGCTGGTCATCGGCACCGCCGTGCTCGGCAGCGTGCTGCTGCGGGTGGCCGGAGTCGCCACCGCCTGGCGCGCCCGTGAGCGCCTGGCCCGTGGCGAGGTGCCCGAGCAGGAAATGCTCGAAGGCCTGCTGATCGCCGTCGGCGGTGGCCTGTTGCTGCTGCCGGGTTTCATCAGCGACGTATTCGGCCTGCTTTGCCTGATTCCCTTCACCCGCCGCCTGTTCATCCGCAAGCTGCGCGAGCGTGCCCAGATCCAGGCCATGCGCCAGCGCGCCTTTGCCGACGACCTGGCCGCACGCAGCGGCCAGACCCGCCCGCACGTGATCGAAGGCGAATACGAGCGCCGCGATCAATAAAGTGCATATTTTTTTGCGCGTGCCCTTGAAATGCCTCTGGGCGCCCCTATGTATCAGTCACCGCAAGGTTCCTGCCCGAGGGCAGGTCTGATTCCAGCGGCGCGCCCTTAGCGCCGCAACCGGCCCCGCCGGACATTACCAACCCGCCGGTGCCCGCACCGGTAGAAAGAAAAAACAGTATTGGGAGAGATCGACAATGAAGCTTCGTCCTCTGCATGACCGCGTCGTCATCCGTCGCAGCGAAGAAGAGACCAAGACCGCTGGCGGCATCGTGCTGCCGGGTTCGGCTGCCGAGAAGCCGAACCGTGGCGAAGTCGTCGCTGTGGGCACCGGTCGCCTGCTGGACAACGGCGAAGTGCGTCCGCTGGCCGTCAAGGTCGGTGACCAGGTGGTGTTCGGCCCGTACTCCGGCAGCAACACCATCAAGGTCGATGGCGAAGAGCTGCTGGTGATGGGCGAGAACGAAATCCTCGCCGTCGTCGAAGCCTGAGCTCCGCGAATCTCCGTCTAATCACAAAAGAATTGAGGATCAATCAACATGGCTGCTAAAGAAGTCAAATTCGGCGATTCCGCTCGCAAGAAAATGCTGGTCGGCGTGAACGTACTGGCCGACGCCGTCAAGGCCACCCTCGGCCCGAAAGGCCGCAACGTGGTTCTGGACAAGAGCTTCGGCGCTCCGACCATCACCAAGGACGGCGTTTCCGTTGCCAAGGAAATCGAGCTGAAAGACAAGTTCGAGAACATGGGCGCCCAACTGGTGAAAGACGTGGCCTCCAAGGCCAACGACGCTGCCGGTGACGGCACCACCACCGCTACCGTCCTGGCTCAGGCCATCGTCAACGAAGGCCTGAAGGCCGTTGCCGCCGGCATGAACCCGATGGACCTCAAGCGCGGCATCGACAAGGCCACCAACGCCATCGTCGCCCAGCTGAAAGAGCAGGCCAAACCCTGCACCGACACCAAGGCCATCGCCCAGGTAGGTACCATCTCCGCCAACTCCGACGAGTCCATCGGCAACATCATTGCCGAAGCCATGGAGAAAGTGGGCAAGGAAGGTGTGATCACCGTTGAAGAAGGCTCGGGCCTGGAAAACGAACTGTCCGTCGTGGAAGGCATGCAGTTCGACCGCGGCTACCTGTCCCCCTACTTCATCAACAAGCCGGACACCATGGTCGCCGAGCTGGACGGCCCGCTGATCCTGCTGGTCGACAAGAAGATCTCCAACATCCGCGAAATGCTGCCGGTCCTGGAAGCCGTTGCCAAAGCCGGCCGTCCGCTGCTGATCGTGGCTGAGGACGTGGAAGGCGAAGCCCTGGCCACCCTGGTTGTGAACAACATGCGCGGCATCGTGAAAGTGGCTGCCGTCAAGGCTCCGGGCTTCGGCGACCGCCGCAAGGCCATGCTGCAGGACATCGCCATCCTGACCGGCGGCACCGTGATTTCCGAAGAAGTCGGCCTGTCCCTGGAAAGCGCTTCCCTGGAGCACCTGGGCAACGCCAAGCGCGTTGTGCTGAGCAAGGAAAACACCACCATCATCGACGGCGCTGGCGCCCAGGCTGACATCGAAGCCCGCGTTGCCCAGATCCGCAAGCAAGTCGAAGAAACCACTTCCGACTACGACAAGGAAAAACTGCAAGAGCGCCTGGCCAAGCTGGCCGGCGGTGTTGCCGTGATCAAGGTCGGTGCGGCTACCGAAGTCGAGATGAAAGAGAAGAAGGCCCGCGTTGAAGACGCCCTGCACGCTACCCGTGCTGCCGTCGAAGAAGGCGTGGTACCTGGCGGCGGCGTTGCCCTGGTTCGCGCCCTGCTGGCCATCGAAGGCCTGAAAGGCGACAACGAAGACCAGAACGTCGGTATCGCCCTGCTGCGTCGTGCTGTAGAAGCGCCCCTGCGCCAGATCGTGGCCAACGCCGGTGACGAGCCGAGCGTGGTGGTTGACAAGGTCAAGCAAGGTTCCGGCAACTACGGCTTCAACGCTGCTACCGGCGTATACGGCGACATGATCGAGATGGGTATCCTCGATCCGGCCAAGGTCACCCGTTCCGCGCTGCAGGCTGCTGCCTCCATCGGCGGCCTGATGATCACCACCGAGGCCATGGTTGCCGAAGTGGCTGACGACAAGGCCGGCCCGGCAATGCCTGACATGGGCGGCATGGGCGGCATGGGCGGCATGATGTAAGCCACCCGGCCATCCGGTCCGAAGAAGCCCCGCTGATGCGGGGCTTTTTCTTTCCCGGGGAATGCGCCATGCAATGGAGCATGGGTATGATCGGGCGACATGCGCCGATCGGAACACCGGCCGGCCCCCCCGGCCCGGTCAAAGGCGCTCGGGCCGGCAACTGGCCCTCAGTGTAAAGATGAATGGAGCTCAGCCGATGCGTATCCTGCTGGTCGAAGACAATTCCGACATCCTGGCCAACATGGTCGATTTCCTCGAACTCAAGGGCTATGGCGTCGACTGCGCGCGAGACGGGCTCTCCGGGCTGCACCTGGCAAGCAGCGAACACTATGACCTGATCGTGCTCGATATCATGTTGCCGGGTCTGGATGGCTACAACTTGTGCCGCCGCCTGCGCGAGGAGGCCCGCCGCGATACCCCGGTGATCATGCTCACCGCCCGCGATGCCCTGGACGACCGCCTGCAGGGCTTCAAGTCCGGCGCCGACGACTACCTGCTCAAGCCCTTCGCCCTTTCCGAACTGGCCGCGCGTATCGAGGCGGTGCTACGCCGTACCCAGGGGGGCGGCAAGCGCACCCTGCAGGTGGGCGACCTCAGCTACGACCTGGATACTCTCGAGGTCAGCCGTGGCGGCAAGCCGCTGAAACTCAACCCCATTGGCCTCAAGCTGCTCGCCGTGCTGATGCAGAAAAGCCCGCACCTGGTGCGTCGCGAAGCGCTCGAAGAAGCCCTCTGGGGTGACGATTGCCCCGACAGCGACAGCCTGCGCAGCCACATCCACCAGTTGCGCCAGGTGATCGACAAGCCTTTCGGCAAGCCGCTGCTGCACACCCTGCATGGGTTGGGCTATCGGCTGGCGGAGTCCGCGGATGGAGTTTAGGCAGAGCCTGGCACGGCGGATCCTCATCGCCTTCGTGCTGATGACCGCTCTGGTGGGCGGCACGTTCGCGGTGGGCATCATCGAGGTGGTGCATGTGATCGAGGAACAGCTGATTTCCCGCGATCTGAACAACGAGCTGAACCGCGTCCTCAGCCAGAACATCGCCAGGGGCCGTCCGCCGAGCTTGGACAGCGATACGCGCTTCTACAGCAGTGAAGGGCCCGTGCCCTACGCCATTCCCGAGAATCTGGCCGACCTGGAGCTGGGTTTTCACGAAGTCTTCGAGGGTGAGAATTCCTATCACGCGCTGGTTCGCGAGATCGAAGGCCGCCGCTATGTGATGATGCAGGACCAGAGCGACTTCGAGGCCCGCGAGCAGGTGCTCTACCGGGTGGTGATGGTCGGCTTCGGCCTCAGCGTACTGCTGGCACTGCTGCTGGGCTGGTTGCTCGCGCGCAAGGTGATCGAGCCGGTGGTACGCCTGGCCGGCCAGGTGCGTCATCGCGACCAGTTGCTGGGCATGGCGCCGCCGCTGGCGCCGGACTACGCCGCCGACGAAGTCGGCCAGTTGGCCCAGGCCTTCGACGACACCCTGGGCCGCCTGCATGAGGTACTCAACCGCGAGCGCTTGTTCACCAGCGATGTCAGCCATGAATTGCGCACGCCGCTGATGGTGCTGGCCAGTTCCTGCGAGCTGCTGGTGGAAAACCCAAGCCTCGACGCCCGGGCGCGCGCCCAGGTACAGCGAATTGCCCGCGCTACCGAGGAAATGCGTGACCTGGTGCAGACCTTCCTGATGCTGGCGCGTTCGCAGCGCGATGAAGCCAGCCTGGCGCCCCAGGCCAGTCTCAATAGCGTCGCCGACGAACTGGCCAGCCAATGGCGCGAGCCCATCGAGCACAAGGGCTTGCGTTTCGAGTACCGCTCCGGCGCGCTGCAGGACGAGCATTACAACGCCTCCTTCCTGCGTTCGGTGCTGGGCAACCTGCTGCGCAATGCGTTGCACTACACCGACACTGGCAGCATTCGCCTGGTGCTGAAAGATCGAGGGTTCGTGGTCGAGGATAGCGGCGTCGGCATCCCCGAAGCGGACCGCGAGGCCATGTTCCGTCCCTTCGTCCGCGGTCCCGCGCGGCGCGGCGACGGCCTGGGACTGGGGCTCTCTCTGGTGCAGCGGATCTGCGACAACCAGGGCTGGACCGTCAGCCTGACCGCGGTGGAACCCACCGGCTGCCGATTCGAAGTGGAATTGAAGGGGCAGCCTGACCCCGCGCCTTGACGCTTTTTTCACCTGCCTTTGACCAGCCTTTGACCGGGACCTGAGTACCCTGGTGCCGTCCTTCAGCGTGGGAGGGCCGGTTCGCTCCGATCAACCTGCCTGGGGTGACCGAGTCTGTCGCGAAGAGGGCCGGCGCCTATTCCTGCAACAATTGGCAGCTACCCTCTGCGGCCTGTGCGAGGAGGGAATCGCGTCCTCCGCAAGGCGACCTTGACTGCCCCGGGGAGGCCACGCCGGACCCTGTCCGGGCCCGGACCGGCCGTCTAGCGGTCAAGCGCCGGGAGGCAGCCTGTGGCAGTTTAGGCGCCATTCGTCACTGGATGAGGCGGAGTGGATAAGTCTGAACTACGGTTATGAAGCAGCGTTTGGCAGCGCTATCAAGGGGTTGCGATCATGAAGTTAGAAGTCACGCGAGCTATGTTTCTCGTCGGCGCCTTGGGAGTTGCTTCTCTGGCGGTGGCTGCCTGGCATCAGCCGTCGCCCTCGGTGGTCAGCGTCAACGGGCTGGGCTACTGCCCCTTGCCGCCTAACGCGCGGCTGAAGCAACAGGTCAGGCCTGACCACAATCTGCTGCTGTTCATGTTCGGCCTGTCCCAGGGACTGCGCGGCCAGGAATAAGCACTGGATTCACAGGAAACCCCGCGACAGCGGGGTTTTTTGTCAGCAGGGGATTCTCCAAGGGTGGATAGCGCTTCTTCCATCCACCATCGTGCCCTGGCCTGGCTCCGCTGGTGGACCGGTAAAGCGTGGTCCACCCTACGGGAAGACCTCACCACAAAAAGAAAGCCCCGCAATCGCGGGGCTTTCTTCATCGTGCCGGGGCTCAATGGCTCGCAGCCGGCTGGCCCGCCGGGTGCAGATCCTTCTTCGCCAGCAGCGTGTAGACGCAGGGCAGGACGAAGAGGGTGAAGAGCGTGCCGATGGACATGCCGGTGGCGATCACCAGGCCGATGTCGAAACGGCTCACTGCGCCGGCGCCGGTGGCGATGATCAGTGGCACCATGCCGAACACCATGGCCGCGGTGGTCATCAGGACCGGACGCAGGCGGATGGCAGCGGCTTCTTCCACTGCCTCGCGGGGGGACAGGCCTTTGTCCCGGCGCAACTGATTGGCGAACTCCACGATCAGGATGCCGTGCTTGCTGATCAGGCCGATCAGGGTCACCAGGCCCACCTGGGTGTAGATGTTCATGCTCGACCAGCCGAGGAACAGCGGGATCAGCGCACCACAGATGGACAGCGGTACCGTCACCAGAATCACCATCGGGTCGCGGAAGCTTTCGAACTGCGCCGCCAGCACCAGGAAGATGATCGCCAGGGCCAGGCCGAAGGTGACGTAGAGCGCCGTGCCTTCCTGCACGTACTGGCGCGAGGCGCCGGCATAGTCGAAGCCGTAGCCGCGTGGGGCTTCCTCGCGGGCGATCGCCTTCACGGTGTCGATGGCCTCGCCCATGCTCACCAGCGGGACGCCTTCGATGATGGCCGAGTTCAGCTGCTGGAATTGCTTGAGGCGGGTCGGCCGGGCGCTGTCATGCACGCTGATCAAGGTGGACAGCGGCACCATGGCGCCGCTCTCGCTCTTCACGTAGTAGTTGCTCAGCCAGCCCGGATTGTCGCGGTAGGCGCGTTCCACCTGGGCGATCACCTTGTAGCTGCGACCGTCGATGGTGAAGCGGTTGATCTCGCCTTCGCCGAGCAGGACGGCCAGGGTCGATCCCAGGTCTTCCATCGACACGCCCATCTGCGCGGCCTTCGCCCGGTCGATATCCACCACGACTTCCGGCTTGTCGAAGGCCAGGTCGACGTTGAGGAAGGCGAACTTGCCCGACTCCATGGCGCGCGCCTTGATGCGCTCGGTCACCTGCAGCAGCGACTCGTAGTCGTTGGGGGTGTTGATCACGAACTGGAACGGCAGGCCCTCGCCGGTACCCGGCAGCGACGGCAGGTTGAAGCCGAAGATCTGCAAGCCGGGAATCTGGTCGAGTTTGCCCTGAACGTCGTGGAGCAGCTGCATCTGCGTGCGTTCGCGCTCGTCCCAGGGCTTGAGCAGGAAACCGCCGATACCCGACTGCACACCGTCGAAGCCGTTGATCTGGAACGACGAGTAGTACTCGGGGAAGGCCTTGAAGATCTTCACGAACTCGTCCGTGTAGGCGTTCAGGTAGTCCAGGTTGGTCGGCTGCGGCGCCTTGGACATGATGAAGACGATGCCCTGGTCTTCGTCCGGAGCCAGTTCGCTCTTGGTGAACTTCAGCAGCACCGGGATCAGGCACAGCACGATCACCGCGAACACCACCACCACCGGGCGGGTGTTCAGGGTGCCGTGCAGGGCGTGCTGGTAACGCTGCTTGAGGCGTTCGAAAATCACGTCCAGCCGGTGCGCCAGGCCGGTTGGATTCTCGTCGTGGCGCAGCAGCTTGGAGCACATCATCGGCGACAGGGTCAGGGCGACGATGCCGGAGATGATCACCGCGCCGGCCAGGGTCAGTGCGAACTCGCGGAACAGCGCGCCGGTCAGGCCTTCGAGGAAGCCGATGGGCGCATAGACCGCCGCCAGGGTGATGGTCATGGAAATCACCGGCACGGCGATCTCGCGGGCACCCTCGATGGCCGCATCGAAGGGCGTCTTGCCCTCTTCGATATGCCGGTGGATGTTCTCCACGACCACGATGGCGTCGTCCACCACCAGGCCGATGGCGAGCACCATGGCCAGGAGGGTCAGCAGGTTGATGGAGTAGCCCATCAGCTGCATGAAGAACAGCACGCCGATCATCGACAGCGGGATGGTGATCACCGGGATCAGCACCGAGCGGAAGGCACCGAGGAAGAGGAACACGACCACGATCACGATCAGCACCGCCTCGCCCAGGGTCTTCACCACTTCGTCGATGGAGGCCTGGATGAAGCGGGTGGCGTCATAGGCGATGGACACCTTGAGATTCGGCGGCAACTGCTCTTCCAGCTCCGGCATGATGGCGCGCACGTGCTTGATCACGTCCAGCGGGTTGGCGCTGGGGGTGCCCTTGATACCGATGTAGACCGAGGGGATGCCGTCGAACGAGCTGATGGAGTCGTAGTTCTCGGCACCCATTTCCACCCGCGCGATGTCGCGTATCAGGACCCGGCTGTCGCCGACGGTCTTCACCGGGATGGCGCCGAAGGCTTCGGGCGACTTGAGGTCGGTGGCGGCGTTGATGCTGGTCACCACGTACTGGCCCTTCACCTCGCCGGCGGCGGAGAGGAAGTTGTACTTGCGCACGGCGTCGCTGACGTCGTTGGCGGTGATGCCGTAGGCGGCCATGCGCACCGGGTCCAGCCACAGGCGCATGGCGAAGACCTGGTTACCGAGGATTTCCGCCTCGGCCATGCCGGGCAGGGTGGCCAGCTTGGGCTGGATCACCCGGGACAGGTAGTCGGTGATCTGCGGGTTGGACAACTCGTCGCTGTAGAAGCTGATGTACATCAGCGCCGTCGAGTCCGCCGCTTCCTTGGACAGCACCGGGTCTTCGGCGTCCTGGGGCAACTGGTTCTTCACCTCGTTGGCCTTGGCCAGCAATTCGGTGAAGAGGCGGTCAGAGTTGGCGCCGATGCGCGCGTAGATCTGGATGACCGAGGCGTTCTGCTGGCTCGCCGAGGTCATGTAGTCGATGCCTTCGGCACTGGCCAGGCTCTGCTGCAGCGGCTGGGTGATATAGCCCTGGATGGTCTCGGCGTTGGCGCCCGGGTAGGCGGTGGTCACCGTGATCAGGGCGTTTTCCATCTGCGGGTACTGGCGGATCACCAGCTTGCTGAAGGCCTGCATGCCCAGCAGCACGATCAGCAGGCTGATCACGGTCGCCAGTACCGGGCGACGGATGAAAGGATCTGTGAAAGCCATGTTCCGTTCCTTCGCTCCAGCGCTTATTGCTGGACGCGGGCCTGGTTGTCCGTTTGGGTGTCCATCGTCTGGTCAGGCACGACGGCAATGGGGGAGCCGTTGTCCAGCTTGAGCTGGCCGGAGGTCACCACCTGCTCGCCGGCCTGCAGACCCTTGAGGACCACCACCTGGCCATCGCGGCGCTCGCCGGTCTCGACGAAGCGGCGCTCCACCACCAGTTGCGGCTTGCCGTCCTGGCCTTTCTCCGGCTGGCCTTCGGCGTTCTTCTTCTCGCCGATCACGTACACCGAGTTGCCGTAGAGGGTGTAGGTGATGGCGCTTTCCGGCACCACCACGCGTTCCTGGTCGCCCGGCAGCAGCACTTCGAGATTGGCGAACATGCCCGGCAGCAGCTTGCCGTCGGGGTTCTGCAGCATGGCGCGAACCTGCAGGTTGCGGGTGCTCTCCTCGACCTTCGGGTTGAGCGCGGCGATATCGCCTTCGAAGAATTCGCCGGGGAAGGCGGCCACGCTGATGCGCACCTTCTGGCCGACGGCCAGCAACGGGGCGGCCTGCTCGGGCAGGAAGAAGTCGACGAACAGGGTGTTCAGGTCCTGCAGGGTGGCGATGGTGGTGCCGGAGGAGAGGAAGTCGCCCACGTCCACCTGGCGGATGCCGATGGTGCCGGAGAAGGGCGCGACGATGCGCTTCTTGTCCAGCAGTGCCTTGAGCTGGGCGACCTTGCCACTGGCGGCCTGGAGCTCCGAGGACAGGCGGTCGAACTCGCTCTTGGAGATGTTCTGCCGGCTGACCAGGCTGCGGCCGCGCTGGAATTCGACCTGGGCCAGGGCCAGTTCAGCCTCGGCGGTGGCCAGGCTGGCGCGCTCGACGTCGCTGTCCATCTGGATCAGTGGCTGGCCCAGCTTGACCTTTTCACCGGAGAGGAACAGCACGTCCTGCACGGTGCCGCTGGCTTCCACGGTGAGGTCGACGCCCTGGAAGGCCTTGAGCGAGCCGATGGCGGGCAGGCGGCTCTGCCAGGGAACCTCCACGGACTCGGCGGCGGAGACGTTTATGGGAGGCTGGGGCGCAGAAAACCGCTGGATCTGCTGATAGATCGAGAAGCCTTTATAGGCGGCGAGGGCGAGCACCACGAGGGCAACGACGCCCAGCATGATGAGCATGCGGCGGAGCAACATATTCCGGTTCCTTGGCAGGGAAAAGAGGCCTGGGAATAGGCGAGGGAAGCACCTTAGTACCAGAGTTAGACCAAGTCAAAGACAAGAAATTGCAGAACGTTGCTTCCAGGGGAATCGACGGTCATGCGAGTAGGTGATCGCTGAAGATCGCGTCAGATCGATACAAGTCCATTGATGGCTATTTGGCATTTCCTGATCAACGGGCCAGGAGCGGGCGGCATATCCCTGTGCCGTTTCACCAGGCATGGAGTCGCGCCGTCAGCCGGGTGAGGACCTGGCCACGCTGGTGGACAGAAAAGCGCTGTCCACCCTACGGGCTACGGGCTACGGACGCGGGAAGCCTCGGTGCCTTTGTAGGGTGGAAATCGCGAAGCGATTTCCACCAGTTCCGCAGGATGAATCAGGCGAGATGCAGGTGGTTGTCCCAGAAACTCGCGGGCAGTTGCAGCGGGGTGGCGGTGAACGTTTTGCCCCGGCAGTCATAGAGGCGGCAGCGGCCCTGGCCGGAGGTCACCACGAAGCCGTCCTGCACCGCGCCGACACCGGCGCAGTCGGGCAGCGGCGCGTCCAGGCGCACGGCGCCGCTGTCCAGGTCCCAGATGAAGAAGCGGTTGCCGCGCGGCGCGGTCAGGGCCACCAGGCGCAGTTCGTCGTGGATGGCGACGCTGGCGGTGTACTGGACCATCGCCAGGCGCTGCTCGTCTTCCAGCGGGAAGGGCTGGAAAGGTTGGCCGGGCCGCTTGATGGCGAGCAGGTCGGCGTGGTCGCTGGCGTCGCCCATGTACTGCTGGCCGGCGACGATGGTGCCGTCGGCGCCGATGGCCAGGTGGCGGATGCTGTTCATCTGCTGCGGCAGGGTCTCCTTCGACAGCAGGCTGCCGTCGCGGCGCATCAGCACCAGGCTAGGTTCCATGGCGTCGAGGTTCATCTCCACCCGGCTTTCCGCCTCGGTGCGGATACCGCCGTTGGCCACCACCAGGGTCTCGCCGTCGGGCATCCAGGACACCTGGTGCGGGCCCAGGCCGTGGGTGGACACTTCGCCGTCGTGGATCAGTTGGCCGTCCTGGTAGCGGTAGCGGCCGAGCACGCCACGGCCGGGATCGGTGGTGTCGTTCTCGGTGGCGTAGAGCCATTCGCCACTCCTGTGGAACACACCATGGCCGTAGAAGTGGCGGTCCTTCTGCGAGACCAGGGTCTGCAGCAGGCGGCCGTCGGTGAGGTCCACCAGATAGCTCTCGGTGCCCGGCCGGCGGGCGACGAAGAGGGCTACCGGCTCGCTGGGATGCTCGACGATGTCGTGGCAGCGCTGGGCGACCCGGGTGGCGAACACCTGGGTGCCGTCCAGTCTGTAGCCCACGGCGTAGTGCTGGCCGTCGGCGTCGTCGCGGGCCGAGAGCAGCAGGGGGGAACCGCCCTTGCGGGCCAGGGTCCAGCCGCCCAGGCCGACGGCGCCGAGCAGCAGGCTGGCGAGGGTGAGGACCTGGCGACGCAGCATCTCAGTCACCGTCGTTGGCGTTGAAGCCGAGTTGCACGCCAAGGGCCTTGGCGAGTTCGCCGGAGTGCAGGCGCTGGAGGCGGTCGAGGCTGTCGTAGAAGTCGTTGAGCTGCTTGAGGCCGTCTTCGCTGGCCAGCAGTTCGCTGAGGGGCTGCTTGAGGGCGTCGAGCTTGCTGCGGCTTTCGGTGTAGGCGGCATCGATCTTCTCGGCCAGGGCCTTCTGCTCGTTCCCCAGCAGGCTGCGGATGCCGTGCTGGTCCTTGCCCAGCCAGAGGGCTTCGGCGCTGGCCAGGCTGGCGCTCAGGCTGCCCAGGGACGAGTCGCTGCGCCAGCCGTCCGCCTGCATCGGCTGCGGCAGGCTCTTGGTCTGGCGGCCCATGGGGGTGCCGAGTTTCTTCTTCAGGGTGTCCAGGGCAGTGACCTGGACCCGCAGCAGCTCGGAAATGGCTTCGTGGGAATCGGCGTAGCGCTGGTTGGGGAACTTGCTCAACTGGTCGAGCATGCCGTCCTTGCCGTTCCAGCGCGTGAGGATTTCCTCGGCCAGGCCCTTCTGGCGCTCGCCGATGGCTTCCAGCAGCGGACAGTAGCGGGATTTCTGCGCGTTGTCGGCCAGGTCCAGGTTGCTGTCGAAGAGGATGTACTCATAGGCGGACAGGCCCTGGACCACCACGCTGGCCTTGGCCAGGGCGGCGGCGTCGACCTGCGGCTGGGCCTTGATCAACTGCTCGACCTGACGGCCGACCAGGTTCTTCTTGTCCGGCCAGAACTGCACCTGCCAGGCGCGGTTGCCTTCGGCCAGCGGACCTACCATCAGCGGCTGCAACTCGGCCCAGGCCTTCTGCGCATTGATGAAATCGGCACGGGCCTTGGCCAGGTCTTCCTTGCCGGAACAGAACGCCAGGGCGCTGCTGGCGAGCTGGCGGTCCGCTTCGACCCAGCGGCTGTAGGCCGGCAGTATCACTTCCTTTGCCAGGGCGGCAGCAGTCTGCGCTTGCGGGTCTTGCGGGGCGCAGGCGCCCAGGGCCAGGGCGGCGAGGCTGGTGAACAGCAGTTTGGGGCGGAACATGCGGGGCTCCTTAAAGGGAATTCAGGAAGGCGAGCAGCGCAGCGCGCTGCTCGGCGTCGTATTTGAGGACTTTCTGCTTCGCCGCCTCTGCTTCACCGCCGTGCCAGAGGATGGCTTCCAGCAGGTTGCGTGCGCGGCCGTCGTGAAGGAACTGGGTGTGGCCGGTCACTTGTTCGGTCAGGCCGATGCCCCAGAGCGGCGGTGTGCGCCAGTCGCGGCTGCCGGCCTGGAACTCGGCGCGGCCGTCGGCGAGACCTTCGCCCATATCGTGGAGCAGCAGGTCGCTATAGGGGCGGATCAACTGGTTGGCCAATTCGGGTTCGGCGGCATCTTTCGCGGTGGTGAAACTGGGGGTGTGGCACGCCTGGCAGCCGGCCTGATGGAACAGACCCTTGCCTTCCAGCACCTGCGCATCGTCCACCTGGCGCCGGGCCGGCACGGCCAGGTTGCGGGTGTAGAACAGCACGAGGGAGAGGATGTTGTCGCTGACTTCAGGCGTACCGCCATTCACCGCGGCCTTGCAGGCGGTCTGCGCCGCGGTGCAATCGTCCTTTGGCAGGTGACTGGTGGTCAGGCCCATATCACCAGAGAAGGCGTGAAAATTCTGTTGATTCAGATTCGGCTGTCCGGCCTTCCAGCCGAAGCGGCCGAGCACGGTCTTGCCGGCGATGTCGTCCCATACCAGATTCGGGCGGCCGCGGATCCCGTCGCCGTTTGCGTCGTCCGGGTCGGCGTTGGCCCGGACAGCGGCTTCGGGAATGGCTTCCAGCAGGCCCAGTCCGATCATGGGCGGGGCCACGCGGGCGGAGAACAGAGTGTCCGGATGCATCGGGCCATAGCCGAGCTGGCTGATCTCCAGGCGCGGTTTGCGCAGCTCCACCCTGGTGCCGTCAGCGAAGCTCACAGGCACCGGCTCGTAGCTGACCCGTACCTTGCCTTCGGGCGTGACGCCGGGAATCGACACGTCCTGCAACTGGCCGCCGTACACCGGTTCCGGCACTACGCCCAGGCGCTCCAGCAGCCGCGCGTGCTCGGCCGAGGCGTCGGCCGGGATCGACAGGCGTACCAGCATGGACACGGCATTGTTCGCCCCCGGAGCCGGCGGATGGCCGCGGCCGTCCTTCACGTGGCAGTTCTGGCAGGCGTTGGTGTTGAACAGCGGACCCAGGCCATCGCGCGCGATGGTGGTGGCGGGGGCGATCACCCAGGGATTGCGGAAGAAACTGTTGCCGACGCTGAAGTCCAGGCGGCGCATCGGCGTGAGATTGGCCGAAGGCATGGAGAAGGCGTTGTGGTCGAACTGGCGAACCGTCGCGGCGCCGCCGGACAGGTGCTCGCCGGGTTCGGCCTGGGTGAACTTCGGCGCGTCGTCACAGGCACTGAGGCCAAGGGCCAGCAGCAGGGGCGACAGGCGGCGAAGGGCCGGTGGAGCGAGCATTGGCGAGGTCCGGTCGGCGAGAACAGGGCGGCAAGCTTATCAGGACTGGGGTGTTTGAATAAGAGGGATTTGCGTTTGGCAAAAAGGGCGAAGGGATTTCTGTAGGGGCGAATTCATTCGCCAAGCAGGCCGCAGGTCTGCCCTGGAAGGCCCATGGGGGCCGCTGCGCGTCCCTTGGCGAATGAATTCGCCCCTACAAGGTGAGGCCCAGGAAACAAAAAAACGGATGCGGCACTGGGCCGCATCCGCTTTTGTCTTACCGCTGCGTCGATCAGAACTGGTGATCGGCGTTATCCGGCTTCAGGTCGGTGATGCCGAGCTTGCTGGCGGCTTCCTCGATAGCGCCGGTCTGCTTGACCAGGGAGGCGATGGCGTCGCGTACCAGTTGCTGGCCGGCGGTGTTGTCGGCGGCGATCAGCTGGTCGAAGTGCACGCCTTTGTTGGCGCTGTCCACCAGGGCCTGCAGCTTGCCTTCGGTGGCTTCCAGGTCGGTTTTCACGGTGGTGTCGGTCTGGGCGTCGGCCTTGGCCACCAGGGAGGACAGGCTCGGGCCGGTCAGGGTGGTGCCGTCGACCTTCTTGTACTCGCCCAGGTACACGTTGCGGATGCCCTTGCCGTTGTAGAAGTGCGAGTTGTGGGTGTTATCGCTGAAGCAGTCGTGCTCGTCTTCGGTGGAGTTGGCTTCCAGGGCGACCTTCATGCGCTCGCCGGCCAGCTCGCCCAGGGACAGGCTGCCCATGCCGAACAGCATCTTGCGCAGGCCGGCGTCGACCGGCTCGGCTTCCAGCTTGGCGCGGTAGTTGTCGGCTACACCCTGCTTCCACTGGCCGACCATGTATTCCAGGTCGGCGACCAGCAGGTCGGTGGCGGCCTTCAGGTAGGCGCGGCGACGCTCGGTGTTGCCGCCGGTGGCGCCTTTGCCAACCACGTAGTCGGTGGCGGGACGGTTGCCGGCGCCCGGGCCGGTGCCGTTCAGGTCCTGGCCCCAGAGGAGGAATTCGATGGCGTGGTAGCCAGTGGCGACGTTGGCTTCGGAGCCGCCCAGTTCGTTCAGGCTGGCCAGCTTCTCGCCGGTGATCTCGGTGACATCGATCTTGTCTTCGCCGACCTGGATGGTGGTGTTGGCGATGATGTTGGCAGTGGCGCCGGGGTTGCCCAGGGCGTGCTGGTAGTCACCGGCGACGTAGTCGATCAGGCCTTCGTCCAGCGGCCAGGCGTTCAGCTGGCCTTCCCAGTCGTCCACCACCGGGTTGCCGAAGCGGAAGACCTCGGTCTGCATGTAGGGCGCGCGGGCGGCCAGCCAGGCTTCGCGGGCGGCCTTCAGGGTGTCGGCATTCGGTTTGGCGAGGAAGGCGTCGACGGCCTTCTGCAGGTTCACGCCAGTGCTGTGGGCATCGGTGAACACCGCCAGGGCGAGGTCGGCGTAGTGGGCAACGACCTTCTTGGCCTCGGCCTCGTCGACCTTGGCGGTTACAGCCGGAGCCGCGGCAGTGCTGGTGGCGGCCGGTGCGGCGGCTTGCGGTGCGGCGGCTTCTTTCTTGTCGTCACCGCAACCGGCGAGGGAGATGGCGACGGCGAGCAGGCTGGCGGTGGCCAGGGGCATACGAATCATGTGCGAGGTCCTTTGCTTCTGGTGATGGCAATGAGAATTTGCGCAATGGAAAACTGCGACATAATGCGAAAGATTTTCATTTTTGGAAAGGCTGTCATCGGGCCTTTTGCAATGGCTGTGTGCAAGGTCTCCGCGCCCCCGGCCAATTGCCATTAGAATCGCCGGAGCCCCCATGCCTCGCAGCCTGAAGGAGAAGCCTGCATGAGTCTGACCAGCGTTGCCCTGATCGTGGTCCTGCTGCTCGCCGCCGCCTACACGGTGATCCTCTATAACGCCCTGGTGCGCCTCAAGCACGGGGTTGGCAAGGCCTGGTCGAACATCGAGGTGCTGCTCAAGCAGCGCCATGACGAGCTGCCCAAGCTGGTGGAGACCTGCAAGCAGTACATGCAGCACGAGCGCACTACCCTGGAGCGGGTGATCGCCGCGCGCAACGCGGTGGCCAGCGCCCGCGAGAAGGGCGATATCGGCGCCCTCGGCCAGGCCGAGAGCGGCCTGCGCGCCGGCCTCGGCCAGCTCTTCGCGTTGGCGGAGAATTACCCGCAGCTCAAGGCCAACGAAAGCTTCCAGTTCCTCCAGCAGCGCATCAGTGGCCTGGAGAACGGCATCGCCGACCGCCGCGAGTTGTACAACGAGGCGGTGAACCTGAACAACGTGCGCATCGAGCAGTTCCCCGACGTGATCATCGCTGGGCTGTTCGGCTTCAAGGCTGCCGAGTTGCTGGAGTTCAGCGAGGCCGAGAAGGCCGACGTCGACCTCAAGAGCCTGTTCGGCTGAGATGGCGGTGGACGTAGCCGGGCTGGCCATCAGCCTGGGGTTCAGCCTCGGCGCCTTCGCCGGCGGCGGCTGGTGGTGCCTGCGCCGCCTGGCCCAGGCGCGGCTGCTGCTGGATACCCCGACCTCGAAGATCCGTTCCGCCGCCCAGGGCTACGTGGAGCTGTACGGCATGCTGCACGCCCAGGGCGACGGCCAGCTCAACGCGCCGCTGACGGGCAAGCCCTGCCTCTGGTGGCGCTACCGAATCGAGGAGTACAGCGAGAGTGGCAAGAGCAAGAGTTGGCGCGTGGTGGACAGCGGGGTCAGCGATGCCTGGCTGCGCCTGGCCGATGCCACCGGCGAATGCCTGATCGACCCGCGTGGCGCCGAAGTGCGCCCGGCTACCCGCGAAGTCTGGAAGGGCAGCTCGCGCCACCCGCGTGGCCTGGCCACTTCCGGCCTGGGCTCATGGATTGGCGGCGGCGAATACCGCTACACCGAGGAGCGCCTGCAGGCCGGCGAGCCGCTCTATGCCATTGGCGATTTCCATACCAGCGGTGGCGGTCGCCAGGGGTTGGACATCACGGCGGCCCAGGGCGCCGTGATCCGCGAATGGAAGGGTGATTTCTCCGGCCTGCTGACGCGCTTCGACGGCAATGGCGATGGTCAGCTGGACGAGGTCGAGTGGGGGCGTGTACGGCTGGCCGCGCGGCTGGAAGCCGAAGACCGCCATCGTCGCAGCAGCGCGGCGCCCGCGATGAACCAGATGCGTCGGCCGGCCGAATCCCAACCCTTTCTGTTGTCCAGCCATGGCGAGGATGTGCTGGCCCGGCAGTTCCGCTGGCAGGCCCTGTTCGGCGCCGTGCTCTGCGTGGGCGGGGCGGTGGCGACCGTTTACCTGCTGCGGGTGACCGGCCTTTTGTAGGGTGAATCACGCTTTACCGATCCGCCATCGGCGTTCGGCACCTGGGCTGGTGGATAGAAAGAGCGCTATCCACCCTACGGGGCCGCTGCGCGGCCCTTCGCGAATGAATTCGCTCCTACAGGAAAGCGGTTTCAGAGCGTCGCCGGATTCGAGGCCGCGTTGCTCAGGCGGCGGGCCTGCTTGAGGTGGAGGGTGAGTTCGCGGGCGGACAGGGGCTTGCTGTAGAGGTAGCCCTGACCCTCATTGCAGCCCTGGGCGATGATGTAGGCCTCCTGCTCGGCGGTCTCCACGCCTTCGGCGATCACCTGCATGCCCAGGTTGCGCGCCAGCTGGATGATGGCGCGGACGATGGTGGCGTCGTCCTCGTCTTCCAGCACGTCCTGCACGAAGCTCTTGTCGATCTTGATCTTGTCCAGCGGCAGGCTCTTCAGGTAGCTCAGGGAGGAGTAGCCCGTCCCGAAATCGTCGATCGCGATCAGCGCGCCGGAGCGGCGCAGGCTCAGCAGGTGCTGGGCGGCGGTGGAGATGTCCTCCATCAGGCCGGTTTCGGTGACTTCCATCTCCAGGCTGCGCTGGGGCAGGCGATAGACCTGCAGCAGGTTGTTCACCACCCGCGGCAGCTCGGCGTGGTGCAGCTGAACGGTGGAGAGGTTGATGGCCATGCGCAGTTCGGAGAATCCCTGGTCGTGCCATTCGCGCAGCTGGCGGCAGGCCTGGTCGAGGACCCATTCGCCGATGGGGATGATGGAGCCGTTCTGCTCGGCCAGGGGGATGAACAGGTCCGGCGGCACGAAACCGTGTTGCGGGTGCTGCCAGCGCAGCAGGGCCTCGACGCCGACGATGCGGTGGTCGCGGTAATCCACCTGGGGCTGGTAGACCAGGTGCATCTCGCCGCGGTTGAGGGCTTCGCGCAGGTCCTTTTCCAGTTCGCGGCGGCGGCGCATCTCGCTGTCGACGCTGGCGATGTAGAACTGGTAGCGATTGCGCGAGCGGCTCTTGGCCAGGGTCATGGTCTGCTCGGCCTTCTGCAGCAGCTTCTCGGTGCTGTCGCCATCCTCGGGGAAGAGGGTGATGCCGATGGTGGCGCGCAGGCGCACTTCCTGTTGTTCGAGGGAGAAGGGCACTTCCAGGTCGTCGAGCACGTTCTGGGCCAGTTCGGCGGCCTCGTAGGGCTGCTCGATGTCGGCCTGAACCAGGGCGAACTGGTCGCCGCCCAGGCGCGCCAGGGCACCGAGGCGGCCGCTGTGGCTGCGCAGGCGGTCGGCCAGGGCGATCAGCAGCTGGTCGCCAGTCTGGTAGCTGAACTGTTCGTTGAC
This sequence comes from Metapseudomonas cellulosilytica, assembly GCF_049334135.1. Taxonomy (NCBI): domain Bacteria; kingdom Pseudomonadati; phylum Pseudomonadota; class Gammaproteobacteria; order Pseudomonadales; family Pseudomonadaceae; genus Metapseudomonas; species Metapseudomonas cellulosilytica. Next base: position 296,456 of record NZ_JBHZGN010000002.1, on the reverse strand, counting down.
GCCCTTGAAGTCGTCCAGGCCGACGCAGAGCACGGCCACGCGGCGCTGCAGGCGGCCGGCGTCCTCGAGGATATGGTCGAGCTGCTGCTGCAACTGCTGGCGATTGGGCAGCCCGGTGAGGAAATCGTACTGGGCCATGCGCAGCAGGCTGTTCTCGGCTTCGCGGCGCAGGTGGGTATTGCGTTCGATGGAGGCCAGCAAGTCGTTGGCGGTATTTATCCACAGGCCCAGCTCGTTCCGTTCGTTGCCCTTGAGCATGGGCAGCTTGTGTTCGCTGGGGCGGTCGGGGTTGATGCTGGTCAGGTGTTCGATGATTTTCGACAGCGGCTTGGTCAGCAGCCAGTGGTAGACCAGGTAGAGCACCAGGCCCATGGCCAGGGCACGCAGCACGCCGGAAATGAAGATGATCACCGAGCTGGTGACGAAGTCCTCGCCGTAGGGCGCGGTGTCGAGGGTGATGCTGAGGTCGCCGTAGTACTCGCTGTAGGGGCTGCGGCCGATCAGTTGGGTGGTGAAGGTCTGTTCCTTGCCGAGAATGGGGTCGGTCAGCCAGCGTGTGGAGAGCTGCATGAGCGGCCTGTCCTTCTCCGCCAGCATGGGCTCGTTGGGATGACCGATGGAGGCGTGGCGTACCGATTCGTGCTGGAACAGGCCCTCGATCACCTGCATGCCCATCTCGCGGTCCAGGCTGTAGACGGCCTGGGTAGAGGGGTCGCGGAACATGCCAAGAATCCGATTGGCATCGCTGTAGACCGCCTGTCGCGTCTTGTAGATGTCGAACACGATCTGCGCACAGCTGAGCACCACACCAACCACGAGTGCGGACAGCAGCACCACGCGTAGCAGCTTCAGCGACAGGCTGTGCTTGAGATCCAGCTTCAAATGAAGATTCCTTGTTCGATGCCGCCAGGCGTCAGACGGATGTGAGTATTGGCAAACAGGACTTGGCCGTCAAAGGGCCAGCATGTGAATGCCACTATTCATTCAGTGACGTCGTAGCCACTTTCCGCCGCTTTCAACTCCACCCTTGATTCATGTCGGCGCGAACCCCGCCGAGCTGGAGGACCCATCTGCAGATATTTCCCTTCTACAGCTGGGCGACTAACGACACGCAAAAATGAAGAAACCCGGCGATTGGCCGGGTTTCCTTTAGCGCTGGAACGGGTCTCAGGCAGCGTAGTTCTGAGCTACGAAGTCCCAGTTGACCAGGTTCCAGAAGGCCTCTACGTACTTCGGACGCAGGTTGCGGTAGTCGATGTAGTAGGCGTGTTCCCAGACGTCGCAGGTCAGCAGCGGGGTGTCACCGCTGGTCAGCGGGCAGCCGGCGCCGATGGTGCTGGCCAGGGCCAGGGAGCCGTCAGCCTTCTTCACCAGCCAGGCCCAGCCGGAGCCGAAGGTGCCGATGGCGGTCTTGGTGAACTCTTCCTTGAACTTGTCGAAGGAACCGAAGGCGGCGTTGATGGCATCAGCCAGGGCGCCGGTGGGCTGGCCACCGCCGTTGGGCTTCAGGCCGTTCCAGTAGAAGGTGTGGTTCCAGATCTGGGCTGCGTTGTTGAAGATGCCGCCGGAGGAGGTCTTGATGATCTCTTCCAGGGTCTTGCCTTCGAATTCGGTGCCCGGAACCAGGTTGTTCAGGTTGACCACGTAGGCGTTGTGGTGCTTGCCGTGGTGGTATTCCAGGGTTTCGGCGGACAGGTGCGGCTCGAGGGCGTTCTTCTCATAAGGCAGCGGCGGCAATTCGAAAGCCATGTCTATCTCCTTCATCAGGTCGGGATTTTTGCGCCAGGCGCGGGGCCGTTCACGGTCGGCCGAATATGCGGCTGCGAGTTCGTACTCTTTTTTGCCGCGAAGCTCGGATCATAGCACCGGGCAAGGGGCTTAACCACGCAGCAACTGTGTGGTCATGCCGTTGCCAGGGCCTCTGGCACGCCTATCCCATCTTGACCCGGCCGCTTCAGAGTCCGTTCAACAATTGCGCGGCCATGCCGAACATCATCAGCGCCACGGCCAGGTCCAGCAGGCGCCAGGTGGCGGGGCGCGCCAGCCAGGGCGCGAGCCACGCCGCGCCCAGGGCGAGGGCGAAGAACCACACCAGCGAGGCGCTGGCGGCACCCAGGGCGTAGGCGCCGGGAACGCTCTGCTGGGCGCCGAGGGAGCCGATCAGCAGCACGGTGTCGAGGTAGACGTGGGGGTTGAGCAGCGTGACCGCCAGGGCTGCCATCAGCACGGTGCGGCGTGAGCGCGGCCCGGCTTCGTTGGCCTGGTTCAGCGCATTTGGACTCAGGGCCCGGCGCAGCGCCTGGACGCCGTACCAGGTCAGGAACGCCACGCCGCCCCAGCGGGCCACGGCCAGCAGCAGCGGGTTCTGGGCCAGCAGGGTGGCCAGGCCGAAGACCCCCGCGCTCACCAGCAGGGCGTCGCACAGCACGCAGAGCGCGGCGACCGGAAGGTGGTGTTCGCGACGCAGGCTCTGGGCGAGGACGAACGCATTCTGCGCGCCAATGGCAATGATCAGGCCGGCGGCCATCAGCAGGCCGTTCAGGTAGCTCTGCCACATGCTGATTACTCCGACTGAGCGTTGGCCGCCAGGGCCCGCAGGGTGGACAGTGCGCGCTCGGCGTCCCGGCTGGCGACGAACAGGTGGTCGTGGAAGTAGCCGGCCACCACATTGCAGCTGATTCCGGCCTGGGCAAGGGCACCGGCAAAGGTCGCGGTCAGGCCCACGGCGCTGAGGGAGGAGTGCACTTCCAGGGTGATCCAGGCGGCGGTGTAGTCGTAGGCCAGGCCCTGGCGGTCGGCCGCGTCGCGCTCGAGGATCACCGTCAGCCCCTCGCGTTCGCGGAAGCTGCCCAGCGGCGTGCAGCCTTCGAGGTGTTCGGCGTCGTCCAGGGTGCAGAACACGTACTGGCCGGGGTTGAGTCGTGGCGACAGGTTGCGGATAAGGGTGGTGAGAGCGGTTTCGCCGGCCATGGTGATTCCTTTTTATGGAACGGGTTTGGATGTGGCGAGTCTGGGGTCGAAGGTTGTATAAGGAAAACAAATCCTGCTGATAAGTCATTAGAAAAACTGATTTGTTCGACTACAAGTTGCTGTCCGCCCTGGCGGCGGTGGTGGAGCAGGGTGGCTTCGAGCGCGCCGCCCAGTTGCTGGGCTTGTCCCAGTCGGCAGTCTCGCAGCGGATCAAGCTGCTGGAGGCCCGAGTCGGCCAGCCGGTGCTGGTACGTGCCACGCCCCCGGCGCCCACCGAAGTGGGAACCCGCCTGCTCAACCACGTGCAGCAGGTGCGCCTGCTGGAGCGCGACCTGCAACGCCAGGTGCCGGCCCTGGAGGAGGGTGCGATGCCGGAACGGCTGCGCATCGCGCTCAATGCCGACAGCCTGGCCACCTGGTGGGCGGCGGCAGTAGGGAGTTTCTGCGCCGAGCAGCAGGTGCTGATGGAGTTGGTGGTGGAAGACCAGGAAGTGGGTCTGAAACGCATGCGTGCCGGCGAGGTTGCGGCCTGCGTCTGCGCCGCCGAGCGCCCCGTGGCCGGTGCCCGCAGCCTGCCGCTGGGGGCCATGCGCTACCGCGCCCTGGCCAGCCCGGACTTCCTCCATCGGCATTTCCCCAATGGGGTGACGCCGGAGGCCCTGCCTCGCGCGCCGGCCATCGTGTTCGGCCCGGACGACACGCTTCAGCACCGGTACCTGGCTGCACTCGGCGTCGAAGGCGGCTTCGTTCACCACCTTTGTCCGTCATCCGAAGGTTTCGTGCGCCTGACCGAAGGTGGCCTGGGCTGGGGGCTGGTGCCGGAACTACAAGTGGGCACCCTGCTGGCGCGGGGTGAACTCCAGGAGCTGATCCCCGACCGTCCCATCGACGTACCGCTCTACTGGCACCACTGGCGTCATGGTGGCGAACTGCTCGGCCTGCTCACCGACCATCTGGCCCGCGCTGCCGCGCGCTGGCTCGTGCCATTGAGGGCATAGCGCGGGCCAGGCTTCAGCGGTGCCGCCGTTCCATACGGCAGGACGTTATCGGCAGCGCGAGCCGAGTGCCGGGGAACGTTGTGCATCCCCGGTGTTCAGAGTCGCAGGATTGGCTTGCGACGCCACCTGCGTTGCGCTGAAGGGCTGCTAGAGTCGCGAGCACGACGACGAATTCCGGGGGTGATGGATGAAGATTCTGGTGACGGGGGCGAGTGGCTTCATCGGTGGGCGTTTCGCCCGTTTCGCCCTCGAGCAGGGGCTGGCGGTGCGGGTGAACGGTCGCCGTCCCGAGGGGGTGGAGCATCTGGTGAAACGCGGTGCCGAGTTCGTCCAGGGCGATCTGTCCGATCCCGGCCTGGCGCTTCGCCTCTGCCACGATGTCGAGGCGGTGGTGCACTGCGCTGGCGCGGTGGGCGTCTGGGGCAAGTACGAGTACTTCCACCAGGCCAACGTCCAGGTCACCGAGAATCTCGTTGAGGCCTGTCTGAAGCAGCGGGTCCGGCGTCTCCTGCACCTGTCGTCGCCGTCCATCTACTTCGACGGCAAGCCCCATGTGGGCATCCGCGAAGACCAGGTGCCCAAGCGTTTCTCCGATCATTACGGCGCCACCAAGTACCTGGCCGAGCAGAAGGTCTTCGCCGCCGAGGAGTTCGGCCTGGAGGTCCTCGTCTATCGCCCGCGTTTCGTCACCGGTGCCGGCGACACCAGCATCTTTCCGCGGCTGATCGCCATGCAGCGCAAGGGGCGCCTGAAGATCATCGGCAATGGCCTGAACAAGGTCGACTTCACCAGCGTGCAGAATCTCAATGACGCCCTGTTCAGTGGCCTGCTGGCCGCAGGCCCGGCGCTGGGCCAGGCCTACAACATCAGCAACGGCCAGCCGGTGCCGCTCTGGGACGTGGTCAACTACGTCTTGCGCAAGCTCGGCGAGCCCCAGGTGACCCGCCATGTGCCCTACGGGCTGGCCTACACCGCCGCGCTGCTCAACGAGTCGGTCTGCCGGCTGCTGCCGGGCCGACCGGAACCGTCGCTCTACCGCCTGGCCGTGGCGGTGATGGCCAAGGATTTCTCGCTGGATATCAGCCGCGCGCGACAATCCCTCGACTACGACCCCAAGGTGAACATCTGGTCGGCGCTGGACGAGTTCTGTGCCTGGTGGGGCGCGCAGCAGCCCTGAAGACTTCAGCCGCGCAGCGGGCCGGCGTACTGGGTGTACTTGCGCACCAGTTCCTCTTCGCTGAGCGCCGGCGGCATGAGACGCACCCCGGTGAGGCTGCTGAGGCGTTCGCCGAGCTCGCGGGTGGCGTCGTGCTGGGATTCGGCGCAGGCGCTGAGCATGGACAGGATGGCATCGGGCTGGCTGAGGCGGATATCCACAGCCTGTTCTTCACGAAGCTGGCGCCGCAGCGTCTGCATGCAGTCCAGCACGGCCTTGGTCAGTTCCATTCCTTCTTCCCCCACGGTCGAAGAGTGCTCCGCTTCCCTTCGTCCCGAGGGGGCTCGGAGCCTGCTGGAGCCATCCGCTCCACCTTGCGCTTCCCTGGCATGCCCCGTCCGGGGCTGGCAACTGGCTAGCAAGCCCCGTACCAGGCCGGAGGTCCCGGAACTGCTGGGCTGTGCGGTGGTCAATCGAGGACCACTGCTCCTGTGCAGTGCATCGCGCACCAACTGGGCGCGACGCTGAAGACCGTGGTGCGAACCGGTATACTTCCGGGCATCCGCGGTTCTGCTTTCTCTCCAAAGGTTCCCCCATGCGCAACGACGCCCTCGACGAAGTGGATGATGTCCCCAGCCTGACCACCGATGACCGTGATCGCGACGAGTTCGGTCATCACCCGGCCGCTGCCGAGTCCCTGCATCGCCAAAACAGCTACACCGCCACCGCCCCCACGGCCAAGGCCTCCGGCACCGGCCCGCTCTGGGCCCTGGTAGTGGCCTTGGTGGTCGCCCTCGGCGGCCTGGGCTTTTGGAGCTTCCAGCAGATCAGCCTGATGGAGCAGCAACTGGTCGCTACCCAGGAAAGCTTCGCCCGCATCAGCGAAGAGGCCGCCGGCCGCATCCAGGACATTTCCGGCAAGGTGGTCGCCACCGAATCCAACGTCACCAGCGGCAGCGAGTCCCTGAAGCTGCAGATCAAGCAGCTGCAGGCGCGGGTGGCCGAGCTGGGCAAGCAGCAGCAGAACACCAGTGCCCAGGTGGGCAGCCAGGGCAAGCGGGTCGACCAGCTCGCCGCCGACGTCAAGTCCGCCCAGGGTGCCGCCAGCCAGGTGGGCGCCCAGTTGAGCGGCAAGCTGGACAGCCTCGCTGCCGAGCAGAACAAGCTGAAGGCCTCCCAGGGTGATATCGCCGAGTTCGACAGTCGCCTGAAGGGCCTGGGCAGCGATATCGAAGCCCTGAAACGGCAGGGCAACCCGAACCAGGCCATCAAGAGCCTGGAGCAGGACATGCTGGTGCTGCGTAGCGAACTGGACAACCGTCCGGCACCGTCCCAGGGCGCCAGCACCGCCGAGTTCGATGCCTTCCGTGCACAGATGACCCGCAACATCAGCGCCCTGCAGAGCCAGGTGCAGAACCTGCAGCAGCAGCTGAATATGCGCTGAGGCACTGTCGCCCAATGAAAAGCCCCCAGGCTGTAGCGGCCTGGGGGCTTTTTGTTTTCCACACGCGCGTGCTCGGGCTGGGCTCCGATGGTGGATCGGTGAAGCGTGATCCACCCTTGTGGCGGTGGAGGTGCGAGTAGGGGGATAGATTTGTAGGATGGGTGGAGCTTGCGATACCCATCAGCTCTGTCTGCATGGGTATCGCTCCGCTCCACCCATCCTACGACTTCCGGGAAAACGAGTAGGGTGGATAGTGCTTTTCTATCCACCAGCGCGCTTCGGGGCGGGCTCAGAAGCTGTAGATGTAGCTCAGGTAGAAGCGCTCCGCATTGTGGGTGATGATCCCCGCCGGGCCCCGGGAGGTGGCGAAACGGTGGATGCCATCCGGCTGGCCCTTGGTGTGGAATTCGTTGTGCAGCCAGATCAGACTCAGGCCTTTCAATGCGCCGGTGAAGTTGTATTGCAGCAGGCTCTGGAATTCCCGGCGGGAGAAACCGTCATATCCGGCGGCGTGATCGGAAAAGGCGTAATGGACATCCAGTCGCAATTGCGGAAGTCCGATGGCGGAGAAGTTGCTGCCGCCCAACAGCTTGAACATCTCTTCATCTTCCAGTCCGAAGAAGTAGAACAACTTGGCGCTGCTGTTCCAGGCACCGTGATCCTTGCTGAAGAACAGCCGGTCGAAGTCGTCGCCGCGGACTTTGTTATAGGTCATGCCTGCGTAATAGTCGGCTGTCCTGTATTTGGCTGAAAGATCTACATAACGCGCATCGTGGGAAGACTCGGCTTCATAAAGTCCAGGTACTCCTTCCTGTTCGAAGAGTTTGCCGGCGTCCTGCTGCATGCCGTGGGTAGCGTAGAGCTCGATGGAGCGGCCGGCACCCAGGTCGATGACCTGCTCCAGCTTGACGGAGGCGGCGCGCAGGTACTGCTCGGACTCGGCGTATTCGGCCAGCAGGCGAGTGTTCGAGGGCAGTTGGTAACCCAGGGCGAAGAGCTGCAACTTGTCGATGGCTTGGCCACGGAAGTTGGTCAGGTCGTCGCTCCAGCCATTCTCGTTGCGCGGGCTGAAGCCGTCGATATGGCTGTAACGCATGTTCAGGCCGTCGACGCGGTAATCCAGGTCGAGGCCCAGGGTGGCTGCAGGCAGGATACGGCTGGTGTCGTCGTAGTACTGGGCGTAGCGGCGGATCTTCTTGCCGCCGCCCAGCACCAGTTCGCCGGCGTCTCCCTGCAGCCGCCCGCGCAGGTAGGCTTCGATGGGCTTGGCCAGGCCGTGGGGCGACTGCACCGAACCGTCCGGCTCAAGGTTGCTGATGCTGGTGGCGTGGTCGCCGACGTACAGGTCGTCGGCCAGTCCGTAGCTGTAGTCCAGGCCCAGCACGTCGCGGAACCAGCCGGAGTTGAAACTGAACTGGGCGCCCTGGACCCATTCGTCACGGGTGGGGCCCACGCCGTCGCCATTGTTTTCCTTCCAGTAGAACTGGCTGTAACGCAATGACGTGATGCTGTTATCGATGAAGCCGTCGGCGTTTGTACTTCCGACCAATAAGCATCCGGCAATTCCGGCCAGATAGTTGCAGCGAACTTTGCGCATCTCATCACCTTTATTCTTGTGTTCTGACGACGGGGCCGATGTGCGGGCCGGGGTCTATTGTCTAAACACGGAAATAAAGGGCAATTGAATTGGGTTCCACGCTATGGAATCGTCGCTCGATATCAATAAAAAAATGGTGCGCGAAGTTGTTTCCGCAAGTTATTGAGGGAACTTCGCGTATCTACAGGACGTTCGGTCAGCCGAGGCTGAGCTGCAACTGGCTGACGGTTGCGGCCAGGCTACCCAGGTGGCGTTGCTGCACGCTTGCCACGCTGTAGGTGTCCCGTGGCCAGTGCAGGGCGATGCTGCCCACCAGGCGGTCCTGGCTGCGTACCGGCAGCGCCACGGCGCGGATCAGGAAGGGCAGGCGCACGGCGTATTCCCAGGTGCCCTCGGTGCGTTCGCCGAAGCCCTGGGTATGGGCCTGCTTGTGAATGCGCAGCAGCTCGTCGCCGCTGAGTCGGTGGCGCAGGGCCAGGCGCTGCACTTCTGCACTGTCCAGTTCGCCCAGGCAGGCCTTGCCCATGGCCGAGTGAAACAGGCTGGCCTGCAACCCGATCACCAGGCGGTTGGCCGGGTAGCGCTTGCGCAGCACTTCGGGAATCGCGCTTTCCATCACATGCAGGTCGTCGCCATCGAAGAACGACAGGTCCGTCACCAGGCCGGTACGTTCGCTGAGCTCCTGCATCAGCGGCGCGGCCTGTTCCACCAGGTGGCGGCTGAAGCGCTGGCGCGGGTCGCCGAACAGTCTCCGGGAGCAGAGGCGGTAGCGCCGGTCGCACAGGCCACGGTAGAGCCAGCCCTGCTCCAGCAGCGTATGCAGCAGGCGCGAGACAGTCGCCTTGGGCAGGCCGGTGAGGTAATGCAGCTCCTCCAGCCCCAGTTCCCGGTGTTCGCCGAGCAGCTCGACGATCGCCAGTGCGCGCTCCACCGACCGTACCGTGCCGCCCTCGTCTCTGCCGTGCATGTTCGTTCCCTGTCGTGCCCCTTGTGGGCTCACCGCGAAGACGCTGCAAGATACAGGCCCATGCGTGGTGGCGGGTGGCTTCACGCGTCTAGGGAGCATCTTGCAGCAGCGGCGGCGGGCAATTGCGTACCCACTGGGTGAGTTGTTCATGGGCATGGGCCAGTTGCAGCACCGCCAGGTCGGCCTGGGCCGGACCCATGATCTGCAGGCCCATGGGCAGCCCGGCCGGGCTGAAGCCCACCGGCACGCTCATGGCCGGGATGCCGGCCAGAGTGGCGCCGATCACCACTTCCATCCAGCGGTGGTAGGTGTCCATGTCCCGTCCGGCTATGGCCTTGGGCCAGTGCAGGGTTGCATCGAAAGGAAACACCTGCGCACTGGGCAGCAGCAGGAAGTCGTAACGCTCGAACAGCTTATCCACGGCGCGGTACCAGTCGCTGCGGTCCAGGGAGGCCTGGTAGACGTCCGCCGCGCTGAGGCGCAGGCCGTTTTCCACTTCCCAGACCGCTTCGGGCTTGAGCAGGGCGCGGCGGGCCGGATCGGCGTGGGCCTGGGCCAGGTTGCCGGCCACCAGCCAGGCGCGGTGCGCCAGCCAGCAGCGCCAGAGGCGCTGCGGGTCATAGTCCGGCAGGCAGTTTTCCACTTGGCAGCCGAGGTCGCGGAAGTCCGCCAGGGCGCTTTCACACAGGCTCAACAGGCCGGGCTCCATCGGCAGGTGGCCGCCAAGGTCACCGAGCCAGCCGATGCGTGCTCCGGCGAAATCGCGTTGCAGCGGGCCGATCAGGTCGGCCGTGCTGGACAGTGCCAACGGCGTGGCGCGATGGGGGCCGGCCTGGGTGCGCAGCAGGGCCGCCACATCGGCCACGCTGCGGCCCATGGGGCCTTCGGTCGCCAGTTGCTGGGCGAACAGCTCGGGTGTGGGGCCGAAGGGCACGCGCCCCTGGGAGGGGCGCAGGCCATAGACGTTATTGAAGGCCGCCGGGTTGCGCAGCGAGCCCATCATGTCGCTGCCGTCGGCCACCGGCAGCAGGCGCAGGGCCAGGGCCGTCGCCGCACCACCGCTGCTGCCGCCGGCGCAGAGCGTCGGGTCATAGGCGTTGCCGGTGGTGCCGAACACGCTGTTATAGCTCTGCGAGCCGAGGCCGAACTCCGGCACGTTGGTCTTGCCGACGAAGATCGCCCCCGCGGCGCGCACCCGCGATACGGCGATGGCGTCATGCTGCGCTACCTGCCCGGCGAACAGCGGCGAGCCCATGCTGGTGGGCAGACCGGAGCAGGCGGCGAGGTCCTTCACCGCCTGGGGCATGCCGTGCATCCAACCCAGCCATTGGCCGTTGGCCAACAGGTGGTCGCGCTCGTCGGCCTCGGCCAGCAGTTCCGTCGCCGGGCGCATCGCGACCAGGGCGTTGACCTTCGGGTTGTAGTGCTCGATCTGCTCCAGGTAGGCCTGCATCACCTCGCGGCAGGACAGTTGGCGGGTGCGGATGGCCTCCGACAGGGGCAAGGCGTCCAACCCTACGATTTCCTGTTGCAGCGAGGCAGGGACGTTCTGGGGAATCTCGAAACGGGTCATTCACAGGCTCCGGGCAGAGGTAACGATGGGGTTGCGGCGCTGGCGGCGCTCCAGCGCGGCGGGGGCGCCCTCGCGCAGGAAGCAGGTGGCGGCAAGGCCGATCAGCGAGGCGAAGAGCACGTACCAGGCCGGCGCCACTGGCGTGCCACCCACCTGGGTCAGCCAGGTGACGATGAAGGGCGCAAAGCCGCCGAACAGCATCACCGCGACGTTGTAAGCCAGGGCCAGGCCGGTGGAGCGCACGCGGGCGGGGAACTGCTCGGCCACGGCGGTGGGCGCGGGGCCGTAGGAAATGCCGATCATGGTGCACAGCAGCACTTGCATGACCAGCAGGCGCTCGATGCCGGGGGACTGGGCCACCCAGGCGAACAGCGGATACACCAGCAGGAAGAAACCCAGGGTGCCGCCGAGCAGTACCGGTCGCCGGCCGATGCGGTCGGACAGGGCACCGGCCAGCGGGATGATCAGGGTCATCAGCGCCACCGCCAGCATCTGCACCATGAACACCTGGTCCAGCGGCAGGCCGAGTTGCTTGTGGGCGAAGGTGGGCATGTTCACCAGCACCACGTAGAAGGCCACGGTACCGCTGATGGTCGTGCCCATGGTCACCAGCACCGCGCGGCGATGTTCGCGCAGCACCTGCAGCAGGCCGAAGGATTCGCCCTGGTGCGCGTCGCGGGCGTCGAGGAAGGCCTCGGTCTCCTCCATGTGGCGGCGCATCCACAGCCCCACCGGGCCGATCAGCAGGCCGAGAATGAAGGGCAGGCGCCAGCCCCAGCTGTCCAGCGCCTCGGGGGAAAGGGTGTGGGTCACCAGGGCGCCCATGCCGGCGCCGGCGAACACCGCCAGGCACTGGCCGAACAACTGCCAGGCGCCGTAGAGACCACGGCGGTTGGCCGGCGCGCTTTCCACCAGGAAGGCCGTGGCGCTGGCGTATTCGCCGCCGGTTGCGAAGCCCTGGAGCATGCGCGCGACCACGATCAGCACCGGTGCGCCGATGCCGATGGCAGCATGGTCGGGGGCGAAGGCGATCAGCGCGATGGACAGGGTCATCAGCAGGATGATCAGCTGCATGGCCGCCTTGCGACCCTTGCGGTCGGCGTAGAGCCCGAGCAGCACGCCACCCACCGGGCGCATGAAGAAGCCGACGCCGAAGGTGGCCAGGGCCATCAGCAGCGAGGCGTATTCGCTGTCGGTGGGGAAGAAGAGACGGGCGATGATGCTCGACAGGAAGCCGTAGACGATGAAGTCGTACCACTCGAGGGCGTTGCCGATGACGGCGGCGGTCACCTGACGGGCGCGCGAGGGTCCGCTCTGGGAAGCGTGCATGGGGAATTCTCCGGAAACGTTGAGGTCAGGCGGCAGTGGTTCGAGCCTGGAAATCGGCCGGCGTCGCCTGCAACCAGGCCTCCGTCAGCGCGGCCCAGTACGCGGCGCCGCGTACCAGGATGTCGTCGTTGAAGTCGTATCCGGGGTTGTGGACCATCGGCCGGTCGGCGCCGGAGCCGTTGCCGATGAACAGGTAGCTGCCGGGGCAACGCTGGAGCATCCAGGCGAAGTCCTCGCTGCCCATCACGGTGGGGGCGTCCAGCACCTGTCCGGCGCCGGCCAGTTCTTCGCCCACCTGGCGGGCGAAGGCGGTTTCCGCGTCGCTGTTGACCAGCACCGGGTAGGCCGGGCGGTGCTCGATGCTGGCGCGGCAGCCATAGCTTTCGGCCTGGCTGTGGATAATCGCCTGCACCCGTTGCAGCACCTGCTCGCGCACCCCGGCGTCGAGGGCGCGCAGGCTGAGGCGCAGCAGGGCGCTCTGGGGGATCACGTTGGCCGCTTCGCCGGCCTGCAGGGCCCCGACTGTGACCACCGCCGCCTGCTGCGGGTCGACATTGCGCCCGACCACGGTCTGCAGCGCCATCACGGCGCTGGAAGCGGCCACCAGTGGATCGACCGACAGGTGGGGCATGGAGCCGTGGCCGCCGACGCCTTCGATCACCACTTCCAGCAGATCCTGGGAAGCCATGAGCGATCCTGCGCGGAAGCACAGGTGGCCGGCTTCCAGGCCGGGCATGTTGTGCATGCCGAACAGCGCTTCGCACGGGAAACGTTCCAGCAGGCCATCGGCGAGCATCGCCTCGGCGCCGCCCTGGCCTTCCTCGGCGGGTTGGAAGATCAGGTTGAGGGTGCCCTGGAATTTGCGGGTGGCCGCCAGGTAGCGTGCCGCACCCAGCAGCATGGCGGTGTGGCCGTCGTGGCCGCAGGCATGCATGCGCCCGGCGTGGCAGCTGCTGTAGGCGAGCCCCGTGGCTTCGATGATGGGCAGTGCGTCCATGTCGGCGCGCAGGCCCAGGGTGCGGCTGGCATTGCCGTTGCGCAGCACGCCGACCACGCCGGTCTGGCCGATGCCGGTGTGAACCTCGTAACCCCATTCGCTCAGCAGGCGGGCCACCAGGGCGGCGGTGCGCTGTTCTTCGAAGCCGAGTTCGGGGTGGGCGTGGATGTCCTGGCGCAGCGCCTTTAGATCGGCGGTGATGTCGTCGAGCCAGGCCTGGATGTGTGCGTAACGGGCCATTGTTGTTGTTCTCCTCGTTGGGTCGGCTGCCGCTTGCGCGGCTGGGCATCAGCTAACCGCGCGGGCGAAAGGAGGACAATCGAAGGTGGTTCCGCAGGGTGGAACAGTGCGCCCTCACCCCCGGCCCCTCTCCCTGAAGTGGAGAGGGGTGACTCGCGCTTGATCGAACGATTCAACCCTGATGCATCCTCATGGCCTGAAAAATTGTGAAGAAGGTGGGGCGGCGACTCCGCCCCTTCAGGAGGCCGAGCGGAATCGCTGTGGAGGGGGATGAGCGGCATGGATGCCGCGACAGGCGCGCAGGGCCATGGATGGCCCTTCGCGCCGTGCCCCCGGAGCAGCGATGGAGTGAGGGGAGTCCGGCGAAGCCGGACCCGGATGCAGGGGCAAGCCTTTGGTTTCTTTTGGGTGGTGCGGCATTCCGACGACTGCCAAAAGAGACTCGCCGGGAGGCGAAACAAAGAGCTGAAGCCCGCTCGGTAATGAGCTGAAAAACGAGTCGGGTGCTGTGTTTCAAAGTGTACCGTCCGCCTCCGACATCAACCGACAGCCCTGGTGCGGACTCACCCACGCAGCCGTGCTGCTGCGGCCCAGGCCGCCGGCGGTCACGCGCTTGTGTTCGGCGTCGTCGACAAAGCCGCTGGTGGGCACGTACTGCTTCACATAGCCCTGGCAGTAGTCGGCATCGTTGCCCATTACATAGCGGCAGGAGCAGTACTCCTTGGCGGTGTAGGCGCTGATGATGCCGGGGAAGGCGGCCAGGTGGGCGCGGTTCTGCCAGGCCAGGGCGGTGAGCAGGAACAGGGCCAGCGCCAGCAAGCTGAGGACGGGACGGCGGGCGATCACGGCTGCACCTCCGGGGCGAATGCGGCCAGGGCCAGCTTGAGGAAGTCGTTGTGCCGGTAGCTGCCGTCGCGGTCATCGGCGTAACGCACGATCACCAGCTTCTGGCTGGGCAGCACGTAGAGCGCCTGGCCCCAGTGGCCGAGGGCGGCGAAGGTGTCGTCCGGCGCGTCTGGCCAGGGTTTGGGGGCTCCTTCCAGTGGCGTGTTAAGCCACCAGTGGCCGCCGGGCACCGCTTCGCCGGGGGGATCCGGGGCCGGCTGGTACTTGGCGAAAGGCGTGCGGTTGAAGGCCACCCAGTCCGCCGGCAGCAATTGGCGTTCGCCCCAGCGGCCGCCGCGTTGCATCAGCAGGCCGACGCGGGCCAGGTCGCGGGCGGTCAGGTAGCTGTAGGAGGAGCCGACATAGGTGCCGGCGGCATCGGTTTCCCACACCGCCGAGCGGATGCCCAGGGGCTCGAACAGCGCGGTCCAGGGATAGTCGACGTAGGCCCGCTCGCCGACCATGCCGCGTAGTGCAGCGGAGAGCAGGTTGCTGTCGCCACTGGAGTAGCGGAAGCGCTGGCCCGGCACCGCGTCCAGCGGATGCCCGGCGGCGAAGGCAGCCATGTCGGCGCGGCCACGGGTATAGAGCATGGCCACCACCGAGGATTTCAGCGGCGCGTACTCGTAGTCCTCCTGCCAGGCCAGGCCCGAGGCCCAGTGCAACAGGTGGGCGAGCTGGACGTCGGGGTGACCGGCGAAGGCCGGGTAGTAGCGCGCCACCGCGTCATCGAGCTTGAAGCGGCCCTCGCCGTAGGCGACGCCGAGGACAGAGGCCAACAGGCTCTTGCTCACCGACCAGGTGAGGTGCGGTGTCTCGGCACGGGTGGGGCCGGCATAGTGTTCGTAGATGAGTTCGCCGTCGCGGATCACCACCACCGCGTCGGTGCGCACGCCCTTGCGGCTGGCATCGTCGCGCTGGGCAAAGGCGTAGGTCTCGAAGGCCCGCACCGCGGCGCCGCCGGGAGCCGGACCCCGCTGCCAGTCGGCGGCGGGCCAGGTTTCGGCCTGGGCCAGGCCCGCCAGCAGACCAAGGGCGAGCGCCAGCGGACGAAGGAAGGGGATGGGCATCGGAGCGCCTCTCCTGGTTATCGGAGGGCGCAACCTAGCACGGGGTTCATGACCGTAAGTAGCGCCGGCTGATGGGGCTATTCGGCGGGGTTGGCCGGTTCAGCGCGGCAGTCGGTAGTCGTCCGGGCCCATCAGGTCAATGCCGCATTCCAGGCTCTCGATCCAGTAGAGGAAGGCGCTGATCATTTCCTTGCCGACGAAGGGCCGGCCGTGTTGCGGGACGATCATCGCCACATCCATGCGGCGCACCATCTCCGCCCACAGCCGGCAGATCTTGTTGCTGGCCATGTAGCGCCGGTGGAAACCTTCCATGTTCGGCACGTGGTTGACGAAGTCGCGCACGGGCGTGGCGTCATCCACCAGCGAGGCGCCCATGTCGCCCGAGAAGAGGATGCGGCTGACCGGGTCGTAGAGCTGGAAGTTGCCCACCGAATGGAGGAAGTGTGCTGGCACCGCCTTCAGCTGACAGCGGCCGAGGGGGATGGAATCGCCGCGGTCGGGCAGGGCGATGATGCGGTCGTAGGTGGAAATGCCGTGGCTGATGGCCAGGTAGTTGGCCGTGAGGTGCGGCAGGAAACGCGCCCAGAGCTTGGAGCAGATCACCCGTGCGCGGGTGTGCAGCAGCCACTTGTCCAGGGAGGCGATGATGTCCGGGTCCTGGTGGGAGGCGAAGATGTAGGTCAGGTCCTGCACTGGCATGTGCTTGGACAGTTCCAGCGACAGCGGGGTGTAGGTCAGGTCGCCGCCCGGGTCCAGCAGCAGGTACTGCTCGTGGTCGGTGATCAGGAACTGGTTGGACTGCACGCCGTCGCCGCTGACCAGATCGTCGAACATCAGGCATTGGTGGGTGCCGTTGTCGAACAGCACGATGGGGTCGCGACGCATGGAAACCTCGAATGAAATTGCGGCGCGCATTTGTAGGACATTTCTGAAGGGCGAGTGCTGACCTGGATCAAGGGGACCGGCGCCGCCCGACCCATCCTACGGGGCCGACGTCGCCGCAGGATGGGTGGAGCGGAGCGATACCCATCGATCGGTTTTCGCCCTGGAGGGCGAGGGTGCATCAGTTGTCAGAGGCCCAAGGCGGCCAGCGCCTTCTCCAACCGCTTCGCCCGCGGCCCGCTGGCGATCTCCAGCACACCCTGGTCGCGCTGCCAGAGGCTGGCCCATTCCGCCGGGCCGCCGGCGACGGCGGCGTCCAGCTCCGGCTTGAGGGCCTTGAACTCGGTGAAGAGCGCCGCCAGCAGCAGGTGCATCGCCGGGGCGGTGGCACACTGGCGGGAAACCTCCGCAGCGCCGGCGAGCAGCCCCAGGAGGCGCAGTTGCAGCGCCTGGGGCCAGGCGCAATCGCAGCCTACGCCGTACAGCCAGGCGCAGAGGGCGGCGAGGACGTGCAGGTCCTCGATGCTGCGGAAAGGCTTCACGTAGGCGTCCCAACCATCCCCGGCCAGGCGCTCGCAATGGGCGCCTTCCAGATGCAGGCGGGCGTGGGGCACGTCGGGCATCAGCGGCAGCGGCTTGAGGGTCTCGATGCGCACGCCCGGATCGCCGTTGCGCACCACGGTCAGAGCCAGGCGCGGCGACTGCCCTGCGGGCTCCTCGCGGGCCGCCACCAGCAGCCAGTCGGCGGCATTGCCGGCGGTGACGAAATCCTTGCGGCCCTGGAGGCTGAGTCTGTCGACGCGGGTCTGCATGTCCGCCGGCCGTACCGAGCGGTTCTCGGTAACGCACAGCGCGCCGAGGCTCAGCGGTGCCGACGGCCAGAGCAGGCGCAGGGCGCCCTGGTAACCGGCGAGAAAGGCCAGCCCCGGAGTGGGTGCCAGCCTGCCGCCGAGTACGGCCAGTTCGAATGGCGTCACTTCGCCCAGGCGTTCCAGCAGGGCGTTGAACCAGTCGTCCAGGGCCTGGCCGGAGGGCAGACGGGCGGAGGCTTCGAACAGGCGTTGCCAGGGCATCGGGGATTCCTCAGGGGGCTGTCATACAAGGATCATCGGAGCGTCACGGAGGTGACACCGGGTCTACCTAGCCTGAGCTTGCACAACAAGATCGTCCGGCTGCAACCGGGATCGAGCCGGCCTACGGAGGCTTATTCATGACCCAGATCGCCATGACCCGCGACAGTGTCGCAACCAACGGGAAAAGCCCTCGCCGCCTGCAGGCCGAGCGCCTGGACGGCATTGCCGCGCTGCGCGAGGCGCAGGCCCTGCGCTTCCGCGTATTCAGCGCCGAGTTCGACGCCAAGCTGCAGGGTGCCGAGTTCGGTCTCGACATGGATGACTACGATCCGCACTGCCAGCACATCGGTGTGCGCGACCTGGACAGCGGCGAGCTGGTGGCCACCACCCGACTGCTCGACCACCACGCCGCCCGCGACCTGGGCCGCTTCTACAGCGAAGAGGAGTTCCGCCTCCACGGCCTCGGCGAACTGCAGGGCCCGGTGCTGGAAATCGGCCGCACCTGCGTCGCCCCGGCCTACCGCAATGGCGCCACCATCGCCGTGCTCTGGGGCGAACTGGCCGAAGTGCTCAATCAGGGCGGCTATCGCTACCTGATGGGCTGCGCCAGCATCCCCATGCAGGACGGCGGCATCCAGGTCCAGGCCATCATGCAGCGCCTGCGTGATCGCTACCTGTGCACCGAACACCTGCGTGCCGAACCGAAGAATCCGCTGCCGGTGCTGGAAGTGCCGGGCAACGTGATCGCCGAGATGCCACCGCTGCTCAAGGCCTACATGCGCCTGGGCGCGAAGATCTGCGGCGAACCCTGCTGGGACCCGGACTTCCAGGTCGCCGACGTCTTCATCCTGCTCAAGCGCGACGAGCTCTGCCCGCGCTATGCCCGCCACTTCAAGGCGGCGGTCTGAGCATGCTGAAGTCCCTGCGCTTCTACGCCCGTGTCGTCCGCCTGCTGGCGGTGATCGGCCTGGGCATTGCCCTGGCGGTCTGGGTCGGTGCGCTGGAGCGACTGGGTCGCAGTGAGCTGATGGCCACCCGGCAGCGCCTGACCTGCTGGTTTCTCGCCCGCCTCGCCGGTGCCTTGCCGTTCCGCGTCCGGGTCAGCGGCGTTGTGCCGGAGCAGCCGATGCTCTGGGTCAGCAACCATGTGTCCTGGACCGATATCCCGTTGCTCGGCGCCCTGGCCCCGCTGTCCTTCCTTTCCAAGGCCGAAGTGCGTGCCTGGCCCGTGGCCGGCTGGTTGGCGCACAAGGCTGGCACGCTGTTCATTCGCCGAGGGTCCGGGGATAGCGGTCTGGTGGGGCAGCAACTGGCCCGCCACCTGGGGGATGGGCGCAACCTGCTGATCTTCCCGGAAGGCACCACCACCGATGGCAGCCTGCTGAAGACTTTCCACAGCCGCCTGCTGACCAGCGCGGTGGAAACCGGAGTGCCGGTGCAGCCAGTGGCCATCCGCTACCTGCGTGATGGTGGGCGTGACGAGATCGCCCCCTTCATCGGTGAGGACGACCTGCTTTCGCATCTGGTGCGCCTGTTGCGCAGCGATCGGGCGGAGGTGCAGATCCAGTTGCTCGAGCCCATCGCCAGCCAGGGGCTGAGCCGTACGGCCCTGAGCCAGCAGGCCAAGAGCGCCGTGCAACAGGCGCTCTTCGGTGAGGAAGAAGAAGCGCTGGCAGCCTGACCTGGCCCCAGCGCTCCGGATCACTCCTTGTCGTTCTCCGGCCATTGGATCGGCGGCACCGCCAGGATGTCGCAGTCCAGTTCGCGCATCGCGGCGTCCGCCACGCTACCCATCAGCACCCGCTTCATGCCCGTGAGCCCGCGCGTGCCCATCACCAGCAGATCGACGGGTTCGCGTTTGAGCACCTGGCGCAGGGCCGTTATCGGCTGGCCTTCCTCGATCAGGCGCTGGTCGATGAAGGTTCCCAGTTCTTCCTTCAGCAGGAACTCATCCAGGGCGGCGGTGGCGCGACGGCGTTCGGCGGCGGCGTAGTCGCCGGGAATCGCCCCGGCTCCGGCACCGGCTGCCAGCAGCATGGCACCGCCCAGCGGATCGAAGGCATGCAGCACGCGGGCGCCCGGCGCTGGCAGCAGGCCCAGTTCATGGGCGGCGCGGGCGGCCTGGGCGGAGGCCGCGGAGCAGTCGGTGGCCAGCAAGGGGGCCAGGTAGTCGCCTTCGGCGGCCCGGTTCACCAGCAGGATCGGCACATGGCTGGTGCGCACCAGGCGTTCCAGGGTGGTGCCGACGAATATGTCGCGCAGCGGATTCTTGCGATGGCTGCCAACCACCAGCAGATCGACGTCGGCCCAGCGCGTGCATTCGGCGATGTGCTTGGCCGGATCGCCCACTTCCACCCAGAGTTGCGGTGTACAGCCAGCCAGTTCGCTGTAGAAGTCGAGCTGTTCGTTGAGGTAGCGCCGGACCTGCCCCACTTCCAGCTCGATCCGCAATTGCGGCTGGTCCTCGTCGACCACATGGAGGATGAACCAGGGGCAGTCGAACTGCCGGACCAGGCGAGCGGCACGGCGCAGGGCGCGCTCGGAACGATTGGACAAATCTGTCGCCAGCATCAGAGCTTTCATCAGGCACCTCCAGAATAGGGTTTATGAACCCATTGCACTGCAGGTACCGGAGTCCGCTCTTGATGCAGGTCAAGCGATGGCTTGCTGAGTCCCGACGAATTGCTGGAGTTGTGGATAGAACAGGCGGAAGTCGTCGGACAACGGCTGATAGAGGTCTTCCAGCTCGGTCATGGCGCCGGCCAGCGCCTCGGGCCGCGAGATGCGCCGCGCCATGCCGGCGATGACCAGTTCCAGGGTTTCGAAGTCGCGGTAACTGCCGAGCCAGTCCTGTGCCGCCATGCGCGGGGCGATCAGCGCCAGGCGACCGGGCAACTGCGGCTCGCTGACCAGCACCTGGTAGACATGGCGGGTGAAGGCATCCAGCGGCTCGGCGGCATAGAGCCCCCAGTCGCGGGCCAGGCAATGGTCGAAGAAGACGTCCAGCAGGATGCCGGCGAAGCGCCGTCGCCCGGTGGGGAAGCGCAACTTGGCCTGGGCGATCAGCGGGTGGCTGTCGGTGAAGGCGTCGATGCGCCGGTGCAGGCGGATGGCGGCTTCGATATCCGCCGGCCAGCGTCCGTCCAGCGGCCCCTTGACGAAGTCGCCATAGAGGCTGCCGAGCAGTTGCGCCGGCTGCGAGCCGCCGAGATGGAGGTGGGCGAGGTAGTTCATTGGCTGAGCTTAACCCAGGGGCGTTCCATCATGACGGTCGATGATGACTATCGGCACAAACGATCCTGTATCGTCTTCGATCGATATAAAGTTCGTTCCATCTCGATATACGAATCCGGCCATGAACACATCCATAGACCTCGACGAAATCATCAAGGCGCTGGCGCACCCCGTACGGCGGGAGATGCTGCAGTGGCTCAAGGATCCGGAGAAGTACTTCGTCGAACAGGACCACCCCTTCGAGATCGGCGTCTGCGCCGGCAAGTTCGATCAGCGCTGCGGGCTGTCCCAGTCCACCGTCTCGGCGCATCTGGCGACCTTGCAGCGTGCCGGGCTGGTGACCAGCCGCAAGGTGGGCCAATGGCACTTCTTCAAGCGCAATGAAGCCGTTATCGCTGAATTTCTTCGCCAGATGAGCGACGAGCTGTAACTGCAGCACCTGCCTACAACCCGAAATTTCCAAGGAGCAGGCCCATGCCTACTGCGCTTCTCGTCCTCGCCTTGTCCGCGTTCGCGATAGGCACCACCGAATTCGTCATCATGGGCCTGTTGCCCGAAGTCGCCGCGGACCTGGGGGTATCGATCCCCGGCGCCGGCTGGCTGGTCACCGGCTACGCACTGGGCGTGGCCATCGGCGCGCCGATCATGGCCATGGCCACCGCCCGGCTGCCACGCCGCAAGGCGCTGCTGGTGCTGATGGGGGTGTTCATCGTCGGCAACCTGCTCTGCGCCATCGCCGCCAACTACGGCCTGCTGATGCTGGCGCGGGTGATCACCGCGCTCTGCCACGGCGCTTTCTTCGGCATCGGTTCGGTGGTCGCTGCCAGCCTGGTGCCGGCCAATCGCAAGGCGTCCGCCGTCGCGCTGATGTTCACCGGCCTGACCCTGGCCAACGTCCTCGGCGTGCCCCTGGGGACGGCCCTTGGCCAGGCCGCTGGCTGGCGCTCGACCTTCTGGGCAGTGACCCTGATCGGCATCGCCGCGCTGATCGGCCTCTGGCGTGTGCTGCCGCGCCAGCACGATGAAGAGGCCACCGACATCCGCGCCGAATTCGCCGCCCTGCGTGGCGCCGGCCTGTGGCTGGCGCTGTCCACCACCGTGCTGTTCTCCGCCGCGGTGTTCTGCATCTTCACCTATGTCGCGCCGCTGCTGGGCGAGGTGACCGGCGTCTCGCCCCGTGGCGTGACCTGGAGCCTGCTGCTGATCGGCCTGGGCCTGACCCTGGGCAATGTGATCGGCGGCCGCCTGGCGGACTGGAAGCTGGCGCAGACCCTGATGGGCGTGTTCATCGCCCTGGCCATCGGCTCCAGCGCCCTGACCTGGACCAGCGCCGCGCTGATCCCCACGGAAATCACCCTGTTCCTCTGGGCCACGGCGGCTTTCGCCGCGGTGCCGGCCCTGCAGGTCAACGTGGTGAACTTCGGCAGTGCCGCGCCGAACCTGGTTTCCACCCTGAACATCGGCGCCTTCAACGTGGGCAACGCCCTCGGCGCCTGGGTCGGAGGCCTGGTCATCGGCCAGGGCTTCGGCCTCACCACTGTTCCCCTGGCCGCTGCCGTGCTGGCGATCCTCGCCCTGGTCGCGACCCTGCTCACCTTCAGCAACCGTAATTCCGAGCTGCAAGCAGCGCTCGACTGACCCGAGGAATACGACATGACCACACTCTTCGACCCGATCAAGATTGGCGACCTGGAACTTTCCAACCGCATCATCATGGCGCCCTTGACCCGCTGCCGCGCCGACGAAGGCCGCGTGCCCAACGCGCTGATGGCCGAGTACTACACCCAGCGGGCATCCGCCGGTCTGATCATCAGCGAAGCCACCTCCGTCACCCCCCTCGGTGTCGGCTACCCGGATACCCCCGGCATCTGGTCCGACGAGCAGGTGAAGGGCTGGAGCAACATCACCAAGGCGGTGCACGCCAACGGCGGCAAGATCGTCCTGCAGCTGTGGCACGTGGGCCGCATCTCCGACCCCAGTTACCTGGGCGGCGAAGCCCCGGTGGCGCCCAGCGCCATCGCCGCCAAGGGCCACGTCAGCCTGCTGCGCCCGCTGCGTGACTACCCGGTGCCCCGCGCCCTGGAAACCGAGGAGATCGCCGACATAGTCGAGGCCTACCGCGTGGGTGCCGAGAACGCCCAGGCTGCCGGTTTCGACGGGGTGGAGATCCACGCCGCCAACGGCTACCTGCTGGACCAGTTCCTTCAGGACAGCACCAACAAGCGCAGCGACCAGTACGGCGGCTCCATCGAGAATCGCGCCCGCCTGCTGCTGGAAGTCACCGATGCGGCGATCAAGGTGTGGGGTGCCGGCCGCGTCGGCGTGCACCTGTCGCCGCGCGCCGACTCCCATGACATGGGCGACTCGGACCTGGAGGCCACCTTCGGCCATGTCGCCCGCGAACTGGGCAAGCGGGGCGTGGCTTTCATCTGCGCCCGTGAGAAGGAAGGCGAAGACAGCCTTTCGCCGCAGCTCAAGGAAGCCTTCGGTGGCGTATTCATCGCCAACGAGCGCTTCACCCGGGACAGCGCCAGCGACTGGCTGGAGTCCGGCAAGGCCGATGCCGTGGCCTTCGGCATCCCCTTCATCGCCAACCCCGACCTGCCCGAGCGCCTGCGCCTGGACGCGCCGCTGAACGAGCCTCGCCCCGAACTGTTCTACGCCAAGGGCCCGGTGGGTTATATCGACTATCCGCGCCTGTAAGCAGCGCCGCCGCCGTTGGAAAAGCCCCGTGCCGCAAGGCCGGGGCTTTTTCCGTTGGTGGGGAAACGCGTTGCCGCGCCCAAAAATCCATTTCCTCTGGTAGCTTTGCACCCATTGCCCGCTCACCGGCTGGAATTTCGCCGGCTCGCGGCGGAACCCGGACGCGATCCTTGTGACCAATGGAACCCGGCCCGAGTCTTTCCGCCGTCAGCGACATGCCAAAGGAAGCCCGCATGCACAAATCGATACGCCCCCTCATTGCCCTGCTCGGCGCCCTGGCCCTGCCGGTCCAGGCCAGCTGGTATCTGGACAACGAGTCGTCGCGCATCTCCTTCATCTCCACCAAGAACGGCAGCATCTCCGAGGTGCACCGCTTCCTCACCCTGCACGGCAAGATCGCCGGCGGCGGCAACGCGCGCCTGCGTATCGATCTGGAATCGGTGAGCACTGGGGTGCCGCTGCGCGACCAGCGCCTGCGGGAGCAGTTCTTCGAGATTGCCAAGTACCCCGAGGCCGAGGTCAGCGCCCAGCTCGACCTGCGCCCGATCACCGACCTCGCCCCGGGTGCCCAGCTGGAACTGGGCCTGCCGCTCAAGGTGAGGATTCGCGACAAGGAACAGCAGTACCGCGCCGAACTCCTGGCCACGCGCCTGGACGACCACCGCTTCCAGGTGGTGACCCTGGCGCCGCTGGTGCTGCAGGTGGAGGACTTCGGCCTGACCTCGGCGCTGGATGGGCTGCGCCGGCTGGCCGGCCTGCCGGGCATCAGCCTGTCGGTGCCGGTCGGTGCCGTGCTGATCTTTACGGAGCGCTGATGGGGCAGATCTTCCCCTGGAAGTCCGGCAACCGCTTCGAGCTGTTGATCGACGGCCCGCAGTTCTTTCCGACCATGCTCACCGCCATTGCCCGCGCCGAACACCAGGTCGCGCTGGAGCTCTATCTGGTGGAAGACGGCCGATGCAGCGAGGCCCTGGTGGACGCCCTTTGCGTGGCTGCCGTGCGTGGGGTGCGGGTGCGCTGCCTGTTCGACGGCTTTGGCTGCCTGAAGCTGGGCACGGCGCTGCGCCAGCGCCTGACCGGGGCCGGCGTGCTGCTGCAGTTCTACAACCCGCTGCGCTGGCGGCGCGGGTTCAGCAACCTGTACCGCGACCACCGCAAGATCCTGGTGGTGGACGACCGCGTGGCGTTCATCGGCGGCACCGGCTCCACCGACGAGTTCTGGAACCCCAGCCAGGAGACCAGCCGCTGGCATGAGGTGATGGTGGCCATCGAAGGGCCGCTGGTCGCGCACTGGCAACTGATCTTCGACTACCAGTGGCTGGCCAACCTCGGCCGCCGCCCCTGGAAGCCGGGCGAGGCGCCGGGCCTGGCCCATCTGCCGCCTTATCCGGCGGTGGGGGAGGGGCTCGGGCGGCTGGCCTACGCCGACGCCAGCCAGCACCGCGACATCGTCCAGTCGCTGGTCCGCAGCCTTCGCACGTCGCGCAACCGCGTCTGGCTGGCGACGCCCTATTTCCTGCCGAGCTGGAAGGTCCGTCGCGCCCTGATCAAGGCGGCCCGGCGCGGCGTCGAGGTGCGCCTGCTGCTCACCAGCCGGCACACCGACCACCCGCCGGTGCGATTCGCCGGCCAGCGCTATTACCCGCGTCTGCTGCGTGCCGGCGTGCGGATCTTCGAGTACCAGCAACGCTTCCTGCACCTGAAGATGGTGCTGGCCGACGACTGGGTCAGCGTCGGCTCCTGCAACTTCGATCACTGGAACCTGCGTTTCAACCTGGAAGCCAACCTGGAGGCGCTGGACCCGGAATTCACCCTGGCGGTGGACGCCTGCATGCGCCAGGACTTTGCCGACAGCCGCGAGATCACCCTGGACGACTGGCATGCCCGCCCACTGTTCAAGCGTTTGCGCCAGCGACTCTGGGGATGGCTGGATCGGGTGGTGGTCAACCTGCTGGACCGCCGCCGCTAATACGCTGCGGGCGGGCCGCACTTTCGTCGGGTGTGCGCGGATCGAGGCACGGCTAGGCTTGCCCGACAACGACGAGAGGGAGTGGCTGCATGGGCCGCCGATACCTGCCGATTCTGCTGGCCTGTGCCGTGCTGGGCGGCTGTTCCACCTCCGGCGCCTTTTTCGGCGCCCCCGACGGGCCGCTGTTCAAGGCCGATTCACCGCATGATGGCGGGCACGCCCTGGTCTACCTCTATCGGCCGCGCAGTGACTGGGCTGACCAGGAACTGGAAGCTCCCGGCATCTTCCTCGACAACCAGTTGATCGGCAGCCTGCCGAGCAATGGCCACCTGGCCCTGGAATTCGAAGCCGCCAGCTACCGGCTGGAAATGCGCCGACCGCTGTTCGGCAGCTACTGGACGCTGTTCGCCGAGGGGCCGCTGGACTTCACGATCATCACGTCCTTTGCCCTGGATGCCAGCGCCGGGCGCACCTATTACCTGCGCTACGACGAACTCGACCCGCCGCCGAAGAACAGCGGGCAGCCCGGTGGTCCCGGCAGCGGGCCCCTGCAACGGGTGGAGGAGTCCCTGGGCCGCGAGGAAATCGCCGCGACCCGCCAGGTGCAGCCGAGCGAGCGCTTTGCCGCCAACGGCGGCCGGATACGGCCACAGCAGGGCTTCTGGCGCGGCATCGGCCGTGCCTTGGACAAGATCGGCATCTGAAGCCGACCATCCGCCTCGGTTGGTAGCTTTCGCGAAAGGGCGTCGGAGATAATTGGCTAACCTTTGAAGCTCAGGGCTTCCAATCCAGGAGGAGGATTCGACATGGCCGCGAAGAAGATTCTGATGCTGGTTGGCGATTACGCCGAAGACTACGAAACCATGGTGCCGTTCCAGGCGCTGCTGATGGTCGGCCATACGGTGCATGCCGTGTGCCCGGACAAGATCACCGGGCAGACCGTGCGCACCGCCATCCACGATTTCGAAGGCGACCAAACCTACAGCGAGAAGCCCGGCCACAACTTCGCGCTCAACTTCGATTTCGCCAAGGCCAGGGCGGAGGACTACGACGCCCTGCTGATCCCCGGCGGCCGCGCGCCGGAGTATCTGCGTCTGAACGCGAAAGTCCTGGAGCTGGTGAAGGCCTTCGACACGGCCGGCAAGCCCATCGCCGCCGTCTGCCATGGCGCCCAGCTGCTGGCCGCCGCCGGTGTGCTGGAGGGCCGCGAATGCAGCGCCTACCCGGCCTGTGGCCCGGAAGTGCGCATGGCCGGCGGCAAGTATGTGGATATCCCGGTGGATGCCGCCCATGTGCAGGGCAACCTGGTGACCGCCCCGGCCTGGCCGGCCCATCCGGCCTGGCTGGCGGCCTTCCTCAAGCTGCTCGGGACGAAGATCGACCTCTGATGCGGAAACCGTAGGGTGGAAACCGCTTTTTGTTTCCACCGTCGAGGCCATGCTGAGCTTCGTTGGTGGATCGGTGGAGCGTGATCCACCCTTGCGCCGCGCTTGCAGACACGTAGGGTGGAAACCATTTTTTGTTTCCACCACCGGTGTCATGCCGGGCTCCGCTGGTGGATCGATGGAGCGTGATCCACCCTACTCAGTGCTCACCCGTCCATGGCCCAATGAAATCCGGGAAGCTTCAGGGGCTCGGAGCATTTCCTGATCAGCAGACCTGTTCCACCCAGTCGTTCAGGTTGTAGTAGTTGGTCACGCGGGCGATCTTGCCGCAGTGGATATGGAAGAAGGCGCCGGCCGGCAGCACGTAGGTCTGACCCTTGGCGGGCGGCAGGCCCTCGTCGTTCGCCAGGTACTGGCCGTGAACCACGAATTCGGCGGCGGCGCGGCTGCCGTCGACGCTCTGCATGACCACGATGTCGGACAGGCGCTCCTTGTAGCAGCGATTCATCTTGTCCATGAAGGCGGCGAATGCGGCCTTGCCCTGCTGGCGCTCGCCCTGGTTGATGTCGTGCACCACGTCCTCGCTGAGCAGGCCGAGGAAGGTCGGCATGTCGCCGGCGTTGAAGGCGTCGTAATAGGCTTGCACGAGTTCGATAGCGGTCATGGTTGGGTTCCTGTCGCAATGAGGTCAGTCGGTCCGTGCCCGGGATGATAGGGTCATGGCTCGAGCCCGACTTAGCCAGACGCGTCATCCACATCGCCAGAACGACCTCTCCCATGCATATCCGCCTACTCCAGGGCGCTGCCATCGCGCCCCACATCGATGACCTGGCGCGCCTGCGTCTGACGGTGTTTCGCGAGTTTCCCTACCTCTACGACGGCACGCTGGAATACGAAGCGCGCTACCTGTCGACCTATGCCGAGTCGCCGGAGAGCCTGTTCGTACTGGCGCTGGACGGGGAGCGGGTGGTGGGGGTGTCCACCGGCCTGCCGATGATGGACGAGACCGAGGAATTTCAGCGCCCGTTCCGCGAGCAGGGCTGGAACCCGGAGCGGATCTTCTACTTCGGCGAGTCCGTGTTGCTGGCCGAGTACCGGGGCAGCGGCCGCGGCGTGCTTTTTTTCGCCGAACGCGAAGCCTACGCGCGGCGTCTGGGGCGTTTCGACCATTGCGCCTTCTGCGCGGTGGAGCGTCCGCTCGACCACCCGCGCCGGCCGCCCGGCTACCATCCGCTCAACGAGTTCTGGGTACGACGCGGCTATCGCCATCATCCGGAGCTGCGCACCGAATACCACTGGCGCGACCTGGACGAAGACAGCGAGTCGGCCAAGCCCATGTCCTTCTGGCTCAAGGAGCTCACCCCATGATCAGGATCGCCGCCTGCCAGTACGCCATCGAACTCCATGAAAGCTGGGAAGCCTATGCCGCCCATCTGGAGAGTCTCTGCGCCGAGGCAGCGGGCCAGGGCGCGAAGTTGCTGGTGCTGCCGGAGTACGCCGGCCTGGTGCTGGCCGGCCAACTGCCGGCGGAGCAGCGCGGCGACCTGCAGGCGTCCATCGAAGGCATCCAGCCGTTGCTGCAGGACTGGCGGGCCCTATGCACCGGTATCGCGGCGAGGCTCGGCGTCTACCTGCAGCCCGGCAGCCTGCCGGTGCGTGATGCCGATGGCCGGTACCGCAACCGCGCCTGGCTGTTCGGCCCCGGCGGCGAACTGGGCTACCAGGACAAGCTGATCATGACCCGCTTCGAGCGCGAGCAATGGGGGATTGCGGCGGGGCAGGGGCTCAGGGTGTTCGACACGAGCCTGGGGCGCCTGGGGATCCTGATCTGCTACGACAACGAGTTCCCCATGCTGGCGCGCAGCCTGGCCGAAGGCGGCGTCGACCTGATCCTCGCCCCCAGCTGCACCGATACCGAGGCTGGCTACCACCGTGTGCGCATCGGCGCCCAGGCCCGCGCCCTGGAAAACCAGATCGCGGTACTGCAGGCGCCCACTGTGGGCCTGGCGCCCTGGTCGCCGGCCCTCGACGAAAACATCGGCCGCGCCGGCCTCTATGTGCCACCGGACTACGGCATGCCGAGCGATGGGGTGATCGCCGAGAGCGCGGAGCTCTGCCCGGCCACCAGCCGCTGGCTGGTCTGCGAACTGGACCTGGCCGAGGTGCGCCGGGTGCGCGCCGAAGGCCAGGTCTTCACCCGCCGCGACTGGCCGGAGCAGTTCGAGCAGGCGCGCTTGCTCCGGAGCTGACCCCGGGACCGCCGCACGCATTCAACGCTGCGGCTCGCAGTCAGAAGTCTCGGAAGTAGGGGGCAGCCACTTCGCCATAGCGACGTGCACCGATCTCGTTCAGGTGGTGCTTGTCCTGATAGATGAGGGTGTTGTCGGCGAAGGGCGCGGAGGCGAACAGCGGATCCCCGGAAAGATCGAGGAAGCGTGCGGACGGGTGCCGGGCGACCATTTTCGCGATTGTGGAGTTGGCGGCCTGCCACTGGCCATTGAGCGTGCGGCTGACCGGCAGGTGCAGTTGCTCGAAGCGGCTCATCCGCAGCATGTCCGAGTCGAACATTGGCAGCTGGGCCATCACCAGCACCTTCTGCCCCTTGGCGTCGGTGCTGTCGAGGAATCGCTCGAAGGCCTGCAGGAACGCCGGGCTCTGGACCTGGTACTGCCACATGGCCGCGATCACGATCTTCTGCGCACTGCGGATGAAGGGTTCTGCGGCAGCGATCTGCGCGGTGCACGGGGGCTGGGCCCAGTCGGGCAGGCGTTCGACGTCGAACCCCGGGATGGTCACGCAGCTGCTGCCGGTGATGATCCGGGCCGCAGAGTGGTTGGTCGTGCCCACCGCGTCGAAGAACAGGTTCAATTGCGCGGCATGGCTGTCGCCGAGGACCAGCAGCGTCTCCGGGCTGGTCCGGTCACCGTGGGTGCAGTCGCCGACTATCTTGCCGTGGCAGATCTCCGCATCCACGGCATAGCGAGTCTGTTCGACGGGAAGCGGCACAGTGATGGAGCCATTGAGCTTGCTGGAGGTGGCGATCAGCGGAACCGCCACGATACCCAGCGCCAGGACCCGCGCAAGCGTTGTGCGGAGGTTGCCGGCGGAGCGGAATGGGCGCTCGATCCATCGGTAGGACAGGTAGGACAGGCTGAGGGTGAGCAGGGCGAATGCCAGCAGCTCGACAGGTTGTAGTTCGTACCTGCCGGTGTAGTAGCGAATCGCCGCCAGAACCGGCCAGTGCCAGAGATACAGCGAGTAGGAGAGGCCGCCGATCCAGACCATGGGGCCGGTTGACAGGAAGCGGCTGACCGGGCCGTGCCGCGAGGCGATCATCAGCACGGCGCCGAGGCAGGGCAGCAGCGCGATCCAGCCCGGGAAGGCACGGGACTCGTCGATCCAGACCAGGCTGCCGACCACGGCTGCCAGCCCGATCCAGGCCAGGACGCTGGCCAGGCGCGGCGAAGAGATGCCGCCGGGTTTTAATACGGCCAGGCAGGAACCGACGAGGAACTCGGGAATGCGGGCCAGCAGGGAAAAGTAGGTCGCCTGCCGGTTTCCGCTGTCGGCGAGGCGGTAGCCCACGTAGGCGGTCACCAGCAGCACCAGGGCCGGCAGCAGCCATTTGTACAGGCGTGCCGGGACCAGGGCCAGGAGCAGCGGCAGGATCAGGTAGAACTGCATCTCCACGGCCAGGGACCAGGTGTGCAGCAGGGGAAGTTCGTGGGCGCTGGGAGCGAAGTAGTCGCCGAATCCGGCGAAATAATGGTTGCTGTTGAAGTAGAGCGCCGCGTTGAGGCTCTTCTTGAAGAATTTGAAATCGGTCGGGGTCAGCAGGGCCGCCATCACGGCCGTCACTGCCACCAGCAACACCAGATAGGCCGGGACGATGCGCCGGAACCTGCCCAGGTAGAAGTCCTTGACGCTGAAGCGCCCCTGTTCCCGCTGGCGCAGGATGATGGAGGTGATCAGGAAGCCGGATATCACCAGAAAGATATCGACCCCGATGAATCCGCCCGGGAGCCAGGCCTTGTTCGCATGGAAGATGATCACCGCCAGCACGGCGATGGCACGCAGCCCCTGGACGTCATTGCGCATCGAGAGATCGGATGCTGGCGATCTGGGGGCGCTGGCGAAGGCGGCGTCCTTGCGTAGGGAAGGACCGACGTAGGTGTTCATACTGGGCAGATCATCCTCGGGCAGTGGGCACCCAATGTCGCTGGCGGTTTGCGTGGGAAATTGGAACCGCCCAGCAAACGAAATGCCCGGCATTGTGCCGGGCATTTGTTCTTGCGTCAGTGGCTTATTTCACTTCCACCGCCAGGTTCTCGGCGATCTTCTGTTGCCAGATCGCCGGACCGGTGATGTGCACCGACTCGCCATTGGTGTCGACCGCAACGGTCACCGGCATGTCCTTCACGTCGAACTCATAGATGGCTTCCATACCCAGTTCGGCGAAGGCCAGGACCTTGGACTTCTTGATCGCCTGGGCCACCAGGTAGGCGGCGCCGCCGACGGCCATCAGGTAGACGGCCTTGTTGTCCTTGATCGCTTCGATGGCGATGGGGCCACGCTCGGACTTGCCGATCATGCCCAGGAGGCCAGTGCTTTCGAGGATCTGGCGGGTGAACTTGTCCATCCGGGTGGCAGTGGTGGGGCCGGCCGGGCCAACCACTTCGTCACGCACCGGATCGACCGGGCCGACGTAATAGATGAAGCGACCTTTCAGGTCCACCGGCAGCTCTTCGCTCTTGTTCAGCATGTCCACGATGCGCTTGTGGGCAGCGTCACGGCCGGTGAGCATCTTGCCGTTGAGCAGCAGGGTCTCGCCCGGCTTCCAGCTCTGCACTTCTTCCGGGGTGATCTTGTCCAGGTCGACACGGCGCGCGGACGGGCCGGCTTCCCAGACGATTTCCGGGTAGGCGTCCAGCGGCGGAGCTTCCAGTTCGGCCGGGCCGGAACCGTCGAGCACGAAGTGGGCGTGACGGGTGGCGGCGCAGTTGGGGATCATGCACACCGGCAGGGAAGCGGCGTGGGTCGGGTAGTCCATGATCTTCACGTCGAGCACGGTGGTCAGGCCGCCCAGGCCCTGGGCGCCAATGCCCAGTTGGTTGACCTTGTCGAACAGCTCGAGGCGCATTTCCTCGATCTTGTTCTGCGGGCCGCGGGCCTTCAGCTCGTGGATGTCGATCGGGTCCATCAGGACTTCCTTGGCCATCACAGCGGCTTTCTCGGCGGTACCGCCGATGCCGATGCCGAGCATGCCCGGCGGGCACCAGCCGGCACCCATGGTCGGAACGGTCTTCAGCACCCAGTCGACGATGGAGTCGGACGGGTTGAGCATGGCCATCTTCGACTTGTTCTCGGAGCCGCCGCCCTTGGCCGCGACGTCCACTTCCACGGTGTTGCCGGGAACGATGGAGTAGTGGATGACCGCCGGGGTGTTGTCCTTGGTGTTCTTACGGGCGCCGGCCGGGTCGGCCAGGATGGAGGCGCGCAGGACGTTTTCCGGCAGGTTGTAGGCGCGACGCACACCCTCGTTGATCATGTCGTCCACGCTCATGGTGGCGCCGTCCCAGCGCACGTCCATGCCGACGCGGACGAACACGGTGACGATACCGGTGTCCTGGCAAATCGGGCGGTGGCCGGTGGCGCACATGCGCGAGTTGATCAGGATCTGCGCCATGGAGTCGCGCGCGGCGGGCGACTCTTCGCGCAGGTAGGCCTCGTGCATGGCCTGGATGAAGTCCACGGGGTGGTAGTAGGAGATGAACTGCAGGGCGTCGGCGACACTCTGGATCAGATCGTCTTGCTTGATCACGGTCATGGGTGCGCTCCTCTTGGAGGGAACATCAGGGAAGCGCCGGACCACGACCCGGCGCGCGAGGCTAAAAAAGGCGCCGCAGTATAGCGCGTGCCACCCGCCGGGCACAGTCGTCGGTGGTCGACCATGGTCGGTTGTCGGACACTTCCTACGCACTAGGAAATTTGTGATCACAAGAGTAAATTGGAGGCATTGTGCCATTACGGGAAGGAGTCCATGAGGCCATCCAGCCAGCGGGTCAGCCATAGAGCCTTGCAGAGTCTGCTGCTGAAGCGCTTTGGCATGGCCGTGGCGACCTACTCGATGATTCTCCTGCTGTGTTGGATCGCCCTGCTCGGGGGGCTGTTCCGGGGGCCCGCATCCACCGCCCTGATCGCCAGCGGTCTGGTGGTCCTTTCCCAACTCGCGTTGTTCTGGCTGTTCGCCAACGGACACAACCTGCGCTTTTCCGACCCCAGCCTGACCGAGCCCCAGGTGCTGCTCGCCCTGGGCTGGAACACCTGGCTGATGACCATGCTGGACAATGCCCGCGGCACCCTGCTGGCGGTCTACGTGCTGATCATGCTGTTCGGCATTTTCCAGTTGAAGCCCGGGGTATTCGCCCGTTGCGCGGCGATCGGCTTCTTCGCCTTCGCCGGCCTCAACCTGTTCGAGGCCTATCGGATGCAGCTGCCCGACCCGGCCCTGGCACTGCTGCAGGTTTGCGTGCTGTTCGTGCTGATGGTCTGGTTGAGCCTGTTCGCCAGTTATGTCCAGGCGCTGCGCCAGCGCATGCGTCAACGCCGCTTCGCACTTCAGGCGCACCAGGACACCCTGCGCGGCATGATGCGTCAGCTGGAGGACCTGGTGGCCACCGATGAGTTGACCGGGTTGTTCAATCGCCGTCATTTCCTGCGCCTGGCCGGCCGCGAGCTGGACAATCTGGCGGCCAACCGCCTGCACGGCCTGGCGCTGATCGACCTCGACCATTTCAAGCGGATCAATGACGCCCACGGCCACGCCGCCGGCGACCGGGTGCTGCAGACCTTCGCCGCGGTGGCGCGGGCCTGCCTGCGCGACGGCGATGTGCTGGCGCGCTATGGCGGTGAGGAGTTCGTGCTGCTGGTCCCCAATTGCAATGCGGATCGCCTCACCGCCTGTTGTGAACGGCTGCGCGAGGCCTTTGCCGGCGCCGAACCGGTGGGTGTGCAGGTGGAGCGGCTGAGCCTGTCGGCGGGCATGACCCTGTTGGTCGCCGGGGACGATCTGGATGATGCGCTGCAGCGGGCGGATCAGGCACTCTATCGGGCGAAGCGCGGCGGGCGGAACCGTTGCGACGCAGCCTGGGAGGGGCAGGGTGCCTGAACTCGAAGTTTCCGGAAAACGCTGGACCGTGGCGCCTGCCAGCAACTTGCTGGACGCCCTCAATGCGGGCGGATGCAAGGTGCCCTACAGCTGTCGGGCGGGCAGTTGCCATGCGTGCCTGGTGCGCTGCGTGGCGGGCGAACCGGCGGATGCGAAACCCGAGGCACTGGACTCCAGCCAGCGCGCCGAGGGCTGGCGACTGTCCTGCCAGTGCCTGGTGGTGCAGGACCTGGTGGTGGAGGTCTTCGACCCATCCCGCGACGGTATGGAGGCTGCGGTGACCGCCGTCGAATGGCCCGCACCGGACGTGCTGCGCCTCTATCTCGCTCCCGAGCGACCGCTACGTTACCGCGCCGGCCAGCACTTGCTGCTTTGGAATGATGAAGGTGTCGCCCGTCCGTATTCCCTGGCCAGCCTGCCCGGTACCGATGAGTTCCTGGAGTTCCACCTCGATTGCCGCCATCCCGGTCTGTTCAGCGACCGCGCCCGCCGCCTGATGCCGGGGGACAAGCTGCGCCTGGGCGAACTGCACGGCGGTGCGCTCCACTACGATCCTTCGTGGGACGGCCGGCCGCTGCTCTTCCTGGCCTCGGGAACCGGACTGGCGCCGCTCTGGGGGCTGCTGCGGGAGGCGTTGCGTAATCATCATCAGGGGCCCATCCGCATCATTCATCTGGCCCATGACGCCAGCGGCCATTATCTGGCCAAATCCCTCATCCCACTGGCTGCAAGCCATTCGGGGCTGGCCGTCCAGATGATCACGCCGGCCGAGCTGCCAGAGGTTTTGGCGCAATTCCGGCTTGTTTCGCGGCAAACCATCGCCTTACTCTGCGGCCACCCCGCCAGCGTCGAGGAGTTCGCACGCCGGCTCTACCTGGCCGGCCTGCCCCGTAATCAGCTGCTGGCCGATTCCTTCCTGAC
This sequence comes from Metapseudomonas cellulosilytica, assembly GCF_049334135.1. Lineage (NCBI taxonomy): Bacteria > Pseudomonadati > Pseudomonadota > Gammaproteobacteria > Pseudomonadales > Pseudomonadaceae > Metapseudomonas > Metapseudomonas cellulosilytica. Next base: position 261,895 of record NZ_JBHZGN010000002.1, on the reverse strand, counting down.
CCGCGAAGCCTGAAGAAGCGGGCCCAAGTACATCGAGGATTTCCCATGAGCGAGCACATTCTGGTCGAGCGCGAGCAGGGCCTGCTGACGTTGTGCATGAACCGCCCGGACAAGAAGAACGCCCTGACCCGCGCCATGTACAGCCGCATGGCCGAGGTGCTGGATGCGGCACGGGACGACCGCGAGGTCCGTGTGGTGCTGATCACCGGCAGCGAGGAGTGCTTCACCAGCGGCAACGATATCGTCGACTTCCTGCAGGAGCCGCCGAGCGGGATGGACAGCCCGGTGTTCCGTTTCATGCGCGCGCTGTTCGACTTCCCCAAGCCGGTGGTGGCCGCCGTGAGCGGCCCGGCCGTAGGCATCGGTACCACCCTGCTGCTGCACTGCGACCTGGTCTACGTGAGCGGCGATGCCAAGCTGAAGATGCCCTTCGTCAACCTCGGCCTGTGCCCGGAGTTCGGCTCCAGCCTGATCCTGCCGCGCCTGCTTGGCCATGCGAAGGCGGCGGAGCTGCTGCTGCTGGGCGAGGGCTTCACCGGTGAACAGGCCGCCAGCTGGGGCATCGCCAATGCCGCCCTGGAAAATGGCGAGGTGACCTTCGCCCGCGCCAAGGAAGCAGCGCTGCGCTTCCTCGACCTGGCGCCCTCGGCCCTGGCGGACAGCAAGCGCCTGATGCAGGCGCCCGGCCGTGAGGAACTGCGCCGGGTCATCACCGAAGAAGGCGAGCTGTTCAGCCAGCGCCTGCGTTCGCCGGAAGCGGTGGAAGCACTGTCGGCCTTCACCCAGCGGCGCAAGCCGGATTTCTCGAAGTTCGTGTGAGGACGCGCGTACTGTTGCTGGTGGGCGTTGATGCTGTAGGGGCGAATTCATTCGCCAAGGGCAGCTCCGCTGCCCCCCTCGGCGGTGCGGGGCAGACCTTCGGCCTGCTTGGCGAATGAATTCGCCCCTACAAGGTTTCAGTCCACACCATGAAAAAAGCCGCCCCGAGGGGCGGCTTTTTCGTTCCAGGCTGGATCAGACCAGCAGATCGCCCACGTGGAGGATCTTCATGGTGTTGGTACCGCCCTGGGTGGTGTAGCTGTCGCCCTTGGTCAGGATCACCCAGTCACCCTTGGTCACCACGCCGCGTTGCAGCAGCTCGTCCACGGCCATCTGGCTGACTTTCTCCGGCGGCAGCGCGGCGGCGTCGAAGGGAATGGTCTCGACGCCACGGAACAGCGCCACGCGGGCCTGGGTCTCGCGGTGGGGGGAGTAGGCGAAGATCGGCACCGAGGAGCGGATGCGCGACATGATCAGCGGGGTGTAGCCGCTTTCGGTCAGGCAGATGATGGCCTTGATGCCGGGGAAGTGGTTGGCGGTGTACATCGACGCCAGGGCGATGCTCTCGTCGCAGCGTTCGAAGGTCTGGCCGATGCGGTGATGGGAGCGGCGGGTGTCGGGATGCTTTTCGGCGCCCTGGCAGATGCGCGCCATGGCTTGCACGGCCTCCACCGGGTATTCGCCGGCGGCGCTTTCGGCGGAGAGCATCACGGCGTCGGTGTAGTCGAGCACGGCGTTGGCTACGTCGGAAACCTCGGCGCGGGTCGGCATCGGGCTGTGGATCATCGACTCCATCATCTGGGTCGCGGTGATCACGGCTTTGTTGTAGCGGCGGGCGTGCAGGATGATCTTTTTCTGGATGCCCACCAGTTCGGCGTCGCCGATTTCCACGCCGAGGTCGCCACGGGCCACCATCACCGCGTCGCTGGCGCGGATCAGGCCGTCCAGGGCCTCGTCGTCGGCCACCGCTTCGGCGCGTTCGATCTTGGCCACCAGCCAGGCCTTGCCGCCGGCCTCGTCGCGCAGGCGGCGGGCCAGTTCCATGTCGGCAGCGTCGCGGGGGAAGGAGACGGCCAGGTAGTCCAGTTCCATTTCCGCGGCCAGCTTGATGTCGGCCTTGTCCTTGGCGGTCAGGGCCGGCGCGGTCAGGCCGCCGCCACGGCGGTTGATGCCCTTGTGGTCGGACAGCGGGCCGCCGATGGTCACGCGGCACTGCAATTCGTCGGCGGTGGTGGCTTCCACGCGCATCACCACGCGGCCGTCGTCCAGCAGCAGCTCGTCGCCCACGCCACAGTCCTTGACCAGGTCCGGGTAGTCGATACCCACCACTTCCTGGTTGCCGGCATCGCGCGGATGGGTGACGGAGAAGCGGAAACTGTCGCCTTCTTTCAGTTCGATGCGCTTGTTGGTGAACTTGGCGATGCGGATCTTCGGCCCTTGCAGGTCGCCGAGCAGGGCGACGAAACGGCCGTGCTTGGCGGCCAGCTCGCGCACCAGGCGGGCGCGCGCCTTGTGTTCCTCGGGGCTGCCATGGGAGAAGTTCAGGCGGGCGACGTTGAGCCCGGCGATGATCAGTTGCTCCAGGACCTCCGGGGAGTTGCTGGCCGGGCCGAGGGTGGCGACGATTTTTGTGCGGCGGAAGGGCATGCGAGGACTCCATTTTTCAAGCAGAGCCCGAGGCTACTACGCGAAAAGACTGTAGTCATGGTTACTTTTCACTACCCGCTGAATTGTTTCACTTGGTCCGCCAAACGGTTTCAGGAGGCATTGCGATTGAGTATCTGGTCGAGGTGGCGCGAGGCCTTTTCGCTCAGATCGCTCTCGGGGAACTGCGCCAGCAACCGGCGCAGGTAGCCGATGGCCTTGTCGCGGTTGGCGTGGGGGTTGTCCGGGGCCATGTACATCAGGGCCAGCTGGTAGAGGGCCTTTTCCTTGATATCCGGCTGCACGTGGGCGTCGGACAGCGCCAGCAGGTAGAGGTCCTCCGCCTCGGCGACGCGGTCCTTGAGCACCGCCCGGCGGGACAGCAGGGTCATGTCCGGGTCCAGGCCCGGCTTGTAGAGGTCAAGGTTGTTGCTGGGGTGTCACGTGGCGAGCAACTCGCGAGAGGTCTTGCGCACCGGGTCCTTCGCCCGTTGGTGGAGCATCAGGATGCGCGCCTGGGCACGTTCGGCGACGCGGCTGCCGGGGAATTCGTTCAGCACCCGTTCCAGGTAAGCCTGGGCCTTGGCGTCGTCGCGTTGGTCGTTGTAGCGGCTCATGTAGATCAGGCCGATCTGATAGAGGGCGATGGCGCGCACGTCATCGCTGAATGCGTCGTCGCGATAGCCAACCAGGTAGAGCTCCTCGGCCTCCGCGCTCCTGGCGTCGCGTATGGCCATGGCGCTGTAGGTGAGCAGGTCGCCTTCCTCTTCCACCGCGGCGGCCATGCGCTTGCTCTTCATCGCCTTGTACTCCACCACTTCGTTGGTGGTGACCTGGGCGACGAACAAGGGGGTGGTGGGGGAGCAGGCGCCCAGCAGGAAGCAGAGGGCGAGCAGGGCAGGGCGCTTGGAATGCATGACGGGACCGGGGCCGAAGTGGACGCCGCGAGTCTAGCAGTGGCGCATTGCCGTCCGGGGCGGGCGGCAGCAGGACCAATCGGAGGTTATGCTTGGCGCTTCGCCATCGAGCGGTGGACTGAAGAAGCGGCGCGCCCGGCCGATATTCCGGTGGACGGAGGAACCAACCATGCGAACCCTGATCATCTTCACGCTGCTGGCGGCCACGACCGGCTGTACGCGCTGGTCCCTCGACCACCATCTGAACAGTGCCTACCGCTCCTTTGAAAACGGCGATTGCGAGGATGTACTGCTCGAACTGTCCAAGGCCGAGCGCAAGAGCCGCTCCCGGCCATACCTGCAGCCGGAAATCTCGCTGCTGCGCGGCCAGTGCCTGGAGCGTCAGCACCTGTTCGTCGACGCGGCGCAGACTTACCAGTTCATCATCGCCCGCTACCCGACCAGCGAATATGCCTACCGGGCCAGGGCTCGCCTGGAGACACTGCAGCAACTCGGCCGCCTGGGCGAAAGCGGCGCGAGGAGCAGTGGGGCGCCGCTCTGATACCCAACCCCGCCGTCGGTCGTTGCCTGCTTGAGCGGCGCGCGGCCGGGACTAAGCTGACCATCTACCCGAGGAGCCAAGGAATGCGCCGACTGTTGTGTTGCCTCCTGCTGGTGCCGGCCCTGGCCGGTGCCGAGATCTACCGTTGGACCGATGCCCAGGGGCAGGTGCATTTCAGCGAAAAACCCCAGGCGGGTGCCGAACAGGTGTCGGTGAAGCCGCAGGTGGTGGAGCGCGACCAGGCGACCCGGGAGCGGGAAGCGCGCACGGCGAAGTTCTACGACGCCCGCCGCCAGGAGCAGGCGGTGGCGGCCAGCCGTTCCGCCGAGGCGAGGGGGCAGCAACAGAAGAAGTGTGGCCAGTTGCGCGAACAGCAGGACCAGCTGAACCGCGGCGGCTCGTTTTACCAGCTCGACGAGCGCGGCGAGCGCCAGTACTACACTGATGATCAGATCGAGACCTTCCGTCGCAAACTGGCTGAGCAACTGGCTCGCGAATGTATTTGATGTTTGGTCTGGAGCTGCAACAGGTTCATACTCACGTACCATTAATAGCGATTTGATATCATGCCGACCAAGCGCCATATCGAACGCCATCAGTTGCCTTATTACCTGAAGGTGTTCAATCGCATCACCGACAAGCCCATGGGCTACCTGGGCAATGTCTCCATGGATGGCCTGATGCTGATCAGCCAGCTGCCCATGCTGGTGGGGGCACGCTTCGACATGCGGCTGAAGATTCCTGGCAAGGATGGGCAAGTGCATTTCGTCGACTTCTGCGCCAACTGCCAGTGGTGCCACGAAGACGTGAACCCCGGGAACTACGATTCGGGCTTCTCCCTGGTGGCCTCGCCTGCCGAGTACGCCGACCTCATCGACGCCCTGCGCTTCTATTTCAGCTTTCGCCCCCTGGCCGCCTCGGCCTGAGTCTGTCTGAAATTTTGCATCCGGCCGGCGCCGGAGGCCTCGGTGTGGGCGAGAAATGAAAAAGGCGCCCGAAGGCGCCTTTTTGCAGTGGATGGACTCAGGGCCGGATCTCGATCAGCGTGCCGTCCTGCACCAGGCTCCAGATTTCGCGCATGTCCGCATTCTTCATGGCGATGCAACCCTCGGTCCAGTCCAGGGAGTGGAAGTACCACTCCGGGTATTCCTCATCCAGCGGGGTGCCGTGGATCATGATCATGCCGCCCGGGGAAACGCCCTTTTCCCGAGCCTTGGCGGCGTCGCGGGCGTTGGGGTAGGAAATGTGCATGGCCAGGTTGAACTTGTCGCTGGTCTTGCGCCAGTCGATCCAGTAGAAGCCTTCCGGGGTGCGCTGGTCGCCTTCACGCAGCTTGGGGCCGGCTGGCACCTTGCCGAGGGAGATGCGATAGGACTTGAGCACGTCCCCGCGGTTCATCAACAGCAGCTTGCGCTCCGACTTCACCACCAGAACCTTGTCGATGGCCTTGCCACCGAGTGTCGGCGAGGTGCTTGCCTGGGCGAGAGCGGCAAGGCTCATGAATAGTACGACTAGCAACCAGCGCATCGGCACAGCATCCCCACAGTGTTCTCGTAAGCAGTTTGGCGGTCAGGCTTTCTTGTAGTAGGCCAGCAACGGCGCGAGCGGCTCGTTGCGCACCGGGAAGACCTGGCCGGCGCGGTCGGCGAAGTAACATTCTAAGGTACGGCCCACGGTCGGAAAAGCCAGCTCGGACCACGGAATCTCCCGTTCGTGGAACAGACGCACTTCCAGGCTTTCGTCACCAGCCGCGAAGTCCAGGTCCACCAGTTCGGCGCGGAAGAAGGTGTACACCTGACTGATGTGCGGCAGGTCGAAGAGGGTATAGAGGCTGAGGTTGCGCACGCGCGCGCAGGCTTCCTCCAGGGTTTCGCGGGTGGCGGCCTGCTCCATGGTCTCGCCGTTCTCCATGAACCCGGCGGGAAGGGTCCAGTAGCCCTTGCGCGGATCGATGGCGCGGCGGCAAAGCAGCACCTGCTCACCCCAGACTGGCAGGCAGCCGGCGACGATTCGCGGGTTCTGGTAATGAATGGTGTGGCAGCTGTCGCATACGTAGCGCAGGCGATTGTCGCCTTCGGGAATGCGCTGGACCACCGGCCCGCCGCACTGGCTGCAGAATTTCATCAAAGATCCTCGGGGCTCAGGCGCCCATCTTGGCGCGGCATGGTGTCGCACGGCAAGCCGCGGGGGGCCGACCCCCGGATGGTGAATGATGCGCCCTGTCGGTCCGGGGGTTGGGCGGTCCGGTGGTTCATGCCATGATGCCCGGCAGTCGAGAACAACGAGAACGTCCATGCTGGATGACCTGCTCCGTCGCGTGCAGAGCTATTCCCCGAGAACCCTGGTAACCGATCGCCACTTCCCCGAAGCCGCGGTGCTGGTGCCGGTCACCCGTAGCGACGAGCCCGAGCTGGTCCTGACCCTGCGCGCCAGCGGCCTGTCCACCCACGGCGGTGAAGTGGCGTTTCCCGGCGGCCGCCGCGATCCGGAAGACCAGGATCTGATCCGCACCGCCCTGCGCGAGGCGGAAGAGGAGGTGGGGTTGCCTCCGGGACTGGTGGAAATCATCGGCCCCCTCAGCCCCCTGGTTTCCCGCCACGGCATCAAGGTCACCCCCTTTGTCGGGCTGGTCCCGGACTTCGTCCAGTACAAGGCCAACCACGGCGAGATCGATTCCGTCTTCAGCGTGCCGCTGGAGTTCTTCCGCGACGACCCGCGCCAGGTGACCCACCGCATCGACTACCTCGGCCGCAGCTGGTACGTGCCCAGTTACCAGTACGGCGAATACAAGATCTGGGGGCTGACCGCGATAATGGTCGTCGAGCTGGTCAACCTGGTGTACGACGCCGGGATCGACATGACCCGCGCGCCCGAGAACTTCATAAAACTCAAATAAGCCCCGCTCGAGGAGCGCCTGATGAAATACCGCCTTGGAACCGCCCGGGTCGAAGCCCACCCGGACAGCTGGACCGCCCCCACTGCCACCCTGGTGGGCAAGGTTCGCCTGGACGCCGGTGCCAGCGTCTGGTTCGGCGCCGTACTGCGCGGCGACAACGAGCTGATCCACATCGGTGAGAACAGCAACGTCCAGGACGGCACCGTGATGCACACCGACATGGGCTATCCGCTGAACATCGGCCGCTCCGTCACCATCGGCCACAACGCCATGCTGCACGGCTGCTCGGTGGGCGACTTCAGCCTGATCGGCATCAACGCCGTGGTGCTCAACGGCGCGAAAATCGGCAAGTACTGCATCATCGGCGCCAATGCGCTGATTCCCGAAGGCAAGGAAATCCCCGATGGCTCCCTGGTCATGGGCTCCCCCGGCAAGGTGGTGCGCGAGCTCACCGAGCAGCAGAAGAAGATGCTCGAGGCCAGCGCCGCCCACTATGTACACAACGCCCAGCGCTATGCCCGCGACCTGGCGGAACAGGACGACTGATGGACACCGAACGCCCCGTCCGCTCGCCCTGCGTGCAGGTCTGCGTGCTGGACGACCACGACATCTGCAGCGGCTGCCAGCGCAGCGCCGATGAAATCACCCGCTGGGGTCGCATGGACAACGCCGAGCGCCGCGAAGTGCTGGTCCGCTGCTTCGAGCGCGCCAAGGCCAGTGGCCTGTTCGTGACGCCCCCGACCCAGGTTTCTTGACTCCCCCCGAGGAAACGACATGCCCCGTATTGGAACCCCCTTGTCGCCCAGCGCGACCCGTGTACTGCTGTGCGGCTCCGGTGAGCTCGGCAAGGAGGTGGTGATCGAGTTGCAGCGCCTGGGCTGCGAAGTGATCGCCGTCGACCGTTACGCCGACGCCCCGGCCATGCAGGTGGCCCATCGCAGCCACGTGATCAGCATGCTCGACGGCGCCGCCCTGCGTGCGGTGATCGAACAGGAAAAGCCGCACTACATCGTGCCGGAGATCGAGGCCATCGCCACCGCCACCCTGGTCGAGCTGGAAGCCGAAGGCTTCACTGTGGTGCCCACCGCCCGCGCCGCACAGCTGACCATGAACCGCGAAGGCATCCGCCGTCTCGCCGCTGAAGAACTGGGCGTGCCCACCTCGCCCTACCACTTCGCCGACAGCTATGAGCAATACAGCGCCGCCGTGGCCAGCGTCGGCTACCCCTGCGTGGTCAAGCCGATCATGAGTTCCTCCGGCAAGGGGCAGTCGGTGCTGAAATCCGACGCCGACCTCAAGGCCGCCTGGGACTACGCCCAGGAAGGCGGTCGCGCCGGCAAGGGCCGGGTCATAGTCGAAGGCTTCATCGACTTCGACTACGAGATCACCCTGCTCACCGTGCGCCATGTGGGCGGCACCAGCTTCTGCGCCCCCATCGGCCACCGCCAGGTGAAGGGCGACTATCACGAATCCTGGCAGCCCCAGGCCATGAGCCCGAAGGCCCTGGCCGAATCCGAGCGCATCGCCCAGGCCGTCACCGAGGCCCTGGGCGGCCGCGGCCTGTTCGGCGTCGAACTGTTCATCAAGGGCGACCAGGTGTGGTTCAGCGAAGTCTCGCCGCGCCCCCACGACACCGGCCTGGTCACCCTGATCTCCCAGGAACTGTCCGAATTCGCCCTGCACGCGCGGGCCATCCTCGGCCTGCCGATCCCGGCCATCCGCCAGACGGGACCGTCCGCCTCGGCGGTGATCCTGGTCGAAGGCAAGTCCAGCCAGGTCAGCTTCGGCAACCTGGGCGCCGCCCTCAGCGAGCCGGACACCGCCCTGCGTCTGTTCGGCAAGCCGGAAGTGGACGGCCAGCGTCGCATGGGCGTGGCCCTGGCGCGGGACGAGTCCACCGACCTGGCGCGGGCCAAGGCGACCCGTTCGGCCCAGGCGGTCGACGTCCAGTTGTGATCCACCTGGCCGGGCTGTGCTGGTGGGCGGTGGCGCTGCCGCTGCTGCCCCTGGCGTTGCCCATGGCCGTGCACACCCGCCATACCGCCTTGCGCCTGACACCCGCCGCCGGGCCCGAGCGCGGCCTGGCCGGGGGCGAGCTGGAAGGCGAGCCCCTGCGTCTTTTACTGATCGGTGAGTCCACCGTCGCCGGCGTCGGCGCCTCCTGCCTGGATTTTGCCCTGGCTGGCCAACTGGCGGCGGCCCTGGCCGCGCGCCTCGGGCGGCCGGTCGCCTGGCGTGCCTGCGGCGAGAACGGCATCACCGCTGACGAAGCCCTGGAGCGGCTGCTGCCTCAGGTAGCGGAACAGCCCGTCGACCTGGTGCTGCTGGTCTTCGGCGTCAACGACACCACCCATTTCAGCTCCAGCCACAGTTGGCGGGACTCGCTTGCGGGATTGGCCCGGCACTTCGTCGAGCGCGGTGCCCAGGTCGCCCTGGCTGGCGTGCCGCCGCTGCAGCACTTCAGTGCCTTGCCCTGGCTGCTACGCCAGTTGCTGGGCTGGCGCGCACGCCTGCTGGATCGCCAGCTGCGGGAGCTGGCGCTGCGGGAAGGTGTGGGGTATTGCGCCACCCGTCTGCAGATGCGCCCGGAGTTCCTGGCGCCGGATGGCTACCATCCATCGCCGCTGGGTTACCGCGTCTGAGGCGAGGCGCTGGCGGACTGGTTCGCTGCCGTGGTCCCGCCGCCCCGTGAGACAGAGGGCCTGGTGCTCGACCTCAGCGCGTGAGGCTGCAGGGCTCCTTCAGGCAAAGCACCGCTGCCGACCCTATCGACCCAGCTTGCAGGCGGTCACCGGGAAGGGCCTAGGCGCTTGGCGTAAGGCCAGCACGCCAGGCGAGCACGCGCTGCACGCGGTTCTCGCCGGACTGGAGGATTTCCAGGCGGTAGGGGCCGACTTTCAGGCAAACGCTGCAGTCGGGAATCTGTTCCAGGGCCTCGGTGATCAGGCCGTTGAGGGTCTTCGGGCCGTCGCAGGGCAGGTGCCAGCCCAGCACCCGGTTCAGTTCTCGCAGGTGCAGGGAACCGTCCAGCTCGTAGCGGCCGTCGTCGCGGGACTGGATGCCGGGGTTGGGGGCGAAGTCTTCCAGGCTGCCGAACTCGCCCACCAGTTCCTGGAAAATATCCTCGAGGCTGACCAGGCCCACCACGTCGCCGTATTCGTCGACCACGATGCCGAGGCGGCGCTTCTGCTTCTGGAAGTTCACCAGCTGGGTCAGCAATGGCGTGCTTTCCGGCACGAAGTAGGTTTCCCGGCTGGCGACCAGCAGGGCTTCGGCGCTGGGCGGGCCTTCGGCGAGCAGGCGCGGCACCTGGCGCAGGTGGAGGATGCCCTCGATCTGGTTGATGTCCTCGCGGTAGAGCGGCAGGCGCGTATGGGTGGCGTCCTTCAGCTGGGTGAGGAGTTCATCGGGCGTGGCGTCCAGGTCGATACCCTGGATTTCGCTGCGGGGGATCATGATGGAGCTGATGGTGACCCGCTGCAGCGCATCGGTCACGGCCACCGGCAGGCGGGATTGCGGCTGGATTTCCACGCCGTGGCGGCGTCGACTCGCCAGCCAGGCGACTACCGCCCCGGCAACCAGGGAGAGCGTGATTCCGAGGAGCAGGCCAGCGAGCAGTCCGTGCATGGGCGGTCAGACGTGGAGGATGAATTCGCGGACCAGCTTGCTGCCGAAGTACGCCAGCATCAGCAGGCAGAAGCCCACCAGGGTCCAGCGGATGGCCTTGTGCCCGCGCCAACCGAGGTGGTGGCGGCCCCAGAGCAGCACGCCGAACACCACCCAGGCGATGCAGGAAAGGATGGTCTTGTGCGCCAGATGCTGGGCGAACAGGTTGTCGACGAATACCAAACCTGACAGCAGCGACAGCGACAGCAGGCCCCAGCCGGCCCACAGGAAGCCGAACAACAGGCTTTCCATGGTCTGCAGCGCCGGGAAGTTCTTGATCAGCCCGGAGGGGTGCTTGTGCTTGAGTTGGTGGTCCTGCAGCAGCAGCAGCAGGGCCTGGAACACCGCCATGGTCAACAGGCCATAGGCCAGGATCGACAGCAGGATGTGCGCCAGGATGCCCGGTCCTTCGTTGATGGCCTGGACGGTGCCGCCCGGTACCAGGGCGGCGGCCAGCACCGTCAGGGCGCCGAGGGGCAGCAGCAGGAGCAGCAGGTTCTCGATCGGAATCCGCGCGATGGCCACGATGGTCAGCAGGATCACCGCGGCGGCGATCAGGCTGGCGGCGTTGAAGAAGTCCAGGTAGAGCCCGGCGGGGGTCAGCAACTGGAGGAAGAGTGCGGTGCAATGGGCGAGCAGGGCCAGGCCGCTGCCGAGGATCAGCAGGCGCTTGTCCGGCGTGGTGCGCTGGCCGAGGCGAAGGCCCTGGTAACCAGTGGTGCCCGCATAGAGGAATGCAGCCAGGAGGCTGGGCAGCAGAGGGTGCATAAGTCCTTGTAAGGCAAGCCCGAAAGGCAGTGAGTGTGGCATACATGCCCTGCCGGTGAAAGACCGCTGGCGGTGTCGGCGACGCCGACACTTGGTTATACTCCGCCGCCTGCAGCAAGCTCAGCCTGGGCCCACGAGAGCCCGAAAGGAACGCGCATGTTTGAAAACCTAACCGACCGCCTCTCGCAGACGCTGCGCCATGTCACCGGCAAGGCGAAGCTGACCGAGGACAACATCAAGGACACCCTGCGTGAAGTGCGCATGGCCCTGCTCGAGGCCGACGTCGCCCTGCCGGTGGTGAAGGACTTCGTCAACAAGATCAAGGACCGTGCGGTCGGTACCGAGGTTTCCAAGAGCCTGACCCCCGGCCAGGCCTTCGTGAAGATCGTCCAGGCCGAGCTGGTGGAGCTGATGGGCGCCGCCAACGAGGACCTGGCGCTGAACGCCGCACCGCCGGCGGTGATCCTGATGGCCGGCCTGCAGGGTGCGGGCAAGACCACCACCGTGGGCAAGCTGTCGCGCTTCCTCAAGGAGCGCAAGAAGAAGTCGGTGCTGGTGGTCTCCGCGGACGTCTACCGCCCGGCGGCGATCAAGCAGCTGGAAACCCTGGCGAGCGACATCGGCGTCACCTTCTTCCCCTCCGATACCAGCCAGAAGCCGGTGGACATCGCCCAGGCGGCGATTCGCGAGGCCAAGCTCAAGTTCATCGACGTGGTCATCGTCGACACCGCCGGTCGCCTGCACGTCGACGCCGAGATGATGGACGAGATCAAGCAGGTCCACGCGGCGATCAAGCCGGTGGAGACCCTGTTCGTCGTCGACGCCATGACCGGCCAGGACGCCGCCAATACCGCCAAGGCCTTCAATGACGCCCTGCCGCTGACCGGCGTGGTGCTGACCAAGGTCGACGGCGACGCCCGTGGCGGTGCCGCCCTTTCGGTGCGCGCCATCACCGGCAAGCCGATCAAGTTCCTCGGCATGGGCGAGAAGACCGAAGCCCTCGATCCCTTCCACCCGGACCGCGTCGCTTCGCGCATCCTCGGCATGGGTGACGTGCTCAGCCTGATCGAGCAGGCCGAGCAGAACATGGACCGCGAGAAGGCCGAGAAGCTCGCCAAGAAGATCAAGAAGGGCAAGGGCTTCGATCTCGAAGACTTCCGCGACCAGCTGCAACAGATGAAGAACATGGGCGGCCTTGGCAGCCTGATGGACAAGCTGCCGATGCTTGGTGGCGTCAACCTGTCGCAGATGGGCAACGCGCAGAACGCGGCGGAGAAGCAGTTCAAGCAAATGGAGGCGATCATCAACTCCATGACCCCCGCCGAACGCCGCGACCCGGAAATGATCAGCGGTTCGCGCAAGCGCCGCATTGCCCTGGGCTCCGGCACCCAGGTGCAGGATGTCGGACGCCTCATCAAGCAGCACAAGCAGATGCAGAAGATGATGAAGAAGGTCACCGCCAAGGGCGGCATGGCCAAGATGATGCGCGGCATGGGCAGCATGTTCCCCGGCGGCATGCCGAAAATGTGAAAGAAGAGCTGCAAGCGACAAGCCGCAAGCTGCACGTTGAGTCCCTCGCAGCTTGAAACTTGCGGCTTGCAGCTGCCACCGACAGGTGGCCCCTAAAAGAGATTTGCAATCGGCCGGATAATCCTTAGAATATGCGGCCTTTCGGGCCCATGGCCCATGCTTGAAAAGCACCGACTATAGGAACGAAGTTCAATGGTAACCATCCGTCTTGCCCGTGGCGGCTCCAAGAAGCGCCCCTTCTACCACCTGACCGTGACCAACAGCCGCAACGCGCGCGACGGTCGCTTCGTAGAGCGCATCGGTTTCTTCAATCCGGTCGCCACTGGCGCGGAAGTCAAGCTGTCCGTGAACCAGGAGCGCGTCAGCTACTGGCTGAGCCAGGGCGCCCAGCCGTCTGAGCGCGTTGCTCAGCTGCTGAAGGAAGCTGCCAAGGCTGCTGCCTAAGCAATTTTATGAGCACGACGCCGGCCCCCGCCGATGAATTCATCGTTCTCGGCAAGATTTTCTCGGTGCATGGCGTACGTGGCGAGGTGAAGGTCTACTCCTTCACCGATCCGCTGGATAACGTGCTCGATTACCGCCGTTGGACGCTCAAGCGTGACAACGAGGTAATGCAGGTCGAAGTCGCCAGCGGACGCGTGCACGGCAAGTTCCTGGTGGTGAAGCTGAAGGGGTTGGTCGATCGCGAGATCGCGCGGACCTATGCAGGTTTCGAAATCTGCGTCCCCGCCAGCGAACTGCCGGAGCTCGACGAAGACGAGTTCTACTGGCACCAGTTGGAAGGTCTCAACGTGATCAACCAGGACGAGCAACTGCTCGGCCGTATCGATCACCTCCTGGAGACCGGCGCCAACGACGTGATGGTGGTCAAGCCCTGCGCTGGCAGCCTCGACGATCGCGAACGCCTGCTGCCCTACACGGAGCAGTGCGTACGGTCGATCGACCTGGACGCCGGCGAGATGCGGGTGGAATGGGACGTTGATTTCTGAGGGCCTGACATGAAAAGCATGCAGGTCGAAGTCATCAGCATCTTTCCCGAGATGTTCGCCGCCATCAGCGAGTACGGCATCACCAGCCGTGCGGTGAAGCAGGGGCTGCTCAGGCTCAACTGCTGGAATCCGCGGAGCTTCACCGAGGACCGCCACCAGACGGTGGACGACCGGCCCTTCGGCGGCGGCCCTGGCATGGTGATGAAGGTCCAGCCCCTGGAGCGGGCCCTGGCGGCAGCCAAGGCAGCGACGGGGGAGAAGGCGAAGGTGATCTACCTCTCGCCGCAGGGGCGCCAGCTGAAGCAGGCGGCCGTGCGTGAGCTGGCGAACGAGGAAGCGTTGATCCTCATCGCCGGGCGCTATGAAGGCATCGACGAACGCTTCATCGAGGAGCACGTCGACGAGGAATGGTCGATCGGCGACTACGTCCTGTCCGGCGGTGAGCTGCCGGCCATGGTGCTGATCGATGCGGTGACGCGGTTGCTGCCCGGCGCGCTGGGCCACGCGGACTCCGCCGAGGAGGACTCCTTTACGGATGGCCTGCTCGATTGCCCGCACTACACCCGTCCGGAGCTGTATGCAGGCAAGCGTGTTCCTGAGGTGCTGCTCAGCGGCAACCACGAACACATCCGGCGATGGCGTTTGCAGCAGGCGCTTGGGCGCACCTGGGAACGTCGGGCCGATCTTCTGGATTGCCGCTCGCTTTCTGGAGAAGAGAAAAAGCTGCTGGAGGAATACATCCGCCAGCGGAACGATAGTTAACGTATCGATGGCACGCCCAGAAGGCCTGTCTTAGGAGCATAGCGATGACCAACAAGATCATTCAGCAACTCGAAGCTGAACAAATGAACAAAGAGATTCCGGCGTTCGCCCCGGGCGACACCGTAATCGTTCAAGTGAAAGTGAAGGAAGGCGACCGTTCCCGTCTGCAGGCCTTTGAAGGTGTGGTCATCGCCAAGCGTAACCGCGGCCTGAACAGCGCTTTCACCGTACGCAAGATCTCCAACGGCGTTGGCGTTGAGCGTACCTTCCAGACTTACTCCCCGCTGGTCGACAGCCTGAGCGTCAAGCGCCGCGGCGACGTGCGCAAGGCCAAGCTGTACTACCTCCGCGACCTGTCCGGCAAGGCAGCTCGTATCAAGGAGAAGCTGGCCTAATCGCCACAGCTTTCCCGAAAAACCCGCCCAGGTTCGCCTCGGCGGGTTTTTTCTTGTCCGCGAGCGGAGGATAATCCGCTCCCCGTTCCTGCCCGATCCGGCAGCGCACAAGAATCACAAGAGTCGCCGCACCCGTGGCAGCCACATGGTTTTTCTTCAGGTAGTAGTGGCATGACCCCGAGAGAGCAAGAAATCGCCCGCCGGACCGAGTTGTCCGAGAGCCGGGTGACCAAGGCGGTATTCCCGCCCAGCACCAACCATCACAACACCCTGTTCGGTGGCACCGCCCTGGCCTGGATGGACGAGGTGTCCTTCATCACCGCCACGCGCTTCTGCCGCCTGCCGCTGGTGACCGTCTCCAGCGACCGCATCGACTTCAAGCACCCGATTCCCGCCGGTTCCATCGTCGAACTGGTGGGGCGCGTGGTGAAGGTGGGCAACACCAGCCTCAAGGTGGAGGTCGAGGTGTTCGTCGAGGACATGTACCGCGCCACCCGCGAGAAGGCCATCAGCGGCCTGTTCAGCTTCGTCGCCATAGACGAGGACAAGCGGCCGGTACAGGTCCTGCCGGATTTTCCCCAGGCCGCCAGCGCTGCATGAATGAAAAGGCACCCAGTGGGTGCCTTGTTCGTTTCCGCCCCGGACAGCTCGGCAGTCATCCGCATTGTCCCGGCGTTCCCGGACACGCGATGCCGGTTCAATCGCGATCCGGGGCTCCCAGCGGGAACAGCGGCCGATACGGCCGCGCTTCTTCCACTGCGCGGGCGAAGGACGGACGCTCCAGCAGGCGTTGCCGATAGGCCCGCAGGTGGCCGTAGGTGGTATCGATGGGCTTCACCCAGTCGGCATAGAACAGCGACGGCGCGGCGGCGCAGTCCGCCAGGCTGAAGCTGTCCCCCGCCGCCCAGGTACGTCCCGCGAGCCGTTCGTTCAGCCAGGCATAGCCGCGTTCCAGCAGGGCGTGCGCCTCCTCGACACCGAAGGCATCACGCCGCTCCTGCGGGCGTAGCCTGTCGCCCACGGCCTTCTGCACCGGCGTCATCACGTACAGATCGAAGCAGCGATCCAGCATCCGCACTTCCAGCGCCGCTTCCGCTGCCTCGGGGATCAGCTTCACCGGCCCTGCATGGTGCTGCTGCAGGTATTCGATGATGATGCTCGACTCCAGCACCGGTCGCTCGCCATCCAGCAGCAGCGGCATCTTCCCAGTGGGCGACAGGCGCTGGAACTCCGCGCCATTGGCCGCTTCCTCTGGCGACAGCAGGCGAAACTCGAAAGGAATGTCGTTCTCGTAAAGCGCGATCAGCACCTTCTGGCAGTAGGAAGAGAAGGGGTGGGCGAAGAGTTGCAGGGACATGGTCGACTCCTGTTGCGGTATGCAGGCCGTGGCGTTGCGGCCATGAAAGGCGGATTCGCCAACTGGTCGATTGCGGCGAGGCGAAATCGACAGGTGTTCGCTTGCCAAGGCGCCTTTCCAACAATAGCGACCATTGCGCAACGGATGCGTATCCCGGGGCTGCCGCGAGGTGCCTCGTGCCGCTCTCAGGGAGGCTGGCGTCCATTGGTGGCGCCCTTTTTCCGGCGCAGGACATGAATCAGCGGTGCAGGCTGATCTTCAGGGAGGCCCGGGACAGGTCGATATTATTCAGCGTGAGACTGCCAAAGCTCTGGCCTTGGGGCGCGCCGGCGACGCGGATGTTCTCGAAGCGCAACTCGCCGATGGAACTGGGGAGGTGCAGGTTCACCGAACCGTCCGGGTTGACCACCGAGGCCATTCGCTCAGTGGCGTAGACCACGTCCGTCATCGACGTCTCGGCGTCCAGCCTGTCCAGCACCGGCATCACCAGCTTCGCCAATTGCTTGAGCGCCCCAGGGCCTTCGCCGTTTTCCGCCTGCAGGAACAGGCCCTGCAGCACCTCATCCAGCCCCTGGGCGCTGACATTGCTCATTTCCACGTCGGTCAGCGGTTGCAGGCGCTGGATATCGGCGCTGGCCATCTGGAACGCGCTCATCAACGCGGCCACGAGCGTCGCCGCCAGACGCAGGTTGTTCTGTTTCTTCAGGGCCTTGGTCAGTTGCTTCTGGGTCAGCAGGCCTTGCGCTATCAGTACTTCACCCAGCCGCATCTTGTTGGTGAGCTGCATCTCGATCGCGGCATCCAGCTGCCGGGGGGTTATCAGGCCCTTGCTGATGAGGATCTGACCCAGGCGGGAGTTCAGTTGATTGGCCATGGTCTGGTACCGGCGGTGGGTGATAGCAAGATGAAATCATCCGCGGCCAGTCCGATCCTGTCACCCAACCAAGGATAGGTTGGCACCGCCGCCTGTCAGTGTGATGCGGCCAGGAAGTGATCGGCGGTAACACCAGGTTGCACGTCGATTTCGATCGGGCGCGCCAGCGGCCGGTCCGCTGCCGGTACGGGGGCGAATCGCTTCCGGGGCGGAGGCTCGGCCGCCTCCGGGATGAAATGGGGTGGGCGCTGTGGAACACTAGCGGCTTGTCACTGAAAAGCAGTCCCTCATGCCCGCGCTGGACCACCCCCTTGTCGACCGCTTCCTCGACGCCCTCTGGTTGGAGAAAGGCCTTTCCGAGCACACCCGTTCGGCCTACCGCAGCGACCTCGCGCACTTCAATGGCTGGCTCGATGAGCGCGGCCTTGCCCTGGACAAGGCCGGGCGCGACCTGATCCTCGACCATCTCGCCTGGCGTCTGGAGCAGGGCTACAAGGCCCGTTCCACTGCGCGTTTCCTGTCCGGCCTGCGCGGCTTCTACCGTTTCCTGCTGCGGGAGGAGCTGATCGTCGAAGATCCGACCCTGCAGGTCGAACTGCCGCAGCTGGGACGGCCCCTGCCCAAGTCGCTGTCCGAGGTGGACGTGGAGGCGCTGCTGGAAGCGCCCGACCTGGACGACCCCATCGGCCTGCGCGACCGCGCCATGCTCGAAGTGCTCTATGCCTGCGGCCTGAGGGTCACCGAACTGGTGAGCCTGACGCTGGAACAGGTCAACCTGCGCCAGGGCGTCCTCAAGGTCTTCGGCAAGGGCAGCAAGGAGCGCCTGGTGCCCCTGGGCGAGGAAGCCATCGCCTGGCTCGAGCGATACCAGCGCGAAGCACGACCCTTCCTGCTCGACGGCAAGCCCAGCGACGTGCTCTTCCCCAGCCTGCGGGGCGAGCAGATGACCCGCCAGACCTTCTGGCATCGCATCAAGCACCAGGCCCAGGTAGCCGGCATCAGCAAGTCACTGTCGCCCCACACCCTGCGCCACGCCTTCGCCACCCACCTGCTCAACCACGGCGCCGACCTGCGGGTGGTGCAGATGCTGCTCGGTCACAGCGACCTCTCCACTACCCAGATCTACACCCATATCGCCCGCGCCCGCCTGCAGGAACTGCACGCCCGCCATCACCCCAGGGGGTGAGCCGGGTGAGCCGGAAAAGGCGACGCATGCGTCGCCCCGGCGAACGACCGGCCATGGATGGCCGGGCCGGGGCTGCGCCTGGCGATGGAGTCTCGACAGGGATGTCTACACCGGACCATATCCCTGCACAGCGTCGCCCCGGCGAACGACCGGCCATGGATGACCGGGCCGGGGGCGATCCCTGCAAGGAGTCGCGACAGGGACGTACGCGAAATGGCGGGCTTTCACAGCGCATCGCCCCGGCGTATCCGTCGGGCATCCGACGACTGCGTGCGGAGGCTTCTGTGGTAGGCTTGAACAGTTTCCGTACGTCCGCCGCTCGACAGGAGTACTCATGCGCGTGACTCGTCTCATTGCCGGCCTGGCCCTCGGCCTCGCCAGCACCATCAGCCTCGCCGACGATCCGGACCAGGCCATCCGCAAGACCCTCGACGCCCTGCAGCTCGGCCTGCCCATCGAATCCATCGGCGAAAGCCCGATGAACGGTGTCTACCAGGTGCAGCTCAAGGGCGGCCGCATGCTCTACACCAGCGCCGATGGCCAGTTCCTGATGCAGGGCTACCTCTACCAGGTGAAGGATGGCAAGCCGGTGAACCTCACTGAGCAGGCCGAGAGCCGTTCCATCGCCAAGGAGATCAACGCCATTCCCACGAAGGACATGGTGGTGTTCTCGCCCAAGGAGCCGGCCAAGGCCCATATCACCGTATTCACCGATACCGACTGCGGCTACTGCCAGAAGCTGCACAGCGAAGTGCCCGAGCTGAACCGCCGTGGCATCGAGGTGCGCTACGTCGCCTTCCCGCGCCAGGGTATCGGCAGCCACGGCTACAACAGCCTGGTCAGCGTCTGGTGCGCCAAGGACCGCCAGGCGGCCATGAACAAGGCCAAGTCCCGCGAGGAACTGCCGCCGGCCCAGTGCGACAACCCGGTGGCCAAGCAGTTCGAGCTGGGCCAGCTGATCGGCGTCAATGGCACGCCGGCCATCGTCCTCGGCAATGGCCAACTGATCCCGGGTTACCAGCCGGCACCGCAGCTGGCCAAATTGGCGCTGGAGGCCAAGTAATCCGGGTGTCCGCCTTGATTGACCAATATTCAGCCGCTTCGTAAAGTGCGGCTCTTTTCCTCGGCCGGGACTCACCCCGGCCGTTTTCGCAGTGATGATGGGGAGTTCAGCGTGAAGCCGGTAAAAGTAGGCATCTGTGGTCTGGGGACCGTCGGTGGCGGCACCTTCAACGTACTCAAACGCAACGCCGAGGAGATTGCCCGCCGTGCCGGGCGTGGAATCGAAGTTGCCCAGATTGCCGCTCGTCGCCCCAACCCGAAGTGTGAAACCGGCGCTACCCCCATCACCGCCGACATCTTCGACGTGGCCAACAACCCGGAAATCGACATCGTCATCGAGCTGATCGGTGGCTACACCCAGGCCCGCGAACTGGTGCTCAAGGCCATCGAGAATGGCAAGCACGTGGTCACCGCCAACAAGGCGCTGATCGCCGTGCACGGCAACGAGATCTTCGCCAAGGCCCGCGAGAAGGGCGTCATGGTCGCCTTCGAGGCGGCCGTCGCCGGTGGCATCCCGGTGATCAAGGCGATCCGCGAGGGCCTCTCGGCCAACCGCATCAACTGGCTGGCCGGCATCATCAACGGCACCGGCAACTTCATCCTCACCGAAATGCGTGAGAAAGGCCGTGCCTTCGAGGACGTACTGAAGGAAGCCCAGGCCCTGGGCTATGCCGAAGCCGATCCGACCTTCGACGTCGAAGGCATCGACGCCGCCCACAAGCTGACCATCCTGGCGTCCATCGCCTTCGGCATCCCGCTGCAATTCGACAAGGCCTACACCGAGGGCATCTCGAAGCTGACCAGCGCCGACGTCAATTACGCCGAAGCCCTGGGCTACCGCATCAAGCACCTGGGTGTGGCGCGCCGCACCGACAGCGGCTTCGAACTGCGCGTGCACCCGACCCTGATTCCGGCCGATCGCCTGATCGCCAACGTCAACGGCGTGATGAACGCGGTGATGGTCAACGGCGACGCCGCCGGCAGCACCCTCTACTACGGCGCCGGCGCCGGCATGGAAGCCACTGCTTCCGCCGTGGTCGCCGACGTGGTGGACGTGGTCCGCGCCCTGACCACCGACCCGGAAAACCACGTGCCGCACCTGGCCTTCCAGCCGGATTCCCTGTCCGACCACCCGATCCTGCCGATCGAAGCCTGCGAGAGCGCGTACTACCTGCGTATCCAGGCCAAGGATCATCCGGGCGTGCTGGCGCAGGTCGCGACCATCCTGTCGGAGCGCGGCATCAACATCGAATCCATCATGCAGAAGGAAGTCGAAGAGCAGGACGGCCTGGTGCCGATGATCCTGGTTACCCACCGGGTCGTCGAGGCGCGCGTCAACGACGCCATCGCCGCGCTGGAAGCTCTGGAAGACGTGGTGGGCAACGTAGTCCGCATTCGCGTGGAACAACTCAATTAATCGCAGCCGCAAGCCGCAAGCCACAAGCTGCAAGTCCCCGTCGCTTGCAGCTTGAAGCTTGAGGCTTGAAGCTCAAACCGAAGGTTTGTACCTATGCGTTATATCAGTACCCGCGGCCAGGCTCCGGCCCTGAACTTCGAAGACGTGCTGCTGGCGGGCCTGGCCAGCGACGGCGGCCTCTACGTCCCGGAAAACCTGCCGCGCTTCACCCAGGAAGAGATCGCCTCCTGGGCCGGCCTGCCGTACCACGAGCTGGCCTTCCGCGTGATGCGCCCCTTCGTCACCGGCAGCATCAGCGATGCCGACTTCAAGAAGATCCTCGAGGAAACCTACGGCGCCTTCGCCCATAACGCCGTGGCGCCGCTGCGCCAGCTGAACGGCAACGAATGGGTGCTTGAGCTGTTCCACGGCCCGACCCTGGCCTTCAAGGACTTCGCCCTGCAGCTGCTCGGCCGCCTGCTCGACCACGTGCTGGTCAAGCGCGGCGAGCGCGTGGTGATCATGGGCGCCACCTCCGGCGATACCGGCTCGGCCGCCATCGAAGGCTGCCGTCGCTGCGAGAACGTCGACATCTTCATCCTGCACCCGCACAACCGCGTGTCCGAAGTGCAGCGCCGCCAGATGACCACCATCCTCGGCGACAACATCCACAACATCGCCGTCGAGGGCAACTTCGACGACTGCCAGGAGATGGTCAAGGCCAGCTTCGCCGACCAGGGCTTCCTCAAGGGCACCCGTCTGGTGGCGGTCAACTCCATCAACTGGGCGCGGATCATGGCCCAGATCGTCTACTACTTCCACGCGGCCATCCAGCTCGGTGGTCCGGCGCGTTCCGTGGCCTTCTCGGTGCCCACCGGCAACTTCGGCGACATCTTCGCCGGCTACCTGGCGCGCAACATGGGCCTGCCGATCAGCCAGCTGATCGTCGCCACCAACCGCAACGACATCCTGCACCGCTTCATGAGCGGCAACCAGTACGTCAAGGACACCCTGCACCCGACCCTGTCGCCGTCCATGGACATCATGGTTTCCTCGAACTTCGAGCGCCTGCTGTTCGACCTGCACGGCCGTAACGGTGCCGCCATCGCCAACCTGATGGACACCTTCAAGCAGGGCGGCGGCTTCAGCGTCGAGGAAGACCGCTGGACCGAAGCGCGCAAGCTGTTCGACTCCCTGGCCGTCGACGATGAAGCCACCTGCGAAACCATCGCCGACGTCTTCAAGGACTGCGGTGAGCTGCTGGACCCGCACACCGCCATCGGCGTGCGCGCCGCCCGCGAGTGCCGTCGCAGCCTCGCCACGCCGATGGTCACCCTCGGCACCGCCCACCCGGTCAAGTTCCCCGAGGCGGTGGAGAAGGCCGGCGTCGGCCAGGCCCCGGCACTGCCGGCGCATCTGACCGACCTGTTCCAGCGCCAGGAACGCTGCACCGTGCTGCCGAACGACCTGAAGCAGATCCAGGCCTTCGTCAGCCAGCATGGCAACCGCGGCAAGCCGCTGTAAGCCAGGCGCCAGAAACGAGAAGGCCGGCTCCCGAAAGGGGCCGGCCTTTTTGCTTCTGGCGATTGATCGCGAAGCTTGTAGGGGCGAATTCATTCGCCAAGGGATGCGCAGCATCCCCGTTCGGCCTCGCGGGGCAGACCTGCGGCCTGCTTGGCGAATGAATTCGCCCCTACAGAAAAGCCGCCCCGTTCGCCCTCAAATCGCCCCATCCCCCTTCAGCGCCGCCACCTGCTCGGCGCTGTAGCCCAGCCCGCCCAGCACTTCGGCGTTGTGCTCGCCCAACTCCGGGCCGATCCACTCGCTGGAGCCGGGGGTGTCGGACAGCTTGGGCACTATGCCCGGCATCTTGAAGGGCTTGCCGTCCGGCAGCTTGGCCGAGAGGAACATCTCCCGGGCGAGGAATTGCGGGTCATTGAACATGTCTTCGGCGGAGAAGATGCGGCTGGCCGGCACTTCGGCGCGGTTCAGCACCGTCAGCACCTCCTCCAGCGGCAGCGAGCCCACCCAGCGGTCGATCACCCCGTAGAGCTCGTCCCGGCGGGCGTCGCGGCCGTCATTGCTGGCGAGCGACGGGTCATTGGCCAGGTCATCGCGGCCGATGGCCTGCATGAATCGCTTGAAGATGGCGTCGCCATTGGCGCCGATCTGCACATGGCGGCCATCGG
Source organism: Metapseudomonas cellulosilytica (assembly GCF_049334135.1). NCBI lineage: Bacteria > Pseudomonadati > Pseudomonadota > Gammaproteobacteria > Pseudomonadales > Pseudomonadaceae > Metapseudomonas > Metapseudomonas cellulosilytica. Next base: position 238,904 of record NZ_JBHZGN010000002.1, on the reverse strand, counting down.
CGGCGGTGTGGATGGAGGAGGGGGTGATGCCCGGCATGATGTTGCCGCTGCGTTCGCGGATGAAACCGAACACATCGAACTCCGGGACCATGCTTTCCATCATGGCGAACACGGCCTCGTAGAGCGCCACATCCACCACCTGGCCCTGGCCGCCGTTCACTTCCCGGTGGCGTAGCGCCATCAGCGCGCCGATCACACCCCAGAGGGCAGCGATGGAGTCGCCGATGGAAATGCCGGTGCGCACCGGCGGACGGTCCTCGAAGCCGGTGATGTAGCGCAGCCCGCCCATGGACTCGCCTACCGCGCCGAAGCCCGGCTGGTCCTTGTAGGGGCCGCTCTGGCCGAAACCGGAGAGGCGCACCATCACCAGCTTCGGGTTCAGCGCGTGGATCACGTCCCAGCCCAGGCCCAGCTTCTCCAGCACACCGGGGCGGAAGTTCTCGATCAGGATGTCCGCCTCGGCCAGCAGCTTCTTGAGGATCTCGCGGCCCTCGGGGTGCTTGAGGTTCAGCGTCAGCGACTTCTTGTTGCGCGCCTGCACGAACCACCAGAGCGAGGTGCCCTCGTAGAGCTTGCGCCACTTGCGCAGCGGGTCGCCGCCGTCGGGGGATTCGATCTTGATCACTTCCGCGCCGAATTCGGCGCACAGGCGGGAGGCGAAGGGCCCGGCGATCAGGGTGCCGAGTTCGATCACCTTGAGGCCGGCGAGGGGTTTGGCAAGAGCGTTCATCGGGTTTTCCATGGGCCGGACGATGGCGGCGACTCTACTCCGTGGGGTCCGCTGCGAACAGTCCGGATTGCCGCTGGCGCCCCCTTCAAGGCCGACTTAAAGTGCTTGCAGGACCTTCGATCACGCGCGCGAACCACCATGCCAAGCCGCCTCGCGATCCCCTGCCGCCCGTCGCCGCGCCTGCGCCGGGAGGAGGGCCCATGCAGCTGAACATTCCCACCCTGGTGTTGGTGGATATCTATGTGCTTGCCCTGGTCGGCCTGCTGATGCTGCATGCCTGGCGCCGCGGCCGCCGCGAGCCGACCCTCGGCTACCTGGCCGCCACGCTGCTGCTCGGTGCCCTGGGAACCGTGCTGGGCAGCCTGCGCGGCATCGGCATGGACTTCCTGCCCCTGGTACTGGGCAACGTGGTGCTGCAGTTCTGCGCGGCGCTGAACTGGACCGCCCTGCGGGTCTTCACCGGACGCCAGCCGCACCTGCCGGGCATCTGCGCCGGGGCGGCGATCTGGGCGCTGCTCTGCCTCAATCCGGCCTTCTACGAGTCGCTGACTGTGCGCGTGGTGCTCAGCTCGATGATGACTGTCTGCTACGCCGGCCTCGGCGCCTTCGAGCTCTGGCGCAGCCGCAAGAGCCTGGAAGTGGCCTACATTCCGGCGCTGCTGCTGAGCCTTTTCCACATGGCCTTCTACTGCGTGCGCATCGTGGTCGACCGCGGCATGCCCTTCGACCGGGCGATCGCCAGCAGCGGGCAGGGCACCAGCTTCTTCTCGCTGCTGGTGTTCGAGACCCTGCTCTACGCCATCGGCATCGCCTTCGTCACCCTGGCCATGGTCAAGGAACGCGCCGAATTGAAGTTCCGCGCCGCCGCCTACTGCGACCCCCTCACCGGCGTCGGCAACCGTCGCGCCTTCATGACCACGGGCGAATACCTGCTGGAAAGCTGCGAGCACCGTGGCGAACCGGTGGCCCTGCTGCTTTGCGACCTCGACCACTTCAAGCGCCTCAACGACAACTATGGCCACGCTGCCGGCGACGAGGCCCTGGTGGCCTTCACCCGTATTGCGGTCGGCAGCATGCGCAAGCAGGACGTGTTCGGCCGCATCGGCGGCGAGGAGTTCGCCTGCCTGCTGGCCGATGCCGACGATGAGGCCGGCGCCCAGGTGGCCGAGCGTATCCGCCGCGAGTTCGCCGACCTGCCCTTCCAGGAACCGGGGGAGCTCAGCGTCAGTATCGGCATCGTCAGCTCCAAGGAGGCCGGCTACGATCTGTTCCGCCTGCTTTCCCTGGCCGACGATGCCCTCTACGCCGCCAAGGACAAGGGCCGCAACCGCATCCAGCGCTACCCCGCCGAATAGCCGGAAGGCCCAGCCAAGGTCGTGGAATCAGGGTAGACTTGCCGCCCTCCGCGAATAACCAAGAAGCCCGCCATGGCCCTTCAAGCGACCCCCTACAAAGTCGAACTCAACCTCACCGACCTGGATCGCAGCGTCTACGAGAACCTGCGTTTCACCGTCGCCAAGCACCCCTCGGAAACCGAGGAACGCCTGGCCGTGCGCCTGATCGCCTACGCGCTCTGGTACCACGAGCAACTGGCCTTCGGCCGCGGCCTGTCGGATGTGGATGAGCCGGCCCTGTGGGAGAAGAGCCTGGACGATCGCGTCCTGCACTGGATCGAAGTGGGCCAGCCGGACGCCGAGCGGATCACCTGGTGCTCGCGTCGCACCGAGCGCTTCAGCCTGGTGGCCTACGGCAACCTGCGCGTCTGGCAGAACAAGGTGCTGGACAGCGTGCGCAATCTGAAGAACATCAACGTCGTCGCCGTGCAGCAGGAAGCCCTGGAAGAGCTGGCCCGCGACCTGCCACGCTCGGTCAGTTGGAGCGTGATGATCAGCGACGGCACGCTGTTCATCACCGACGAACGCGGCCAGCATGAAATTCCGCTGGAGTGGCTGGCCGGGGAACGCTAACGGAAATCCGGAGGATTTCCGGGGGAGGGCGGTACGCCCTCGCCTCCAGGCCCTTTCCCGGGAGGGAGAGGGGAAGTCGAGTCAAAGAACGGACCTTCCATGCGTATCGAACACCGCGCTCTGCCCGCTGTCCTGCCCGACCTGGGCGACCTGCCGCCGCTGCTGACCCGCCTCTACGCCGCTCGTGGCGTGCAGTCCGCGGCTGAACTGGACAAGGGCCTGGCGCGGCTGATCCCGTACCAGCAGCTCAAGGGCATCGAGGCCGCCGTCGATCTGCTGGTGGAGGCCCTGGAAAAGCGCCAGCGTATCCTCTACGTCGGCGACTTCGATGCCGACGGCGCCACCGCCAGCAGCGTCGGCGTACTCGGCCTGCGCATGCTCGGCGCGGCCCATGTGGATTACCTGGTGCCCAACCGCTTCGAATACGGCTACGGCCTGACTCCGGAGATAGTCGCGGTGGCCCTGCAGCGTCGTCCCGACCTGCTGGTGACTGTGGATAACGGTATTTCCAGCGTCGAGGGCGTGACCGCCGCCAAGGCCGCCGGCCTCAAGGTGCTGGTCACCGACCACCACCTGCCGGGGCCCGAGCTCCCGGCGGCGGATGCCATCGTCAACCCCAACCAGCCGGGCTGCGAGTTCCCCAGCAAGTCCCTGGCCGGGGTCGGCGTGATCTTCTACGTGCTGATGGCCCTGCGTGCGCGCCTGCGGGAGCTGGACTGGTTCGCCCGTGCCGGGCTCAAGGAGCCCAACCTGGGCGACCTGCTGGACCTGGTGGCCCTGGGCAGTGTCGCCGACGTGGTGCCGCTGGACGCCAACAACCGCATCCTGGTCCACCAGGGGCTGGCACGCATCCGTGCCGGCCGCGCCCGGCCAGGCCTCAAGGCCATCCTCGAAGTGGCCGGACGGCAGGCGGGGCGTATCACCTCCACCGACCTCGGCTTCATCCTCGGACCGCGCCTGAACGCCGCCGGCCGCCTGGACGACATGAGCCTGGGCATCGAATGCCTGCTCTGCGAAGACGAAGCCCTGGCCCGCGACATGGCGGTACAGCTGGACCAGCTCAACCAGGACCGCAAGGCCATCGAGCAGGGCATGCAGCGCGAGGCCCTGGCCCAGCTGAAGAATCTGCCCATCGAGGACATGCCCTTCGGCCTCTGCCTCTTCGAGCCCGAATGGCACCAGGGGGTGATCGGCATCCTCGCCTCGCGCCTCAAGGAGCGTTACCACCGTCCGACCATCGCCTTCGCCGACGCCGGCGACGGCCTGCTCAAGGGCTCGGCGCGTTCGGTACCGGGCTTCCATATCCGCGATGCGCTGGATGCCGTCGCCGCCCGCCATCCGGGCCTGATCAGCAAGTTCGGTGGCCACGCCATGGCCGCCGGCCTGTCGCTGCCTGTGGAAAACTTCGGTGCCTTCGCCGCCGCCTTCGACGCCGAGACCCGCCGTCAGCTTTCCGAGGACGACCTCACCGGCCGCCTGCTCTCCGATGGCCAGCTGAGCATCGAGGAGTTCCACCTGGAACTGGCCCGCGCCCTGCGTCTGGCCGGCCCCTGGGGCCAGCACTTCCCCGAGCCGCTGTTCCACGGCGTGTTCCAGATCGTCCAGCAGCGTCTGGTCGGGGAGCGCCACCTGAAGTTGGTGCTGAAAAGCGAATGCGGTTCGGTCCAACTCGACGGCATCGCCTTCAACATCGACCGCGAACAATGGCCCAACGCCAGCGTCCGCTGGGCCGAGCTGGCCTACAAGCTGGACGTCAATGAATACCGTGGCCAGGAAAGCGTGCAATTGATGGTGGCGCATATCGCCCCACGCTGAGGGGCCTTCCCTGTAGGTTGGTGCCGAGCCTGCGAGGCCCAACGAACCGGGCACACTATGCGCGCCTGATTCGTTCCGACCGGACTCAGTCCCTTGTAGGGTGGACATCGCTTTTCATGTCCACCATTCGCCGCTCGGCCGGGCTCCGATGGTGGACCGGTGAAGCGTGGTCCACCCTACGTTAGCTTTGCGCTTTCGTTCGCCCGTCACTCCAAACTCGCAAGTCCTCCATCCGGGTCTACGCTGATCCAGTCCCGCGCTTCTGAAAAAATTTTCAGTCTGCTGTCGATCCCGTCGTTTCCCCTTCGACCAATAGGCACAGCCAGCAGGCAAAGGCCGCGGGCAATACAACAGGAGAATGACAATGCGCTTCATGGTGATAGTCAAAGCGACCAAGGATTCGGAAGCCGGCATCATGCCGAGTACAGAACTGCTCACGGCCATGGGCCAGTACAACGAAGAGCTGGTGAATGCAGGCGTCCTGCTCGCCGGCGAAGGCCTGCACCCCAGTTCCAAGGGGAAGCGGGTGGTGTTCAAAGGCAAGGACCGCAGCGTGATCGATGGTCCTTTCGCCGAAACCAAGGAGTTGATCGCCGGCTTCTGGCTGTTCAAGGTCGATTCCCTGGAAGAGTGCATCGCATGGGTCAAGCGTTGCCCCAACCCCATGCCCACCGAGTCCGAGATCGAGATCCGCCAGGTGTTCGAGGCCGAGGATTTCGGCGAGGAATTCACCCCCGAGCTGCGCGAGCAGGAACAGCGCATCTTCGAAAAGTCCCGGCAGCAGTGACCGCCAACCACCACGGACAGGAGACCCCTCATGAAAATCGATCCCTACCTCACCTTCGACGGCCAGTGCGGCCCGGCTTTCCAGTTCTATGCCAAGGTGCTCAATGGCACCCTGGAAGCCTTCCTGACCTTCGCCGAAAGCCCGGCCTGCGGTGATGTGCCTGAACATTTCCGCGACAAGATCATGCACGCCCGCCTGGCGGTGGGCGATCAGGTGATCATGGGCTCGGACTGCCCGCCCCAGGCGCCTTTCGAGGGCATCAGCGGCATCGCCATCTCGATCAACGTCGACCGCATCACTGAAGCCGAGCGGGTGTTCAACGCCCTGGCCGAGGGCGGCCAGGTGCAGATGCCCCTGGCGCAGACGTTCTGGGCCGCGCGTTTCGGCATGCTGATGGACCAGTTCGGCGTGCCCTGGATGATCAACTGTGAGAAGGATCAATAATTCTCAAAAGTGACCTCGGCGCCGGGAAAATTCCGGCGCCGTTGATAAGCTTTGAAGGATCGCCCATCCCAGGAACGATCCGATGCAACTGGTTCAACGGCTGCGACACCGCATCAGCCGCTTCCATTACCAGCGCGAATGGCTGCGCACCGATATAGTCGCCGGGCTGTCGGTGGCCGCCGTGCAGATCCCCACCGCCATCGCCTATGCCCAGATCATCGGCTTTCCTGCCCAGGTGGGCCTCTACGCCTGCATCCTGCCGATGCTGATCTACGCCCTGGTGGGCGGCTCCCGGCAGTTGATGGTCGGTCCCGACGCCGCCACCGCCGCTATGGTGGCAGCGGCCATCACCCCGCTGGCCGCCGGTGATCCGCAACGGCTGATCCACCTGTCGATGATCGTCGCCGTGATGGTCGGCCTGCTCTCCATCATCGCCGGTTTCATCCGCGCCGGCTTCATCGCCAGTTTCCTTTCGCGGCCGATCCTGGTGGGCTATCTGAACGGCATCGGCCTCAGCCTGCTGGCCGGCCAGCTTGGCAAACTGCTGGGCTACCAGAGCGAAACCAGCGGCTTCATCGCCGGCCTGCTGGCCATTTTCCGCAACCTCGCCAATACCCACCTGCCGACGCTGGCCCTGGGCAGCGCGACCCTGCTGCTGATGATCCTGCTGCCGCACCGCTGGCCGCGCCTTCCGGTGGCCCTGGTAGCCTTGGTGCTGGCCTCGGCCGTGGCCGCCTGGCTGCAGCTGGACCGCCACGGCGTGGCCTTGCTGGGTGCCGTGCCGGCCGGCCTGCCGGAGCTGAGCTGGCCCAGCGCCAGCTACCAAGAAATGCTCAGCCTGCTGCGCGATGCCACCGGTATCACCATCGTCAGCTTCTGCAGCGCCATGCTCACCGCCCGCAGCTTCGCCGCCCGCCACGGCTACGCGATCGACGCCAATCACGAGTTCATCGCCCTGGGCCTGGCCAACGTCGGCGCCGGGGTGTCCCAGGCCTTCGTCATCAGCGGCGCGGATTCGCGCACGGCGGTGAACGACCTGGTGGGCGGCAAGACCCAGTTGGTCAGCGTCGTGGTGGCCCTGGTGATAGTCGCGGTGCTGGTGTTCCTCCACGGCCCGCTGGCCTGGGTGCCCATCGCCGCCCTGGGGGCGGTGCTGATGCTGGCCGGCTGGGGGCTGATCGACTTGCGCGCGCTCAAGGCCTTCTGGAGTCTCAGCCGCTTCGAATGCGGCCTCTGCCTGCTGACCACGGTGGGCGTGCTGGGCGTCGGCGTGCTGCCCGGCATCTTCGTCGCCATCGCCCTGGCGCTGCTGCGCCTCCTGTACTTGACCTACCGCCCCAGCGATGCGGTGCTGGGCTGGGTGGAGGGTGTCGACGGCCAGGTGGAACTGAGCCGTTATCCACAGGCCAGCACCTTGCCGGGCCTGATGATCTACCGTTTCGACGCGCCGCTGCTGTTCTTCAATGCCGACTACTTCAAGCAGCGCCTGCTGCAGCTGGTGGAACAGGAGGACCACCCGCGCGCGGTGCTGCTCAATGCCGAAACCATGATCAACCTCGACGTCACCGGCCTCGCCACGCTGCGCGAGGTGCAGCAGACCCTGGCGGCCAAGGGCGTCCATTTCGGCTTCGCCCGCCTCCTGGGCCCGGCCTACGACCTGCTGCAACGCTCCGGCGAATTGGGCGAACTCAAGCCGCCGCTGGTGTTCAGTTCGGTCAGGGCGGGGATCAAGGCCTATGACCGTTGGCTGGCCAAGCAGGCCTTGCTGCAGCCGGTCGACGTCGCGTAAACAATCCGTTCAACCCATCGGAACACAAGGAACGACCATGGACCCCTTCATGCAAGCCGCCATCGAGGAAGCCCGCCAGGGCCTGGCCGAGGGCGGGATCCCCATCGGCTCGGTGATCGTCCACAAGGGCCGCATCATCGGCCGCGGCCACAATCGTCGCATCCAGGAGGGCAGTGCCATCAAGCATGGCGAAATGGACGCCTTCGAGAACGCCGGCCGCCAACCCGCCAGCGTCTACCGCGAGGCGGTGCTCTACACCACGCTGTCGCCCTGTTCCATGTGCAGCGGCGCGATCCTGCTCTACGGCATTCCCAAGGTGATCATCGGCGAGAACCGCACCTTCCTGGGCGAGGAAGAGCTGCTGCGCTCCCGTGGCGTGGAACTGGAGGTGCTGCAGGACGCCGAGTGCGTGAAGCTGATGGAGGACTTCATCCAGGCCCGGCCGGAGCTGTGGAACGAGGACATCGGCGAACCGGCGGACTGACGCCAACCGGGGCGCCTCCCCATCGCCCCCGGCGCCTGCCGGCGGGAAGCCCTTGCGAGATCCCCTCTCGCAAGGGCACCAGCCAGATGCCGTGCAGCGGCTATGCTGGACTCAGCAGTATCAGCAGTTGACCGTCGAAGCTGCTGCGCGCACGACCGGATAGGGACATCGAGGCCGGCATCCCGGCAGAAATGACGATCATTGATGAGTAATGATTTGGATCAGTCTCCAGCAGACATGAGGATCTTCCACCCCGTGTCCGTTGGACTGCCGCCAAGCAGTGGAGATGTCCGACTGATCTCGCCTGAGTGCTACAGCAGAAGGAGAAATCGATGCTGCCAAGTTCCGTTACGGAAAGGATCCTGTCTCGCGGATTGATGGACGTGCTCATTCGAGCTGGCCTGGTCACGATCCTTGCCATTTCCTGCTACCAGGTCTTCTATCCGTTCCTCAACCTGATGCTCTGGGCGTTGATCCTTGGCGTCACCTTCTACCCGCTACACCTCAGTCTCAAGGACAAACTGGGCCTGCGTGATGGCCATGTGGCCACGCTGATCGTCCTGGTTTCCCTGATCCTGCTGATGGTGCCGATCTACCTGCTGGCGTCTTCCATGGCGGAGTCGGTGCAGGGGGCCATCGAACTGGTCAAGGCGGGCGAGCTGAGCATCCCGCCGCCCAATGAGTCCGTCGCCAGTTGGCCCCTGATCGGCCAGCAGCTGTTCGACTTCTGGCAGCAGGCCTCGGGTAACCTGACCAGCCTGATCAAGGAGCTCCTGCCGCATCTGCGCGGCTTCGGCCTGAGTGCGCTCGGCAAACTGGCCGGGGTCGGGGCGGGCTTCCTGCTGTTCATCGCCGCGCTGATAGTGGGTGGCATCTTCATGGCCTTTGGCGAGAAAGGCCACCTCAGTGCGGTGCAGATCGCCACGCGCATTTCCGGGCCGGACCGCGGGCCGCAGATTGCCCAGCTGTGCACGGCGACCATCCGCGCCGTGGCTCAGGGCGTGGTCGGCATCGCCTTCATCCAGATGCTGCTGGTGGGGGTCGGTTTCGTGCTCATGGGTGTTCCGGGCGCCGGTCTGCTGGCCCTGGCCGTGCTGCTGCTCGGCATCATGCAACTGCCTGTGGTGGTGCTCACCATCCCGGTGATCGTCTTCGTTTTCGCCACCGAAGGGGCGACTGTCGCGACCATCATCTTCGCCATCTACAGCTTTGTCGCCGGGATGTCCGACAACATCCTCAAGCCGCTGCTGCTGGGGCGCGGCGTCAATGTTCCGATGCCCGTGGTGCTGATCGGCGCCCTCGGCGGCATGGTCACCGGCGGCATCATCGGGTTGTTCATCGGCCCGGTGATCCTCGCGGTGGGCTACATGCTGTTCTGGCACTGGGTGGAGGATCAGCCGCCGGCGCAGGCGCTTGAAGACGCGGAAGACGAGGGGCGAGCGGCCTGATCCGGACCAGGCGCCATGCTCCGTTCTACCTGTCTCCGTCTAGTCCTGCTGGGCGCGCTCGGCGTTGGCGGCTGCGTGCGCGTGGGACCGGACTTCCAGTCGCCCCGCGAGCCCTGGGTCGAGCACTGGAACAGCCCGGCTATCCTGCAGATGAGTCTCGAACGGCCGCAGCCCGACTTCCTGCATTGGTGGCAGGTGTTCGAGGACCCGGTCCTCGACGCCCTGATCGCCGAAGCGGACGCCTACAACCCCGGCCTGGAGATCGCCGGCCTGCGGGTAATGGAGGCCCGTGCGCAACTGGGCATCGCCTTGAGCGGCCGCTATCCGCAGTTCCAGCAGGCCAGTGCCGACAGCCTCTACCTGGACCGCCAGCAATCCGGTGGCCGGAACCCCCAGGACAGCCACTTCTGGCAGTACAGCGCCGGTTTCGACGTCGCCTGGGAACTGGACTTCTGGGGGCGCTTCAGCCGCGCCATCGAATCGGCCGACGCGGCCTATTTCGCGGCCCAGGCCAACTACGAGGATGCCTTGGTGCTGCTGCGCGCCCAGGTGGCGGACACCTACTTCGTGCTGCGGACCTTCGAGGCGCGACTGCGCATCGCCCGGGAGAACGCCGATCGGCAGAAGCGCAGCTTCGAAATCACCGAACGCCTGTTCCGCAGCGGCGACAGCTCCGAACTGGATTTCCAGCAGGCCAAGACCCAGTACCTGGGCACCCTGGCCACCATCCCCGACCTGGAGCAACAGGTCGTGCGCACCCGCAACGCCCTCGCGGTGCTGATCGGCCGTCCGCCGGGCCCCCTGAGCGAACTGCGCGAGCGGGAAGGGCTGATTCCGCTTCCCGACCGCGCGGTGCTGCAGGACGTCCCGGCCAACCTGCTGCTGCGCCGGCCGGATGTGCGCTCCGCGGAACTGGCGGTGGCCGCCCAGTCGGCTCTGATCGGCGTGTCCGAGGCTGATCTCTACCCCTCGGTGACCCTGTTGGGCAGCATCGTCTGGAGCGCTTCGACCCTCGATGGCGCTTCCAACACCCGCGACCTGGCTGCCGGCCCCAGCCTGGCCTGGAACGTATTCGACTACGGCAGGATCAAGAACGACGTGCGGGTGCAGGACGCCCGGCTGCAGCAGCTGATCGAGGCATACCGCGACCGGGTGCGCCAGGCCGCGCGCGAGGCCGATGACGCGGCCACCGGGTTGGCCCTGGCCCTGGAAAGCGAGCGCATCCGCCGCGAGAGCGCCCTGGCCGCCCTGCGTTCGCTGGACCTGGCCAATGCCCAGTACCGCGAAGGTTTCGCCGACTTCCAGCGGGTCCTGGATGCCCAGCGCGAGCTGTTCCAGCAGCAGGATAACTACCTGCTCAGCCGCAGCGATGCCGTGAGCAACCTCATCGCCCTGTACAAGGCCCTCGGCGGTGGCTGGTACCGGGACGGGCCGATGATCGACGACAGCACCCGCGATCAGATGAAACAACGCACCGACTGGGATGACCTGCTGGACGAACCGCAGCCCCCGGACCGGTCGGACGCCGATATCGAGCAAGGTGGACGAGAATGAGCGAACAACCCAAGGTCCCGGTCGAGGATTCGGCCAAGCCCGAGCCGGCCGCTGCGCCCGACGCCGCCGCGAAGGGCACCCGATGGGTGGCGCTGGTCATCATCCTGACCCTGGCCTGGTACCTCCTGGCTGATCGCTTCACCCCCTACACCCAGCAGGCGCGGGTGCAGGCCTTCGTGGTGCCGGTGGCTGCCGAGGTGGCGGGCCGGGTCGTGCGGGTGCAAGTCCGCAACAACCAGGACGTGGAGGCCGGCGCGGTGCTCTTCGAAGTGGACCCGAGCCAGTACCAGATCGCCGCCGACCGTGCTCGCGCCGACCTTGAAACCATGCGCCGACAGATCGGTGCCAGCACCGCCGGCATCGAGTCGGCGCAGGCGTCGCTACGGGCGGCCCAGGCCAACGAGCTGAAGGCCCGGCAGGACAACGACCGTCTCGAGCGCCTCTACCGAGAGGACCCGGGCACCATCTCCGTACGCCGCCTGGAAGTGGCGCGGGCGACCCTCGAACAGTCCATCAGCCAGGTGGCCGCGGCGCGGGCCGAGGTGCAGCGGGCGCGGGAGCAGCAGGGCGGCAGCGAGGAAGAGAACGCCCAGCTGCGCAGCGCCGCCACCGCGTTGGAGAAGGCCGAACTGGACCTGGCCAACACCCAGGTGCGGGCGCGTTCCGCCGGGCTGATCACCGACCTGCGAACCGACGTCGGCCAGTTCGTCGGTGCCGGCAGCCCGGTCATGACCCTGATCGCTATCCACGACCTCTGGCTGAGCGCCGAGATGACCGAGAACAACCTGGGCCATGTCCAGGTCGGCACGCCCGTGGCCATCGTGCTCGACGCGCTGCCGGGGCGGGTGTTCGACGGTCGCGTGCGCAGCGTCGGCTATGGCGTCAGCACGGGCCAGGCCCCGGCGCCCGGTACCTTGCCGACGGTGGAGAACAGCCGCGACTGGCTCCGCCCGGCCCAGCGCTTCCCGGTGATCGTGGAGTTCGCCCCCAGCGAGCTGGACGAGCTGAAGGGCCTGCGCGTTGGCGGCCAGGCGGAGGTCATGGCCTTTCCCGCCGAGGGCAATCCGCTCAATCCCCTGGGGCGGCTGTTCATTTACCTGATGAGCTGGCTGTCCTATGCCTACTGACGACCCGCGTGGCCGGCGCGCGCTGCGCCTGGCCAGCGGCGTGGCCCTGTGTGTGGCGATCAGTTTCGGCCTGGCCTTGCCGATTCCCTTCCTGTCGCCGATCTTCGTCATTCTCCTGCTGGCCATGAGCAACCGCCCGCTGCCGCTGAAGGCCGCCCCGGCGCTGGCGCTGGTGGTCATGCTCACCACCGGCATCGGCCTGCTGATGATTCCGCTGCTGCAGCATGCTCCACCCAGTGGGGTCCTGCTGGTGGGGCTGTGCCTGTTCCTCTGCTTCCGCTTTGGCCTGCGTGGCGGGAATGCCCTGGTGAGCCAGTTCCTGGTGATCGGCCTGACCATGATCTCGGCGGCCGGCACCTTTTCCTTCGGCCTGGCGGTCACGGTCATCGAGGCCCTGGCCAAGGGCATCATCCTCGCCGTGCTGATGGCGCTGGTCAGTCACATACTGTTCCCGGAACCGGCCAATGCCCCGACGCCGCCGCCCCGTCCCGCGCCGGACGCGACCGAGTCCGCCTGGATCGCCCTGCGTGCCACCCTGGTGGTGCTACCGGCCTTTCTCCTGGCGCTGATCGACCCGTCCAGCTACATGCCGCTGATCATGAAGGCGGTCAGCCTCGGCCAGCAGGTCTGCGGCGCCTCCGCCCGCACCGCGGGCCGCGAGCTGCTGGGTTCGACCCTGCTCGGCGGCCTGCTCGCCATGCTGTTCTGGAGTGCGCTCAGCCTGTTCCCGCACCTGTGGATGTTCTTCCTCTGGATGCTGTTGTTCGGCCTGCTGCTGTCCCGTCGGCTTTACGCCCTGGCGGCGACCCGACAGACGCCGGGGTTCTGGCTGAACACCCTGGTGACCCTGATCATCCTGCTCGGCCAGTCGGTGCAGGACAGCGAGGCCGGCAAGGACGTCTACACCGCCTTCGCCGTGCGCATGGGGCTGTTCATCGCCGTCACCCTGTACGCCTGCGCGGCGGTCTACCTGATAGATCGCCGGCGTTTCCAGCGGCAACGCCGCCAAGCCCGCTGAGAGGTCGCTGTCATGCTGCTCAATCTGCTGGTCGGGATTCCCGTGATGGTGCTCTGCCTGGTCATGCAGGCCGTGTTCGTGGCCTTCAGCCTGAGGCCGTACGTTCGCTATGTGCGGGGAGGGCGGGTCAGCGCATCGCCGTGGCGCGTCACCCTGCTGCTATCGACCGTGATGCTGGTGATGTTGTTGGGCAATTTCGTGCAGATGGGGATCTGGGGCGCGCTGTTTCTGGCACTCGGGGAGTTCGACAGCTTTGCCAAGGCGCTTTACCACTCGGCGGTGAACTTCGTCACGTTGGGCTACGGCGACATCGTCATGAACGAGCGGTGGCGGCTGCTGGGGCCGCTGGAGGCCGCCAACGGCGTCCTGATGTTCGGGGTTTCCACGGCGGCCCTGACGGCGACGCTGTCGGATGTCATCAAGTCCCAGTTCGAGAAGGGCAAGCCCAACTAGCACACGGCTAGACTGAAACTGTTCGTTCCCATGCAGCGACTCCGGGAGGTGCAGCATGGCGATCCGCGAAGGTTTCATCGGTAGCGTCGGCAACACACCCCTGCTGCGTCTCATTGGCCTCAGTGCCGAAACCGGCTGTGACATTCTGGCCAAGGCCGAATTCCTCAACCCCGGCGGCTCCGTCAAGGACCGCGCGGCCCGTTTCATCATCGAAGACGCCGAGCGCCAGGGCCGCCTGCTGCCGGGTGGCACGGTGGTGGAGGGCACCGCCGGCAACACCGGCATCGGCCTGGCGCATATCTGCGCCGCCCAGGGTTATCGCTGCATCATCGTGATCCCCGACAACCAGTCCCCGGAAAAACTGGACCTGCTGCGCACCCTGGGGGCCGAGGTGCGCCCGGTGCCGCCCAAACCCTACAGGGACCCGGACAACTACCAGAAGATCGCCGGTCGCCTCGCCGCCGAGCTGCCCGGCGCGATCTGGGCCAACCAGTTCGACAATACCGCCAACCGCCAGGCCCACTTCGAGACCACCGGTCCGGAGATCTGGGCCGAAACCGATGGCCGGCTCGACGCCTTCGTCTGCGCCACCGGCACCGGCGGCACCCTGGCCGGGGTGGCGCGCTACCTCAAGGCGCAAGACCCGAAGGTGCGCATCGTCCTCGCCGACCCCATGGGCAGCGCGCTGTACAACTGGGTGAAGACGGGCGAACTGCTGGCCGAAGGCAGCTCCATCACCGAAGGCATCGGCACCACGCGGGTCACCGCGAATCTCGAAGGCACGCCCATTGACGATGCCGTGCAGGTGGACGACCCGGCCTGCGTGGCCATGGTCTACCGGCTGCTGCGGGAAGAGGGGCTGTTCGTCGGCGGCTCCTCCGGCATCAACCTCGCGGCCGCCGTGCAGGTCGCCCGCGAGATGGGGCCGGGCCATCGGATCGTGACCTTGCTCTGCGATCGAGGCGGGTTGTACGCCGGGCGGTTGTTCAATCCGGAGTGGTTGAAGGAGAAGGGGTTGGCGGAGGCGGCGGGGGTTTAATCCGGTGGCGCGGAGCCTATTGTAGGGTGCGCCATGCGCACCGAAACACCGTGCGGAGGTTTCGGTGCGCGCAGCGCACCCTACGGGCAGGGGAGTGCGGATTACCAGCCGAGCTGCTTGTTGAAGCCGAGCGCGTCGTAGTAGTCGCCCTGGTAGGTGATCTTGCCGTTCTTCACCCGCACGAAGCTGACACCTTCGAACTTCAGCGGCTTGTTGGTGGCCGGGGTCTCGGCGCTCCAGGCGCCGCTGTTGGTGCCGGCAAACTCCCACTGGAAGGCGATGCCATCGGCGCTGACGATGGGCTCGCTGGTCATCTTCCAGGTCAGGTTCGGCACGGCGGTGATGAACACCTTGATCACGTTGTCACGCGCCGCCGCGCGGCCCTGTTGCGGGGTGCCGACGGTGGCATCGAAGTAGACGGCGTCCTCGGCCATGAAGCTGGCGGCCTTGTTGACGTCGTGGGCGTTCCAGGCGGCCATGTAGCCATCGACTATGGCCTTGGCATCTTCCGTCGCCTGGGCCATCCCGGCCATGGCGCAAAGCAGGATGAAGCTGAAATTACGCAAGGTGTTACGCATCGCTTGTTCTCCTGGTGGGGTGGTGCGGGGTACATCCTGTGGGGCATTTCTTCCTGTAGGGGCGAATTCATTCGCCAAGCAGGCCGCAGGCCTGCCCTTGAAACCCTCATGGGGCAGCTGAGCTGCCCTTGGCGAATGAATTCGCCCCTACAAGGAGCCGGTCGGAGCCAGCCCGTTAGTGCTTGAACATCACATGGCGAATGGCGGTGTAGTCCTCCAGCCCGTACATGGACATGTCCTTGCCGTAGCCGGAGTGCTTGACGCCGCCGTGGGGCATTTCGCTGACCAGCATGAAATGAGTGTTGACCCAGGTGCAGCCGTACTGCAGGCGTGCGGACAGGCGGTGGGCGCGACCCACATCAGCGGTCCACAGGGAGGAGGCCAGGCCGTAGTCGGAGTCGTTGGCCCATTCCAGCACCTGCTCTTCGCTGTCGAATTGGGTGACCGAGACCACCGGGCCGAACACTTCGCGGCGGACGATTTCATCGTCCTGGCGGGCGCCAGCCAGCACGGTGGGCTGGAAGAAGAAGCCGGGGCCTTCCACGCGCGCACCGCCGGTGACCACCTGGATGTGCGGTACGGCGGCGGCGCGCTGGACGAAGCCCTCGACGCGTTGCAGGTGTTGCTCGGTGATCAGCGGGCCGAGCTCGGTGGCCGGGTCGTCCTGCAGGCCAGTCCTGATGCTGCCGACGGCCTCGCCCAGCTTGGCCACGAACTTCTCGTAGATGCCTTTCTGCGCGTAGATGCGGCAGGCGGCGGTGCAGTCTTGCCCGGCGTTGTAGAAGCCGAAGGTGCGGATGCCGTCCACGGCGGCTTCGATGTCGGCGTCGTCGAAGATGATCACCGGGGCCTTGCCGCCCAGTTCCATGTGCATGCGTTTCACACTGTCGGCGGTGCCGGCGATTATGCGGCTGCCGGTGGCGACCGAACCGGTGAGGGAGACCATGCGCACTTTCGGGTGGGTTACCAGCGGCTCGCCAACGCTCGGGCCACGGCCGAACACCAGGTTGACCACGCCTGCGGGGAAGATGTCGGCGATGAACTCGGCCAGCTTGAGGGCGGTCAGCGGGGTCTGCTCGGAGGGTTTCAGTACCACGGTGTTGCCGGCAGCCAAGGCCGGGCCCAGCTTCCAGGCCGCCATCATCAGCGGGTAGTTCCACGGCGCGATGGAAGCGACCACGCCCACCGGATCGCGGCGGATCATCGAGGTGTGGCCGGGCAGGTACTCGCCCGCTGCGGAGCCGCTCATGCAGCGGCTGGCGCCGGCGAAGAAGCGGAACACGTCGGCGATGGCCGGCAGTTCATCGTTCAGTGCGGCAGCGTAGGGCTTGCCGCAGTTCTGCGATTCCAGCCGGGCCAGCTCTTCGGCATGGGCGTCGATCTTGTCGGCGAGCTTCAGCAGCAGGGTGGAACGGTCTTTCGGCGAGGTCTGCGACCAAGCCGGGAAAGCGGCATCGGCGGCACGCACGGCGGCGTCCACCTGGGCCGGGCTGGCCTCGGCAATTTCCACCAGGGCGGTGCCCAGGGACGGGTTGAGCACGGCGAGGCTGGGGCCTTCGCCGGCGATCAGTTGGCCGTTGATCAGGAGTTTGGTTTGCATGGGGTAAACCTCGCTGAGTGCTAGCCCCTCTCCCTCCGGGAGAGGGGTTGGGGTGAGGGAAATTCGGTGCGGCTCGGACTACTCTCATCCGATCGCGGCCCGCCCCGGCCCCTCTCCCGGAGGGAGAAGGGAGGGGAGAAAAGCGAAGGAGAGGGAGCCGGTCTGAAACTGTCGTTACTTCCCGCTACCCGCCACGCTCTCGCCACCCTTGGTCAGGTAGTAGGCGGCAAGGATGGGCAGCATGGTCACCAGCATTACCAGCATGGCCACCACGTTGGTCACCGGGACGTCGCGCGGGCGGCTGAGTTGGTTGAGCAGCCAGATCGGCAGGGTGCGTTCGTGGCCGGCGGTGAAGGTGGTGACAATGATCTCGTCGAAGGACAGCGCGAAGGCCAGCATGCCGCCCGCCAGCAGGGCCGAGCCGAGGTTCGGCAGGATGATGTGGCGGAAGGTCTGCCAGCCGTCCGCGCCCAGGTCCATCGAGGCTTCGATGAGGCTGTGGGAGGTGCGGCGGAAGCGCGCGATCACGTTGTTGTGGACGATCACCACGCAGAAGGTGGCGTGGCCGATGACGATGGTCAGCAGCCCCGGCTCGATGCCAAGCCCCTTGAACGCCGAGAGCAGCGCGATGCCGGTGATGATGCCGGGCAGGGCGATCGGCAGGATCAGCATCAGCGAGATGCCTTCCTTGCCGAAGAAGTCGCGGCGGTACAGCGCAGCCGCGGCCAGGGTGCCCAGCACCATGGCGATCAGCGTGGCGATGCAGGCAACCTGCAGCGACAGCTTGATCGCTTCCACCACATCGGCGCGGCCGAAGGCGACGCTGAACCAGTGCAGGGTGAAGCCCTGCGGCGGGAAGCTGAAGGCGGCGTCTTCGGTGTTGAAGGCGTACATGAAGATGATCAGGATCGGGATGTGCAGGAATGCCAGCCCGCCCCAGGCGGCGGCTTTCAGCCCCCAGGAAGCGCGTTCAGAGTGCATCGAAGGCCCCCAGACGTTTGACGATGGACAGGTAGAGGGCGATCAGCACGATCGGCACCAGGGTGAAGGCGGCAGCCATGGGCATGTTGCCGATGGCGCCCTGCTGGGCGTAGACCATGCTGCCGACGAAGTAGCCGGGCGGGCCCACCAGCTGCGGCACGATGAAGTCGCCCAGGGTCAGGCTGAAGGTGAAGATCGAACCCGCGGCGATGCCCGGCACCGACAGCGGCAGGATCACCTGCAGGAAGGTCTGCCGCGGGTGCGCACCCAGGTCTGCCGAGGCTTGCAGCAGGGACGGCGGCAGGCGCTCCAGGGAGGCCTGAATCGGCAGGATCATGAACGGCAGCCAGATGTAGACGAACACCAGGAAGCGGCCGAAGTGCGAGGTGGACAGGGTGCTGCCGCCGACGCCGGGCACGCCCAGCAGCAGTTCCAGCACGGGCTCGAGGTGCAGCGCCTGGACGAACCACATCACCACGCCGCCCTTGGCCAGCAGCAGGGTCCAGGCGTAGGCCTTGACGATGTAGCTGGCCCACATGGGCATCATCACCGCGATGTAGAAGAACGCCTTGGTCTTGCCCGTGGTGTAGCGCGCCATGTAGTAGGCGATGGGGAAGGCCACGGCGGCGCTGGCGATGGACACGACCACCGCCATGCTCAGGGTGCGCAGGATGATGTCGAAGTTGGCGGCCTGGAACAGCGCGGCGAAGTTGGCCAGGGTCAGCTCCGGCGACACCGACATGGTGAAGTCGTCGAAGGTGTAGAAGCCTTGCCAGAGCAGCGTCAGCAGCGAGCCCAGGTAGATGGCGCCGAACCACAGCAGTGGCGGCACCAGCAGCAGCGAGAGGTACAGGGCCGGCTTGCGGTAGAGCAGGCCCGACAGCCTGCGCATCAGGCCGTTGGCGGCGCGGGGCCGCTCGGCGTTGAGGGTCAGTTCCATGTCACACACCCTCGGCCAGCTGGACCATGGCGTCGCGCGCCCAGCGGGCGGTCACCACCTGGCCCTGCTGGTGCAGCGGCGCGGCATCCTGCCACTGGCTGTTGGCCAGACTGACGCAGAGGTTCTGGCCGTTATCCAGGCGGATCTCGTAGCGGGTGGCGGCGCCCTGGTACTGGATGTCGTGGAGCAGGCCGCGGATTTCCACCTCGTGGCTGCCGATATCGCCCTGGGCGAAGCGGATGTGCTCGGGGCGGATGGAGAAGGGCTGATCGGCGCCGGTGAGCTGGCGCGCCAGGTCGCCACGCAGCACGTTGGAGGTGCCGACGAACTCGGCGACGAAGGGGGTGGCCGGCTTCATGTAGAGGTTGCGCGGGGTGTCCACCTGCTCGATGCGGCCCTTGTTGAACACGGCCACGCGGTCGGACATGGACAGCGCTTCGCCCTGATCGTGGGTGACGAAGATGAAGGTGATGCCCAACTGGCGCTGCAGCTTCTTCAGCTCGCTCTGCATCTGCTCGCGCAGCTTGAGGTCCAGCGCGCCCAGGGGTTCGTCCAGCAGCAGCACGCGCGGCCGGTTCACCAGGGCACGGGCCAGGGCCACGCGCTGGCGCTGGCCGCCGGAGAGTTGCGCCGGCTTGCGGTCGCCGTAGCCGGCCAGAGCGACCATCCCCAAGGCTTCCTCGGCGCGGGCCAGGCGTTCGGCTTTCGCCACGCCCTTCACCTTGAGGCCGTAGGCGACGTTGTCGCGCACGTTCATGTGGGGGAACAGCGCGTAGTCCTGAAACACGGTGTTCACATCGCGCTCGTAGGGCGGCAGGCCTGCGGCCTCTTCGCCGTGGATGCGGATGGAGCCCGCAGTGGGCTGCTCGAAGCCGGCGATCAGACGCAGGCAGGTGGTCTTGCCGGAGCCCGATGGGCCGAGCATGGAGAAGAACTCGCCGTCCTTGATATCGATGGATACCCGGTCGACGGCCTTGACCTCGCCGAACTGGCGGGAAACCTGGGTGAACTGGACAGCAAGTGTCATGGTGGGGCTCCGGTGACGCGAAAAAAAAGCATGACTTGAGCGGAGCCTCGCGGTGGAAGCCCTGCGGAAATCTCATGTGGCTCGAACTGACTCCCTCTCCCTCCGGGAGAGGGTTGGGGTGAGGGGAGCGTCAGCCGCTCGGTGCTTCATGGGGATTCGGACCAGCTTTGCTCGAGAGGGAAACACTGCGCGAGCTCGGACCTCCCTCACCCCCGGCCCCTCTCCCAGAGGGAGAGGGGTGACGTCTGGGGAGAGTTCGGCGCGAATTACCTGCCGCCCATGATCGCGATGTAGTCCTGGGTCCAGCGGCTGTACGGGACGAACTTGCCGCCCTCGGCCTGCGGGGTTTTCCAGAAGGCGATCTTGTCGAACTGCTCATAACCATTGGTGGCGCAACCCTCGGCACCGAGCAGGGCGCTGGACTTGCAGCCGGCAGGTACGGCGGGCAGGGCGCCGAACCAGGCGGAGACGTCGCCCTGCACCTTGGGCTCCAGCGACCAGTTCATCCACTTGTAGGCGCAGCTCGGGTGCTTGGCGTCCACGTGCAGCATGGTGGTGTCGGCCCAGCCGGTGACGCCCTCTTTCGGGAATACGGTGGCCACCGGCTGGCCCTCGGCCTTCAGGGTGTTGGCCATGTAGCCCCAGGTGCTGGAGGCGGCCACGCCTTCGTTCTTGAAGTCGCTCATCTGCACGGTCGCGTCGTGCCAGTAGCGGTGCACCAGGCCGTGCTGCTTGCGCAGGACGTCGAGCACGGCAGCGTACTGCTCTTCGGTCAGTTGGTAGGGGTCCTGGATGCCCAGTTCCGGCTTGGCGGACTTCAGGTAGAGGGCGGCGTCGGCGATGTAGATGGGGCCGTCGTAGGCCTGCACGCGGCCCTTGTTGGCCTTGCCATCGGCCAGTTGCTGCGGCTCGAACACCGCGCTCCAGCTGTCCGGCGCCTTGGTGAAGGCCTTGGTGTTGTACATCAGCAGATTCGGGCCCCACTGGTAGGGAGTGCCGTAGGACTTGCCGTCGACGGTGAACCAGGGCGCGTCCTTCAGGCGCGGGTCGAGGTTCTTCAGGTTGGGGATCAGCTCCGGGTTGATCGGCTGCACGCGCTTGCCGTAGATCAGGCGCAGGGAGGCATCGCCGGAGGCGGTGACCAGGTCGTAGCCGCCCTTGGCCATCAGGCTGACCATCTCGTCGGAGGTGGCGGCGGTCTTCACGTTCACCTTGCAGCCGGTGTCCTGCTCGAACTGGCTCACCCAGTCGTAGTTCTTGTCCGATTCGCCGCGCTCGATGTAGCCGGGCCAGGCGATGATGTCGAGCTGGCCTTCGCCCTTGCCAACTTCCTTGAGGGCCTCGGCAGCCTGCAGGCTGGTGCTGGCCAGGACGGCGGTGGCGATGGCGCTGAGCAGAGCGGTCTTGCGCACGGACATGGTGTTTCCTCTTGAGTAGTTATTGGTCGAGGCAGTTGAAGCGGGTGGAGCCGTTGTTGTCTTGCTAGAGCGTCTGTCCGTGGCGGGCCATGATGTGCCGCACCACGCTGTAGTCCTGCAGCGAATCGCTGGACAGGTCCTTGCCGTAGCCGGAGCGTTTGAGCCCGCCGTGGGGCATCTCGCTGGCCAGCATGAAATGGGTGTTGATCCAGGTGCAGCCGTACTGCAGCCGCGCGG
Source organism: Metapseudomonas cellulosilytica (assembly GCF_049334135.1). Classification (NCBI taxonomy): domain Bacteria; kingdom Pseudomonadati; phylum Pseudomonadota; class Gammaproteobacteria; order Pseudomonadales; family Pseudomonadaceae; genus Metapseudomonas; species Metapseudomonas cellulosilytica. The sequence goes on along the minus strand of NZ_JBHZGN010000002.1, from coordinate 217,468 downwards.
CCACCTGCATGGCCTTGTCCAGGTTCTGGGTCCAGACGGACGAGGCCAGGCCGTACTCGGAGTCGTTGGCCCAGTCCACGGCCTGGGCCAGGTCGTCGAAGCGGGTGACGGTGACCACCGGGCCGAACACTTCGCGCTGGACGATCTCGTCCTGCTGCTTGCAGCCGGCCAGCAGGGTGGGCTGGTAGTAATAGCCCGCGCCGGAGTGCACAGCGGCGCCGGTGACCCGCTCGATATGCGGCTGGCCGAGGGCGCGCTCGACGAAGCTGGCCACGCGGTCGCGCTGGCGCGAGCTGATCAGCGGGCCGATCTCGTTGTCCTGGTCGCGCTTGCGGGCGAAGCGCAGGCCGGCCACGGCCTCGCCCAGCTCGGCTACCAGGCGATCGTGGATACCGGCCTGGGCGTAGATGCGGCAGGCAGCGGTGCAGTCCTGCCCGGCGTTGTAGTAGCCGTGGGTGCGGATGCCCTGGACCACGGCGTCGAGGTCGGCGTCGTTGCAGACGATCACCGGCGCCTTGCCGCCCAGCTCAAGGTGGGTGCGTTTCAAGGTGCGGGCGGCGCTCTGCAGGATCTTCTGGCCGGTGACGATATCGCCGGTCAGCGACACCATGCGCACCTTCGGGTGGCCCACCAGTTGGCTGCCGACGCTGTCGCCGCCGCCGCAGAGGATGTTGATCACGCCGGGCGGGAGGATTTCCGCCAAGGCCGGCGCCAGGGCCAGGATCGACAAGGGCGTGTGTTCCGAGGGCTTGAAGATCAGCGTATTGCCGGCGGCCAGGGCCGGGGCGATCTTCCAGGCCGCCATCATCAGCGGGTAGTTCCAGGGCGCGATGGAGGCCACCACGCCCACCGGGTCGCGGCGCACCAGGCTGGTGTGGCCGGGGATGTACTCGCCGGCCAACTGACCCTGCTGGCAGCGCACGGCGCCGGCGAAGAAGCGGAACACGTCGGCGGTGGCCGGAATGTCGTCCTGGCGCGCCAGGTGCAGCGGCTTGCCGCAGTTCAGCGCTTCCAGGCGGGAGAGTTGTTCGGCGCGCTTGTCGATGGCGTCGGCGATGGCCAGCAGTGCGGTGGAGCGCTGCGCCGGGGTGGTCCGCGACCAGCCGGCGAAGGCGCGGTGGGCGGCGGCGACGGCGGCTTCCACCTGTTCAATCGAGGCTTCGGCGATGGCCACCAGGGTTTCGCCGCTGGCGGGGTTGATGATCGGCTCGGCCAGCCCCTCGCCGATGACCAACTGGCCGTCGATCAGCAGTTCGCTGTGCAGGGTGGGAGTGCTCATGGCGCCGGTCATCTTGCTGGCTCTCTTTCGCTCTTTTTGTGGTTCGGACATCCCGGTGCTCCTTGGGGAAGCCCGGTATGCCTCTGCCTATGGTTCGAGAGACTAGAGGCCGGGCTTGAGGTCGACAAATTCTAAATATTGAAAGTAGCGTTCGATTAAATCGAAAGCCTGCGGTTGTTCGGCTGTTCCCGCGCCACGGTGAGGAAGGGATCCACCAGGGCCGGGCGCGCGGTGCCGCGGCGCCAGGCCAGGCCCACGTCCAGGGGCGCGCCCAGGTCCACCAGGGGCCGGGCTTCGATGATGTCGCCCTCCAGGGACCAGGGGCGGTAGGTCATGTCCGGCTGGATCGACAGGCCGAGGCCGGCCGCCACCAGGCTGCGCACCGCTTCCACCGAGGCGGTGCGCAGGGTCACCTGGGGCGTCAGCCCGGCGCGGGACCAGATGCGCTGGGTGTGCAGGCCCATCTCGTCGGCATTCAGCTGGATCAGCGGTTCCCCGGCCACGTCCGCAAGGCCGATGCTGTCGCGTTCCAGCAAGGGGTGCTGGGCCGGCAGCCAGAGGCGGTGGGGCGAGTGGGTGAGCACCTCGGTCTGCAGGGCATGGCGGTCCTCCAGGTTGGAGAGGATCAGCACGCCGACGTCGATCTCGCCACTCACCAGCAGGTGTTCGATATAGGGGCGTTCGTCTTCCACCACGCGGGTCTTCACATTGGGATAGGCGCGCTGGAAGCGGGTGATGAGGTCGGCCAGGTAGTAGCCGGCCACCAGGCTGGTCACGCCGATGGTGAGGCTGCCGGCGACCTGGTCGGTGCTCTGCTGCAGGCTGCGCTTGGCGTTCTCCACCGTCGCCAGGATCAGGTGCGCCTGGCGCAGGAACTGGTGGCCCTGGTGGGTCAGGGACATGCCCTTGGCGTGACGGTTGAACAGGCTCACCCCGATTTCCTCTTCCAGCTGCTGGATGGCCAGGGTCAGGGTGGATTGGGAAATGAACACCGCCTGGGCGGCGGCGGAAATCGAGCCGGTTTCGGCCACGGCGATGAAATGGCGGATCTGGCGGAGGGTCATCATGGGCGGATGGTGTCCCTTGATTATCGAAATCAGAACGAAGGTTTCGCTTTTTTAGATGGTTACGCGCGAATCCGCCACCTTGCGGATCCGCAGTGATGATTTTGGTTCGATGTGTAAGGGGCCATAGGAAATCTCCGAAACCGGGATCGACTCTTCTCTACCTGCGGTTGGGCGCTTGCTAGGGCGTCGTCTGGTTTCGACCATCTCGTACTTTCCGAGTCGAAGTTCGCGAAGGTCGAGGCCCCGTATGGATACCCGCAGTCCTCTCAACCAATGCATCGCCCTGGTCCTGATCGGCATCCTCTTCCTCGACCCGATCGTCGCCACTGCCGCCCAGCTGGCGGTGGATCAGGCGGCGGGCGGCAATACCCAGCTGGGCCAGGCCGGCAACGGCGTGCCGGTGGTCAACATTGCCACCCCCAACGCCAATGGCCTGTCCCACAACCGCTTCCGCGAGTACAACGTCGGTGCCGAGGGGCTGATCCTCAACAACGCCACCGAGCGGGCCCAGGCCAGCCAGTTGGGCGGGCTGATCCTCGGCAACCCCAACCTCCAGGGCCGCGCCGCCGGCACCATCCTCAACGAAGTCACCGGCGGTAATCGCAGCCTGCTCGGCGGCTACACCGAAGTGGCCGGGCAGTCAGCGCGGGTCATTGTCAGCAACCCCCACGGCCTCACCTGCAACGGCTGCGGCTTCATCAACACCCCGCGCGCCACCCTGACCACCGGCAAACCGGTGCTGGAGGCGGGACGGCTCGAGCGCTTCCAGGTAGACGGCGGCGATATCACCCTCGAGGGCGCCGGCCTCAACGCCAGCAACGTCGACCAGTTCGAGCTGATCACCCGCAGCGCGCGGCTCAATGCCGAACTCCATGCCCGCGACCTCACCATCGTGACCGGCCGCAACGACGTGCAGGCCGACAGCCTGGCCGCCACCCCGCGCTCCACCGATGGCGGCGCCGCTCCGGCCCTGGCCATCGACAGCTCCGCCCTGGGTGGCATGTACGCCGGGGCCATCCGCCTGGTGGGCACCGAGGCCGGGGTGGGCGTGAAGCTGGCCGGCGACATGGCGGCCAGTGCCGGCGATATCCGCATCGACGCCAACGGCCAGGTGACCCTGGCGCAGACGGCGGCCGCCCGCGACCTGCAGGTCAGGGCGCAGGGCGCCGAGCTGACCGCCCAGGCCTATGCCGGCGGCAGCGCCGTATTGGAAACCCAGGGCGACCTGGCCATCCGCCAGAGCCTGGCGGCGAAGGACGCCGTGCGCCTCAACAGCGGCGGACGCACCCTCAACCAGGGGGTAGTCGAGGCCGGGGTCAACCCGGACAACAGCCGTAATGGCGTCGGCGACGTGCAGCTACAAGCGCGGGAGGTGCGCAACGCCGGCACCCTGGCGGCCAGCCGCAACCTCGAGGTCAGCGCTCGCCAGACCTTGGACAACCAGGGCGGCACCCTCAGTGCCCAGTCACAGGTCAAGGTGGCGGCTTCCAAGCTGGACAACCGCCAGGGCCGGGTGCTGGCCAAGGGCGACCTGGCGCTCAGCGCCGGCGAACTGGACAACCAGGCCGGGCGGGTGAACGGCGCCGGCCGAGTGCAGGCGCAGGTGGGCCACCTGGACAACCGTGGTGGCGAGGTCTCCAGCCGTAGCGTGCGGTTGCAGGCGGAGAGCGTCGACAACCGGGGCGGCAAGGTGATCGGCGAACAGCAGCTGCAGCTGAACGCCAGCGCGTCCCTGGACAATAGCGACGGGTTGCTCGGCAGCAACGGCGACGTGCGCCTGGAGGGCGGCTCGCTCCGCAATCGCGCCGGTGAGATCTCCAGTGGCGGTGCCACCCGAATCCAGGCCGCCAGCCTGGACAACCAGGGCGGTGCAGTGCTGGGCGACCAGGGCCTGTCGGTGACCCTGAACGGTGCGTTGGACAACCAGGGCGGCACGCTCGGCACCGGGCGCGACCTCGACCTGCAAGCCGCCAGCGTCGACAACCGCCGCGGCACCCTGGTGGCGGATGGCGCACTGAACGCCCGCGTCAACGGCCTGCTCGACAACCAGGAGCAGGGCGGCCTGCTCGCCAAGGGACCCTTGGCGATCCACGCGGGTCGCTTGGATAACCACGCCGGCCAGGTCAGTGGCCAGGGGCCGGTCACCGTTACCGCGAACCACCTGGACAATCGCGGTGGCAGGCTCGCAGCGAATGGTCCGCTGGTGCTCCGTGCGAATCAGTTGGACAACCGTCAGCAGGGCCAGATCACCAGCAAGGACCGCCTCGACCATCAGGGCCAGCGTGTGGATAACCAGGGCGGACGCATCTCCGCCGCCGGTCCCCTGTCGATTGAGGCCGAGGAGGTGCAGAACGCCCAGGGCCGTATCGCCAGCCAGGGTGATCTGAACGCAACGCTCGGTATCTTGGCGCAGCAGGGCGGCGAACTGGTCGCCCAGGGCACCCTGCAGCTCCAGGCCCGCGCCCTGGACAACCGCCAGGGCGGTCTGGTGGGCAGCACCAAAGCGCTGAAACTCGAGGTTGGCGACATCGACAACCGTGGCGGCGAGCTGTCCAGCCAAACGAGCGTCAGCCTTGCCGGCCAGCGCCTCGACAACAGCGGCGGCAAGCTGTTGGCGGGCAACCAACTGGTCCTCGCCGTGGATCGGCTGATCAACCAGGCCAAGGGCCTGATCTTCGGCCGTCACGCCACCACCCTCGACACCCACAGCCTGGACAATAGCGGCGGCACCCTGGCCAGCGCCACGTCGCTGGTCATCGCCCTGACGCCCAAGGCCGGCGGGTCGGCAGGCGAACTGGTCAATCGCCAGGGCCTGATCAGCAGCGAGGGTACCCTGGCGCTCCAGGCCAGCCGGATCGACAACCAGGGTGGCGCCCTCTCCAGCGCCGCCGACCTGGGGCTGGTCAGCGCCGGCCAACTCGATAACAAAGGCGGCTCCATCGTCAGCGACGGCAACCTCGCTGTGGCCAGCGCCAGCCTCGACAACAGCGAGGCAGGCGTACTCAGTGCCAAGGGCAACGCACGGATCGACACCGGTGCGCTGAACAACCGCCGGGGCGGCAAGCTCACCTCCGCCGGCATCCTGGACCTGGACGCCGGTCAGGTCGACAACAGCGCCAAGGGCCGCATCGCCGGCGGCCAGGGCCTGACCGCCAAGGTCACCGGCCTGGACCAGCACGACGGTGGTGAGCTGTTCAGCCAGGCCGACCTCAGCCTCGACCTGCAACAGGGCCTGTTGAACAACAGCGGCGGCCTGATCAACAGCCCCGGCCAGCTCCTACTGCAGAACCTGGGGCGGGTGATCAACCGTGGCGGCGAAATTTCCAGCCAGCAGGGCTTCACCCTGGCCGCGCGCCAGCTCGACAACGCTGGCGGCAAGCTGCTCAGCAACCAGGCGCTGGTGCTGCGCATCGCCCAGGCCCTGGATAACGTCAAAGGCACGGTCTCCGCCAAGGGGCTGGACCTGCGTGCGGGCAGCCTGGATAACCGTGAAGGGCTGCTCAACAGCCGAGACCGGTTCACGCTTGCGGTCACCGGCCACTTCGACAACCAGCGTGGTGCCGTGGTGGCCAGCGGCAAGCTCGACCTGACCGCCAGCACCCTGGACAACCGCGCTGGCGAGATCGCCGGCAAGGCGGATGTCCAGGCGAATATCGGCACCCTCGACCAGCGCGGCGGGCTGCTGATCGCCCAGGGCGCCCTGAGCCTGAAGGGCCAGCGCCTCGACAACAGTGCCAACGGCCTGGTCGGCGCGACCCGGGGCGTGTCCCTCGCTATCGATGAGATCGACAACCGTGGTGGCGAGATCTCCAGCCAGGAGGCGGTCCAGATCGTCGGCGGGCAGCTCGATAACAGCGATGAGGGCCGGCTGCTGGCCGGCACCCGCCTGGTTCTCGCCGTCGAGCAGGTGATCAACCGCGCCAAGGGCCTTATTTCCGGCCAGGCCGGGGTGGGCCTGACCGGCAGCAGCCTGGACAACAGCGGCGGCCGCCTGCTCAGCCAGCAGGCCGTGGACATCACTCTGCAGCAGGCGTTGACCAATGGTCAGGGCCTGATCAACAGCGAAGGTCGTCTCGCCCTCGCTGCCGGCGGCCTCGACAATAGCGGCGGCACTGTTTCCAGCGCGGGCGCCATGAATATCCTCAGTCGTGGTGTGCTTGCCAACGACGGCGGCCAACTGCTGACGGACAGCACCTTGACGCTGTCCAGCGACAGACTGAGCAATCGTCAGGGCGTGCTGTCGGCCAAGGGCAAGACCCAACTCGCCACCGGCCGCCTCGACAACAGCCTGGGGCAACTGACCAGCGCCGATGCCCTGAACCTGACCACGGGTGAGCTCATCAACCACGGCGGCCGCCTCGGCAGCCAACAGGTCCTCACCGTCAGTGCCAGTGGCCTGGCGCAGCAGGGCGGCCAGCTGTTCAGCAATGCCGGCCTCAGCCTCGACCTCCAGGGTGGTGACCTGGACAACCGCCAGGGCCTGATCAACGCCCCCGGCCACTTGCTGCTGAAGAACCTCGGCAAGGTCGACAACCAGGGCGGCGAAATCTCCAGCCAGCAGGCCTTCACCCTGGCCGCGCGCAGCCTCGACAACGCCAGCGGCAAGCTGCTCGGCGCCCAGGCCCTGACCCTGCGAATCGAGCAGGCGCTGGGCAACCTCAAGGGCCTGATCGCCGCCGCCCGCCTCGATGTCGCGGCCGCCAGCCTGGCCAATACCGGCGGCACCCTGACCAGCCGCAGTACGACCCAGGTAGACATCAGTGGCGCCCTGGCCAACGACCAGCAAGGCCTGATCAACGCCGCCCGGCAGCTCACGCTGAAGGCCGGCAGCCTGGACAACCGCGGCGGCAGCCTGCTGGCCGGCAGTGCCCTCGACCTGCGCGCCCAGTCCATCGACAACCGCGACAACGGCCTGATCAACAGCCAGGGAAAGCTCGACCTGCAGGCCGGCACACTGGATTCCAGCCAGGGTGGCGAAGTCTCCGCCCAGGGCGCCCTGAGCCTGTTCCTCGACCGGTTGATCCAGCGCCAGGGCCGGCTGATCGGTGCCGTCGGCCTCACCCTCGACCTCAACGGTGGCGACCTGGACAACCAGGGCGGTCTGATCCTTGCCCAGGGCCCGCTCAGCCTTCAGCGGCTGCGCGACCTGGCCAACCAGGGCGGCGAGATCAGCAGCAGCCAGGGCTTAAGCCTGGTCCTGCGCGACCTCGACAACCGCGGTGGCAAGCTGATCAGCAGCGGCCAGCTCGACCTGAGCGGCGTACAGCTGCGCAACCAGCTCGGCTTGCTCTCCGGCTGGCAGGGCCTCAGCGTCAGCGGCCAGAGCCTCGACAACCGCCACCTCGGCACCCTCTCCAGCCGTGATGGCAATCTGTCCGTGACCCTGAGCGGTGCCCTGCAGAACAGCGGCGAAGGTGCACTGGCCAGCAAGGGTCGCCTGGACCTCAAGGCCGCCAGCCTGGACAACAGCAACCGGGGCATCCTCTCCAGCGGCGGCGACCAGCAGCTCGACGTCGCCACCCAGCTGGACAACAGCGCGGGCGGGCAGATCGACAGCGGCGCGAAATTGACCCTGAACGCCGCCAGCTTGAATAACGCCGCCGGTACCGTGCAGGCGCAACAGGCGCTGGTCCTGCGTGCCACCGACCTCGACAACAGCGGCGGCAGCATTGCCGGCAATGGTGCCGTCACGCTGGACCTGCTCGGCACCCTCGACAATGCCAACGGCAATCTGGCCAGCGTGGGGCCGCTGCTGCTGCAGGGGGCGATCCAGGTCAACAACCAGAACGGCCAGATCGTCAGCCAGGGCCTGCTGACCCTGCTCACCGGCAGTCTGGACAACCGCCATCGCGGCACCGTCGCGGCCAATGGCGCCCTGCTGCTGACGGCGACCGGCGCCGTGCAGAACGATAACGACGGCCTCATCTACAGCCGCGATGCCGGCGTGCGCATCGAGTCCGCCAGCCTGGACAACGGCCTGGGCGCCATCCAGGCCAGGGGCGATCTGGAGATCGTCAGCGGGGCCTTCTCCAACCTCGGCGGACGGGCTATCAGCCAGGCTGGCAACCTGGAGATCCGCGCCGACAACCTGGACAACCGCGGCGGCACACTTGCCAGCCTGGAAGGCTGGATCAAGGCCCGCCTGAGCGGTTGGCTCGCCAACGGTCTCAACGCCGGCCAGGGCGGCGTGGTCCAGGGGCAGTCCCTGGAGCTGACGGCCGCCTCCGTGGCCAACCAGGGCGGGCACCTCTCGGCCCTCTCCGGCAACGCCCTGCTGAGCGTCGCCAGCCTGGACAACAGCCAGGGCGCGCTCTTCGCCAAGCAGTTGCTCAAGCTCAGCGGTGACAACCTGACCAACGCCGGACAGATCGCCGCCGGCACGGTGGACTTCAGCCTGGCCGGCGTGCTGAACAACCAGGCCGGCATCATCGAAAGCGACACCACCCTGACCCTGGCCGCAGCATCCCTGGACAACCGCGGTGGCCAGCTGCGCGCCCTGGGCACCGGCGGCCGCACCCAACTGACCGTGCAAGGCCTGTTGGACAACCGTAACGGCATCCTGGAAACCGCCAACCTCGACTTCGGCCTGGTGGCGGGGAGCTTCCTCAACGTCGGCGGCAGCCTGCTCCACGTCGGCAACGGCGCCTTCGACATCGCCCTGCCCAATGTAGTCAACGCCGGTGGCAGCCTCGTCACCAATGGTGGCCTGACCCTCAATGCCGACAGCTGGACCAATAGCACTGTCATCCAGGCCGGCCGCCTGACGGTGAATGTCGGCCAATTCCACCAGACCGCCAGCGGCCAGCTGCTGGCCCGCAGTAGCTTCACCGGCAGCGGCGGCAACTGGCTCAACGATGGCTTGATCGCCAGCGATGGCACACTCAGCCTTGCCCTCAGCGGTACCTACAGCGGCAACGGGCGAGTGACCAGCCTAGGCGACCTGGGCCTCAGCGCCGCTCAGCTCACCCTGCCCACGGCCGGCCGCATCACCGGCGGCGGCAACACCACCATCAGCGTGGGCAGCCAGCTCAGCAACAGCGGAGTGATGACCTCGGCCAGCGGCCTGACGGTCAACGCCGGACAGCTGAACAACCACGGCACCCTGGGCAGCGCGGAGCAACTGCGCCTGGTGACGCCGAGCCTGCTCAACGAAAACGGCCTGATCTTCAGCGGCGGCGACATGGCGCTGCGGGTGGGCAGCTTCACCAACCGCTACGCGGATGTGTACAGCCTCGGCGCGCTGGATATCGCCGCCAACGATGCAGGCGCATACAGCACCTTGCTGGAAAACGTCTCCGCGACCCTGGAAAGTGGCGGCGACATGCGCCTGGCGGCGTCCAGCATCATCAACCGCAAGGATGCCTTCCAGCTGGATCGTGAGCTGGTTTCGAGCGTCGTCGCGCTGACCTGCCGCAGGTGCCGCGGCAATACCTGGGACATCAGTTTCGTTGCCAAGGAACAGTACCAGTCCACCCTCCTGGTGGACTCAGCTGCGTCGCTCATATCCGCGGGTGGGAATCAGGTCGTTGCTTCCGAATCCTTCCAGAACCTGCAGAGCCTCGTTTCTTCGGGGGGCAATCTCGACATCGCCACCGGCGTCTTCAGCAACCAGGGCGCTGCCGCCGGCACCATCGACCGTACCCGGGTCTACAACACCGGCGGGGTCACCAATGGAACCGCTTCGCGCCTGATCATCGATGTGCTGCTGCCGTTCAACCAGCGCAACGACCCGGATTTCCCGGGCCTGCGGATAGCCGACGCCTCTGGACAGATCCATACCGTCCTTCCCGAAGTGAAGAAGATCGGCAAGGACGATCCTCCGGCTGCCTACTATTCGTTCGGCGATGTCATCGGCAGGACGGTCAATCTCCCTACGAACTACCCCGTATACAAGGACCAGGTGCTTGCACCGCCGTCGCAATACGATCCCGATAGACATGAGCCGCTGCCCGCTGGGATCACCCAGTGGGGCGTCGCCAGCGATTCGGAGATCAGCCAGAGCACGGGGGTTGCCGCGCAGGCGACCATCCAGGCTGCGGGAAGCGTTCGCATTCAGGCCGGTGAGCGGCTGGAGAATGGTGTCGTCGCACCTTCCCAGCAGTACAGCGTCGGCGTGAACAGGGTTGGCGCCACATCGGCCCAGGGAGCCGGCGCTGCCACCTCCATTGTCATCAATGGCCAACTCCCTCCAGACCTTGCCCAACAACAGGTCAACCCCCTCGCCCTGCCGGGTTTCAGCATCCCCTCGGGTTCCAACGGGCTGTTCCGACTCAGCACCACCAGTGGCAGCGAGGCCCAGGCCGACCAGGCCGCGCAAGGCCCGCAGAGCTGGACCCTGGGAGGCGCCAGCATCGGCCTGGCCGAACGCGAGCAGGTGCTGACCGATGCCCAGGCGCGCCAGGTGCAGGTCAATGACGCCGGACAGACGATCATCGGCGGCCGCCAGTTGGAACTGGGTGCTCGCCTGCAGGCCGAGGGCGCCGGTATCGGCGCCATCCAGGTCAAGGCGGACGACGCCCCTTTCGGTTCCGTGGTACCCGATCGCTCCGGCGCTGCCGGCGGCAGCCAGCCGCAGGATCAGAGCATCGCCCGCGTCCAGGGGCTTCCGGGTAACCAGGCACCCTCCAAGCCCCACAAATACCTGGTCGAAGCCAGTCCGGAACTGACCAACCTCAAGCAGTTCCTCAGCTCCGACTACCTGCTCGGCAACCTCGGCTACGACCCTGACCAGGCGCAGAAGCGCCTGGGCGACGGCTTCTACGAACAGCGTCTGGTGCGCGAGGCCATCGCCGCCCGCACCGGCCAGCGCTTCCTCGATGGCCTGACCAGCGACGAAGCAATGTTCCGCTACCTGATGGACAACGCCATCGCCAGCAAGCAGCAGCTCGGCGTCAGTGTTGGCGTGGGCCTGTCCGCGGCCCAGGTGGCGGCGCTGACCCACGACATCGTATGGATGGAAGAGCACGTGGTGAACGGCGAGCAGGTGCTGGTGCCGGTGCTCTACCTGGCCCAGGCCAATGGCCGCCTGGCGCCCAACGGTGCGCTGATCCAGGGCAAGGACGTGACGCTGATTTCCGGCGGCGAGCTGGCCAACCAGGGCACCCTGCGCGCCAGCGACAACCTCAGCGCCACGGGCAAGAACCTCGTCAACAGCGGCCTGATCGAGGCGGGCGATCGCGTCTCGCTGCTGGCCATCGACAGCATCCGCAACGCTCAGGGCGGCATCATCGCCGGGCGCGATGTCAGCGCCATCGCCCTCACCGGCGACATCATCAACGAGCGCTCGGTGACCAGTGTTCTGGGCAATACGGCGGGCCGAACCGAGCAGCGGGACTATCTGGACAGCGCGGCCCGCATCGAAGCCGCCAACGGCCTGAGCCTCTCCGCCGGGCGCGATATCGCCAATATCGGCAGCGTGCTGCAGGCCGGCGGCGACCTCTTCCTGAGTGCCGGCCGGGACGTACAGATCCTCTCCCAGCAGGAAAGGGTCGGCCAGGCCTTCGGTCCCGGTTACCGGGACGAGAGCGTTACCCAGCACGGCTCCACCGTGACCAGTGGCCGTGACCTGAGCATCGAGGCGGGCCGCGACGTCACCGCCATCGCCAGCCAGTTGGAGGCCAAACGCGACATCCGCATGGATGCGGACGGAGACATCCTGCTGGCCTCGGCGGCGAACGAGGAGCACTTCTACTCGAAGAGCAAGACGGTCACCCGCCAGGAAGACCACGTGCGCCAACAGGAAACCTCAGTGGTGGCGGGGCGTGACGTTGACCTGCAGGCCGGCAAGGACCTCACCCTGGTAGCCAGCCGGATCGAAGCCGGCGACGAAGCCTTCCTCTACGCCGGCAACGACCTCAGCCTGCTGGCCGCCGAAGACAGCGACTCCTCGCTGTACGAGAAGAAGAAAAAGGGTTCGTTCGGCAGCAGCAGCTTCAAGCGCGATGAAGTCACCGACATCCGCCACGTTGGCAGCGAGATCACCACCGGCGGCGACCTCACCCTGGTCAGCGAAGGCGACCAGCGCTACCAGGCCGCCCGGCTCGAATCCGGCGCCGACCTGACCCTGGACAGCGGCGGCGAAATCGCCTTCGAAGCGGTGAAGGACCTGCACCAGGAAAGCCATGAGAAGAGCAAGGGCGACCTCGCCTGGACCAGCGCCAAGGGCAAGGGCACCACCGACGAAACGCTGCGCCAGAGCGAACTCATCGCCCAGGGCGAAATCGCGATCAAGGCCGTGGACGGCCTGAAGGTCGATCTCAAGCACATCGACCAGCAGACCGTCAGCCAGACCATCGACGCCATGGTCCAGGCCGACCCGAACCTGGCCTGGATCAAGGAACTGGAACAGCGCGGGGATGTGGACTGGCAGCGGGTGAAGGAGGTGCATGACTCCTTCAAGTACAGCCATTCGGGAATCGGAGCCGGAGCCGCAATCGCCATCGCCATTCTCGCCGCCGCTGCAACCTATGGGGCTGCGAGTGGGATGGTGGGGAGTGCCGCGGGAGCCACCGCTGGGTCAGGTACTGCGATGGCGGCGGGTACCGCAACCACGACAACTGTTGCAGGCGTCGCGACGACTTCGACCGTAGCTGCTGGTTGGGGCAACGCGATGGCCGCGACAGCACTTTCTTCCGCTGCGGGAACGGGGGCGGCCAGCTTGGTCAGCAATCGCGGGGAATTGGGGGAAACACTGAAAGATGTGACAAGCAAGGACAGCTTGAAAGCATACGCCACTGCTGCCCTGATCGCAGGGTTTAGTGCCGGTGTAACGGACGGTTGGGGCCGAGAGTTGACGGCAGAGGGTAATTATAAATTCGACTATGGTGAGCGACTAAAAGCCTATATGGCAAATACGGCACTGAAAGGAATGTTAAGCGGCGAAGACAAAGAGGCTTGGTTGAGCATAGCGGCTACTGGGGCGTTGATGGAGTTGTATCAGTACTCAGTAGGGCGAGAGCCAGATGTTAGGCCCGGTGTAGACAGACCTGATGGTCCGAGAGCAATTCCATTGGAGGATGGGACGGTTCCTAATGTTCTTATGAATGGGGTTTCACGGGAGGGGAAGAATATAGGGCTGAATTGGCCTTCTCTTGATGCTTGTCAAAATATTTATTCTATTTGTCATGGGACGTATATTAGTGATGCGTTAAATATGCTTCCGGGGTTTAACTCGTTTGCCACATTGCATGATACTTGGATGAATCAACTGGAGATTCATAAGGGTGGAAGTATGTCCGTTTTAGAGAATTTGGGAAGCATGCCGCCTGCGTTGTTTATTAATTATGGTGCGATCTATGAGAAATATCGATTATTGAACGGTGCGGTGAGAGAGAATGAGGGTAGGTAGTTTGTATGCGGCTCTTCTTTTGGTGGGAGCTTGTGCGCCATCTAACTCTGCTTGGCGGGCTGGGATGGATGGCGCTGTAGGGAGGGATTTTAGTCTGTATCTAAATCCATATGGATACTATGGAGGTCTGTGGTCGCCAGTGAATAAGGAGAGAGGGTTTGATAAGGTTGTTGAAGAAGGAGGGGGGAGGCGTTACTTTATTAATTGGATCAGAAGTTGCCGATATTCGATGCTTGTTTCTGCTGACGGCGTGGTGAAGTCTTGGCGGTATGAGGTAGAAGACATAAAGGATTGCTATGTGTTCTAGGTGAAAAGGTATGTTTCGGAGGAGGGGAAAGGATCAGATCTATTTTCATACTCTAATTCCTTGGGGGGAAGGCAGGCTCTAGTTATCCATGGAGGTAGAAAATAGGCAAGGAAAAGCAAGGAAAAGGGAAAAGGGGACAGATTTATTTTCCCTACTCTAATTTTCATCCGGGGTGGGTCTGTAGGATTTAGGGATTCGTAGAGGGAGCAGCCATGCCCAGGGTCGGGCGAGTCTTATTGCCAAATTATCCACATCACATGGTTCAGCGTGGTCATAACCGGCAAGTCGTGTTTGCCGAGGACGCTGATTTCGAGCGCTACCTGGCCGACTTGCGCGAGTTGAAGGATGCCTTCGGGGTCAAGGTCTATGCGTACTGCCTGATGACCAACCATGTGCACCTGCTGTTGGCCCCGGATGATTCACTGGCAGGGCTCAGCCAGTTGATGAAGACCTTGGCGGCCCGCGCAACGCGCTACCGCAATCGTTTGGAAGGCCGTTCCGGCACTCTGTGGGAAAGCCGCTTCAAGTCAAGCATCGTGCAGTCCGATGCCTACTTGCTGGCCTGTAGTCGTTACATCGAACTGAACCCGGTGCGGGCGGGCATGGTGGCGGAGGCAGCGGATTATCCCTGGTCCAGTTATGCCCTGCGTATTGGGGGCGCACCTGAACAGAACTGGTTGGACGACGACCCGTGTTTCAAAGCGCTCGGCGCTACGGATGAAGAACGGCGCCGCCGGTATACCGAGTTCGTCAGGCAAGCAGTGCCCGCCGAGGAACTGAGCCTGATTCGAGAGGCCATTCAACGCGGCCAACTGACGGGGAACAACCGCTTCGTGGATGAGGTTGAGCGTATTGCGGGCGTACGGATTGAGCGGCGCAAGCAGGGACGGCCGAAATTAGAGTAGTGAAAATAAATCTGTCCCCTTTTGGTCCTTTTGGTCAGTCCCCTTTTGGTCAACAGAACTGGTTGGACGACGACCCGTGTTTCAAAGCGCTCGGCGCTACGGATGAAGAACGGCGCCGCCGGTATGCCGAGTTCGTCAGGCAAGCAGCGCCCGCCGAGGAACTGAACCTGATTCGAGAGGCCATTCAACGCGGCCAACTGACGGGGAACAACCGCTTCGTGGATGAGGTTGAGCGTATTGCGGGCGTACGGATTGAACGGCGCAAGCAAGGGCGACCGAAATTAGAGTAGTGAAAATAAATCTGTCCCCTTTTGGTCTTTCTTCCGCTGCGGGAACGGGGGCGGCCAGCTTGGTCAGCAATCGCGGGGAATTGGGGGAAACACTGAAAGATGTGACAAGCAAGGACAGCTTGAAAGCATACGCCACTGCTGCCCTGATCGCAGGGTTTAGTGCCGGTGTAACGGACGGTTGGGGGCGCGAGTTGACGACAGAGGGAAGTTATAAGGTCGACTTTGGGGGGCGACTCAAAGCCTATATGGCAAATACGGCCTTGAAAGGAATGTTAAGTGGTGAAAACAAAGACGCTTGGTTGAGCATAGCGGCGACTGGGGCGTTGATGGAGTTGTATCAGTACTCAGTAGGGCGCGGCCCGGATATTAGACCAGGAGTTGACAGGGAAGGAGGTGAAAAGTTTGAGGCGTTAGAAGGAGGGCTTGTGCCTCTGGCACTAAAGGATGGAATTGTTCGCGAAGGAAAAAATATCGGCCTAAACCAATCCTGTGAATCATTTTTAGCTATCTGTCACGGCACGCCGATTAGCAATGCCGTCAACTTAGTTCCGGGCATGAACTCATTCGCGACTCTGCACGATACATGGATGAATATGGTTGAGGCAGCAAAAAGAGCTGAATGGCAAGCGTTGGGGGCGATAGGGGTTCCTCCGGAAATGAATGTGCTTGAGAATATTGGAACTATGCCGCCTGCGTTAATTTTGAACTATGGAGCCTTATATGATCGATATAGGATCCTTATTGAGGCGGAGAGGGAAAGTGCGAATAAATAGTGTTTGCGCAACGATTTTTTATTTGTCGCTGGTTGGGTGTGCTCCTTCTCATCGGCAGTGGGTTGATGGGCTGAATATGTTCATTGGGACAAGGTTTGAGTCAAATATTTATGAGAGTTGTGAGAAGGGGTGTGGTAATTCTTATTGGTCTCCAATTAATCCTGATAAGAAGGTTGACAAAATAATTAGTGAGGGTGGGGGTGAGAGATATTATATAACCTGGGTTGCCGGTTGTAGTTATTCTTTTTATGTTTCGGCTGATAGGGTTATTAGGTCTTGGCGATATGAGACAAAATATCCTGGTAGTTGTTATGTTTTTTGATAGTAAAGAAAAGCGGGCGGATTTATTTTTCCTACTCTAATTCCGTAGGGGGATCGGAAAATGGCCCCCATTTTTGGTCAAATTTTTATTGCCGTTTTTATGTTTTTCTCCTTTTTCACTTTTTTTAAAAATATGGAGGAATCAGTGAATATTCAGCAAGCCATCGTTAAGTCTCGCATTCAATTCTCCATCGGCGTGCTGTTGATGCTAGGAGGGATGCTCTTCTATATCATTGCCACACTACTGTTCGTACACCGGCAAGCTCAGGTGCTGGCCCAGTCGCAGATCTTTGGGCACCTAGGCATATCTCTACAGAACCTAGTTGCCGATATCTATCAACTGACATCGCCCTACCTGGATTTCATTTGGAGCCATGCCCCGACACTGAGCCAAGAGGATCCATTCAGCTTCGGCAACCTTCTCGGCATGGGGTTACTAGGCATTATGACGGTGGGCGGGCAGATCATTGGCGCCAGTAGTCGTTTGCGCGACAGGGTCAAGCGTCATTTGGAGAGGATCGAAGAATACGAATGGAAGCGGTCTCTCCAGAACAGCGGCGGAACCGTGGTGAATGCTCGCGATGTGGGTGTGATTAATGTTTATAAGGAAGCCATGCCGCCTTCCAACGATAAAGAATGGTGGGAGCGACCGCTGGGAATAATTGGGTTGGCTATCATTGGCGGGTATATCGTTGGAGTACTGTTAAAAATTACCGGCATGCTTTGAGAAGGGCTGCGAGAAGAAGGACAAATTTACTTTATAATCCTGTATGAAGAATTCCCGGCATCTGCCGGGGATTTTCATTCCACAGCCCGTCACAGCCCCGTCTCTGCTCGTGATCGGTCTGATAAAACGACTGCGCATCGGGGACCAATAAGAGCAGCGCGCGGCTGGTGCAGAAGTAACCGGTAAGACTCTGCTCGAAGTATAAGTTGGTTCTGGCGAAAAATTTATTCGCTATTCTCAGCTAGAGGAAGATGGATAATTTTTTACTCTGGGAATAAGGGCACGGATTTATTTCCCCTTCGCGATCGTCATTGTGTCCGGGCAAGCGTGTGGGTTTCGCGGCGCTCTACCCACCCGGTATGGGAGTGGAAGCAAGGGAGGATGCATCACCTTGTTCCCCCAGCAGCAGATTCCGTTCCCGCGCGCAAAGCTCCAGCAGGAAATCCCACACCACCCGCAGGCGCACCGAGCGGTGCAGTTCCCGGCGGGCGCTCATCCAGTATTCGCGTTCGATGCCTTCCTCCGGCAGCACCGGCACCAGCAGCGGGTCACGGCTGCCCATGAAGTGCGGGAGGATGGCCAGGCCAATGCCGGCCTGGGCCGCCTGCTGCTGGGCGACCACGCTGGTGCTGCGGAACACCACGTGGGGGTGGCGGCAGAAACTGTGGTGGAACATCAGTTCCTGGCTGAACAGCAGGTCGTCGACATAGCCGATCCATTGGTGCCGGCCCAGGTCGTCGCGGTTGCGCAGCGGCGGCGCCTGCTCCAGATAGGCCGGACTGGCGTACAGACTGAGGCGGTAGCGGGTCAGGGAGCGGGTGATCACCAGGTCGGCGCCGGGGCGGTCGAGGGAGATGGCGATGTCCGCCTCGCGGTTGGTGATGCTGACAAAGCGCGGCACCGAAACCAGTTCCACTTCCAGCCCCGGGTAACGGCGCATCAGCTCGGCCACGCGCGGGGCGAGGAACACGCTGCCCAGGCCTTCGGTGACGCCGATGCGGATCTGCCCGAGTGGGGAAATGCCCTGGCTCATGTCCTCCTGGGCCAGCAGGGCGGTGTTCTCCATGGCCTCGGCATGCTTGAGCAGGGCCTGGCCGGCCGGGGTCAGCTGATAGCCGCCGATGTGCTGGACGAAGAGCTGCGTACCGAGGTCGCGCTCGATGTTCTCGATATGCCGGGCGACGGTGGCGTGGGTGGTGTTGAGGCGCTTGGCGGCGGTCAGCAAGCGGCCGCTGCGGTGCAGTTCGAGAAAGTAACGCAGGTCATTCCAGTCGAACATCGCTCGGCCCCTTCCGTGCGGGTCGTTGTTAGAAAACGAACAATAGCTGATACGAAACGTTTGTTTTTTTATCGCGAACGAACGACTAGCCTCGAACCACTCGAAGTCGCCGACGGCGCCCGCCCCCCTGGTAAGGACGCCAAGGCCACGACAATAACGACAAGACGAGGATCGCCATGTCCGCGGCAAGGGATACCTTCGACTACCTCATCGTCGGCGCCGGTCCCGCCGGTTGCCTGCTGGCCAACCGGCTTTCCGCCGACCCCGCCAACCGGGTGCTGCTGCTGGAAGCCGGCGGCCGCGACAACTACCCCTGGATCCACATTCCGGTCGGTTACCTCTACTGCATCGGCAATCCGCGCACCGACTGGTGCTTCGACACCGACGCCGTGCCCGGCCTCGCCGGCCGCGCCCTCAAATACCCCCGCGGCAAGGTGCTGGGCGGCTGCTCCTCGATCAACGGCATGATCTACATGCGTGGCCAGGCCCGTGACTACGACCAATGGGCGGCGGCCGGCAACCCCGGCTGGAGTTGGCAGGAGTTGCTGCCGCTGTTCCGTGGCATGGAGGACCACTTCGCCGGCGCCAGCGACCTGCACGGCGCCGGCGGCGAATGGCGGGTGGAGCGCCAGCGCCTGTCCTGGGCCTTGCTGGATTCATTCCGCGAGGCAGCGGCACAGACCGGCATCGCCAGCGTCGAGGACTTCAACGGCGGCGATAACGAGGGCTGCGGCTACTTCCAGGTCAACCAGCGCGGTGGGGTGCGCTGGAATGCCTCCAAGGGTTTCCTCCGGGGCGTCATGCAGCGGCCCAACCTCACTGTGCTGACCGGCGCGGAGGCGCAGCGGGTGCTCCTCGAACAGGGACGGGCCAGGGCGCTTTTGGTGCGCGTAGACGGCCAGGTGCGGCGCTTCGAGGCGCGCCGCGAGATCGTTCTCAGCGCCGGTGCGATCGGCTCGCCCTGCCTGCTGCAACGCTCCGGCATCGGTTCGCCGGCCTTGCTGGAACGCCTGGGGATAGGCGTCGCCCATGAACTGCCCGGGGTGGGCGGCAACCTGCAGGATCACCTGCAACTGCGCCTGATCTACAAGGTCAGCGGCGTGCCGACCCTCAATCAGATCGCTGGCAGCCTCTGGGGCAAGCTGGGCATGGGCCTGCGCTACCTGCTGGACCGCAGCGGACCCTTGTCCATGGCGCCGAGCCAGCTGGGGGCCTTCGCACGTTCCGATCCCGGGCAGCCCTCGGCCAACCTCGAATACCACGTGCAGCCGCTGTCGCTGGACCGCTTCGGCGAGCCGCTGCACGACTTCCCGGCCTTCACCGCCTCGGTCTGCGACCTGCGCCCGCACAGCCGCGGTACGGTGCAGATCCGCTCGGCCGACCCGGGCCTGGCGCCGTCGATCCAGCCCAACTACCTGAGCGACCCGCGCGACCTCAAGGTGGCGGCGGACGCCATCCGCCTGACCCGGCGCATCGTCGCCCAGCCGGCGCTGGCGCCTTTCCAGCCGGAGGAATACAAGCCCGGCCCGGACTACCGCAGCGAGGACGACCTGCACCGCGCCGCCGCCGCCATCGGCACCACCATCTTCCACCCCGCCGGCACCTGCCGGATGGGCCAGGATCACGAGTCGGTGGTGGACGCTGAGCTGCGCGTTCACGGCATCCCCGGCCTGCGCATCGCCGACGCCTCGATCATGCCCAGCCTGACCTCCGGCAACACCTGCTCGCCGGTGCTGGTGATCGCGGAAAAGGCCGCACGGATGATCCTCGCCGAACAGCAGCGCCAGGAGCGTCCCCAGCAGCTGGGCGTGGTGGCGGGCAAGGCGGAGGACAAGATCGGGGCTTGAGCGAGGGACCTTCGCCCGCCCGGAACATCCAGCATCGCGCGGCGCCTTGCGCCGTGGTGGTCGAGGCTGATCAGCAGAGGCATCCACAACAACAAGAGCCCTCACGAGGGGCAGGAGAGCCGCAATGACCGAGTACGCAACGACCCCCTATGCCGTACCCGCCACCACGCCCAGGGAAGAGCGCAAGGTGATCTTCGCCTCCTCCCTGGGCACCGTGTTCGAGTGGTACGACTTCTTCCTCTACGGCGCCCTGGCGGCGGTGATCAGCAAGCAGTTCTTCGCCGGGGTGAATGACACCACGGCCTTCATCTTCGCCCTCATGGCCTTCGCCGCCGGCTTCCTGGTGCGCCCATTCGGTGCCCTGGTGTTCGGCCGCCTGGGGGACATGATCGGGCGCAAGTACACCTTTCTAGTGACCATCCTGCTGATGGGCCTGTCCACCTTCGCCGTGGGCCTCTTGCCCACCTACGCCTCCATCGGCGTCGCCGCTCCGATCATCCTGGTCTGCCTGCGCATGCTCCAGGGGCTGGCCCTGGGCGGCGAGTACGGCGGGGCGGCGATCTACGTCGCCGAGCACGCGCCGGCCAACAAGCGCGGCGGCTACACCAGCTGGATCCAGTCCACCGCCACCCTCGGCCTGCTCCTGTCGCTGCTGGTGATCCTGGCCTGCCGGCAACTGACCGGCGACGAATTCGAGACCTGGGGTTGGCGCCTGCCATTCCTGCTGTCCATCGTGCTGCTGGGCATCTCCACCTGGATCCGCCTGTCCATGCAGGAGTCGCCGGCTTTCCTGAAAATGAAGGCCGAGGGCAAGTGCAGCAAGGCGCCGCTGCGGGAATCCTTCACCAACTGGAGCAACCTCAAGGTGGTGCTCACCGCGCTGTTCAGCATCAACGCCGGCCAGGCCGTGACCTTCTACACCGCGCAGTTCTACGTGCTGTTCTTCCTCACCCAGGTGCTCAAGGTGGACGGCGGCACCGCCAACGGCCTGCTGATCGCCGCCCTGGTGCTCGGCGCGCCGTTCTTCCTGGTGGCCGGCTGGCTGTCCGATCGCATCGGCCGCAAGCCGGTGCTTCTGGCCGGCCTGCTGCTGGCCACGCTCTGCTACTTCCCGCTGTTCAAGGCGCTGACCCACTACGCCAACCCGGCCATCGACCAGGCCAGCCGGCAGGCGCCCATCAGCGTGATCGCCGATCAGGCCACCTGCACCTTCCAGTTCGATCCGGTGGGCAAGGCTAAATTCGACAGCCCCTGCGACAAGGCCAAGACCTTCCTGGTCAAGAGCGGCCTGCCGTACTCCAGTGTGGCCGCGCCGGCCGGCAGCGAGGTGCTGGTGAAGATCGGCGACACCGAGATTCGCGGCTTCGACGCCGTAGCAATGGGCGCGGCGGTGAAAGCGGCGGGTTATCCACAGCAGGCCGACAGCGGGCAGATCGACAAGCCGATGGTGATCGCCATCCTCTTCGCCCTGGTGCTGATCTCCACCCTCTGCTACGGCCCGCTGGCCGCGCTGATGGTGGAACTGTTCCCGACCCGCATCCGCTACACCTCGCTGTCCCTGCCGTACCACATCGGCAACGGCTGGTTCGGCGGTTTCCTGCCCACGGTGTCCTTCGCCCTGGTGGTGTACACCGGCGATATCTTCTATGGCCTCTGGTACCCGGTGCTGATCACCGGCGGTAGCCTGGTCTGCGCATTGTTCTTCCTGCGCGAGACCCGCCACGTGGATATCCACAAGTAGCCATTGAATTGGCCCACCAAATGGGGAACCCGTCGTAGGGTGGACCACGCTTCACCGGTCCACCATTGGAGGCCCGGCGTAGCGCCGCTGGTGGATGGAAAAGCGTCATCCACCCTACGGAACTGCGGCGTTGACATGGGATTGCCCACGGCGACGCATCGCGCGGCAATGCAATATCCGGAAGCACTCTGCCCCCTGCGGCGGGGAATCCCTCCGGCTAGAGTCGGTCGATCACTGGACCCGACTCATCGCCTGGAGGCTGTCATGAACACCCGTGGATTGCTCGATCAACTGCTCAAATCCGGCCAGGAGCTGCTGCAGCAGAAGACGGCCGGCAAGTCCGGCAATGGCAATCTGGGCAGCCTGCTCAGCGGTGCCGGTGGCGGCGCGCTGGCGGCCGGGGCCCTGGGCCTGCTGCTGGGCAACAAGAGCGCGCGCAAGCTGGGCGGCAAGGCATTGACCTACGGCGGCCTGGCCGCCCTCGGCGTACTGGCCTACAAGGCCTACGGCAACTGGCAGGCGCAGCAGGCCGCAGCGCCTCAGGCCGACCCGCAGACCCTGGACCGCCTGCCGGCGCCACAGGCCGAGCAGCACAGCGAGGCCATCCTCAAGGCGCTGGTGGCGGCGGCCAAGGCCGACGGTCACGTGGATGCCCGCGAGCGGCAGCTTATAGAAGAAGAGCTGGCCAAGCTGACCCAGGACGCGGACCTGCGCGGCTGGCTGGACGCCGAACTGAACAAGCCGCTGGACCCGGCCGAAGTGGCACGCGCCGCGCGCACGCCGGAAATGGCTGCGGAAATGTACCTGGCCAGTGTGCTGATGGTGGACGAGGAGCATTTCATGGAGCGCGCCTACCTCGAGGAGCTGGCGCGCCAGTTGCAACTGGACCCGGGTCTCAAGGCCGAACTGGAACGGCAAGTTCGGCTGGAACTGGCTTGACGGCCCGGTGGATTCCGGCGGGCGACTCTGAATCCAGTCTCATTTCTCTGAACCCTTACTCCTGCAAACCGCGAACTTTCTGCCAAACTCCCCAGAAGCCGGCGATCCGCCGGCTTTCTGGCGGCATAAATGTACCGTTTGCCGAACTTGCGGCCGCCTGGACTAGTCACTAGAGTCGCCGCCACGGCTTCGGGCCGCCATCAATCCGGGCACAGGTAACTGGGGAAGAATGTGAAGAACTGGACAGTTCGCTTGCGTATCCAGGCAAGTTTCGCGGTGATCATCGTCATCATGCTGTTGATGGCCGTCAGTTCCTACGTGCGCCTGGTCACCATCGAGAAGGGGGCCAACCGGGTGCTGGAGGACGCGGTGCCGGGCATGTACCACATCACCAAGGTACGCGGCGCCTGGACCGATCACATGCTCAAGACCCAGGCACTCTTCGGCCTCCACGAGGACCATGCCGAGCACGGCGAACAGGGCCTGACCCAGCAGGACCTGGCGAGCTTCGAGACCAGCGTCCGGGATATCGACGCTTCGCTCGCCGCCTACGAGGCGACCGTAGTCGAGCAGGACGACCGGGCCCTCACCAACGAATTCGAGAAGGCCCGCAAAGAGTACGAGGAGTTGCATGGGCAGATGCTCGCGCTCCTGCAGAAGAAGCAGATGGAGCCGGCGGCGGAACTGTTCCAGGGCCCGCTTACGGAGCGTTGGCGGGAGGGGCGCGCCAGGTTGGCCGAGCTGATCGAGATGAACAAGGCGATCGCCGAGCGCTCCTCGAACAGCATCGTTGCGGCCGTGCGCGACGCGGAGCTCAGCATGCTGCTGTCGATGCTGGCGGCCATCGCCGTCGCGGCGATATCCGGGCTGCTGCTCATGCGGGCGATCACCCGCCCGGTGCAGAACGTGGTCAGTACCCTGAAGGTCCTTGGCAGCGGTGATTTCTCCGCGCGCCTGCAGCTCAATCGGCAGGATGAGTTCAACGCCATCGAGACCGGCTTCAACAGCATGGCCGAGGAGCTCAAGACCCTGGTGTCCCAGGCCCAGCGCTCGGCGGTGCAGGTGACCACCTCGGTCACCGAGATTGCCGCCACCTCCAAGCAGCAGCAGGCCACGGCTACCGAGACCGCCGCCACGACCACCGAAATTGGCGCCACCTCGCGGGAGATCGCCGCCACCTCGCGGGACCTGGTGCGCACCATGGCCGAGGTGTCCGGCACCGCCGAGCAGACCTCGATCCTTGCCGGCTCCGGCCAGCTGGGCCTGGCGCGCATGGAAGACACCATGCACCAGGTGATGGGGGCCGCCGACCTGGTCAACGCCAAGTTGGCGATCCTCAATGAGAAGGCCGGCAACATCAACCAGGTGGTGACCACCATCGTCAAGGTGGCCGACCAGACCAACCTGCTTTCCCTCAACGCCGCCATCGAGGCGGAAAAGGCTGGCGAGTACGGCCGTGGTTTCGCAGTGGTGGCCACCGAAGTGCGCCGCCTGGCCGACCAGACCGCCGTGGCCACCTACGACATCGAGCAGATGGTCCGGGAGATCCAGTCGGCGGTGTCGGCCGGGGTCATGGGCATGGACAAGTTCTCCGAGGAGGTGCGCCGAGGCATAGCCGAGGTGGGGCAGGTGGGCGAGCAGCTGTCGCAGATCATCCAGCAGGTGCAGGCCCTGGCGCCGCGGGTGCAGATGGTCAACGAAGGCATGCAGGCCCAGGCCACCGGCGCCGAGCAGATCAATCAGGCCCTGGTGCAGCTGGGCGAGGCTACCGGGCAGACGGTGGAATCCCTGCGCCAGGCCAGCTCCGCCATCGACGAACTGAACCTGGTGGCCAACGGCCTGCGCACCGGCGTCAGCCGCTTCAAGGTCTGAGCCGCCGCCATGTGCGCGAGTCGAACCCGAGCCCCGGCCCGTGTCGCCAGGGGCAGGCTCTACCTGCAGTTCCGCATGGGCAGCGATCGCTACGCGCTGGATGTCAGCGAAGTGGCGGAAGTGCTGCCCCTGCGCCAGCTCAAGCAGGTGCCCGAGGCGCCGGCCTGGGTCGCCGGCGTGCTGGCCCATCGCGGCGTACTGGTGCCTGTTGTGGACCTTGGCGTGCTCGCCTTCGGCCGGCCGGCGCAGCTGCGCACCAGCACCCGGCTGGTGCTGGTGGATTATCCGCTGGCGGGCGAGTCCCGCTGGCTGGGGCTGATCCTCGAACAGGCCACCGACACCCTGCGCTGCCACCCGGACGAGTTCCGTGACTACGGCCTGGAGCAGGGTGGGGCGCGTTACCTGGGGCCGGTGTATCAGGGCGCCAATGGCCTGGTGCAACGCATCCGCGTCGCCGAGCTGCTGCCGGACGCGGTCCGCGCGCTCCTGTTCCCGGCCACGGAGGGCGCGGCATGATCGAGCGCTTCGAGGCCCTGTTGAAGAGCCGCATCGGCCTGGAAGCCGAGTCCGTCGGCCGGGTGGTCATCGAGCGCGCGGTGCGCCAGCGCATGGGCGCCACCGGTTGTCGCGACGAGGATGCCTATTGGTCCGTCCTCAATGCCTCGCCGTCCGAGCTGCAGGCGCTGGTGGAGACGGTGGTGGTCCCGGAGACCTGGTTCTTCCGCTATCCCGAATCCTTCGCCGCCCTGGGGCGCCTGGCCTTCGAGCGGCTGCCGGCGCTGGCCGGCGGGCGCGCCCTGCGTATTCTCAGCCTGCCTTGTTCCACCGGGGAGGAGCCGTTCTCCATCGCCATGGCGCTGCTGGACGCGGGCCTCGCGCCGGGGCTGTTCCAGGTGGACGCGGTGGATATCAGCGAGCGGGTACTGGAGCGCGCGCGCCAGGGGATCTACTGGCGCAACTCGTTCCGCGGCGAGGATCTGGGTTTTCGCGATCGCTATTTCATCCCCTCCGGCGAAGGCTATGCCCTGGTCCAGCAGGTGGCATCCCGGGTGCGCTTCCTGCGCGGCAACCTGCTCGACCCCGGCCTGCTGGCGGGGGAGGCGCCCTACGATTTCGTGTTCTGCCGCAACCTGCTGATCTATTTCGATCGGCCGACCCAGGCCGCCGTGCTGGAGGTACTCAAGCGCCTGATGCAGCGCGACGGCGCCATGTTCATCGGCCCGGCGGAGGCCAGCCTGCTGAGCCAGCAGGGCATGCAGCCGCTGGGTTATCCACAGGCGTTCGTGTTCCGTCACGCGGCCCTCCAAGGCGCCGCTAAGCCAACCCGGGCGCGCGTCCAGGTGCCGGCGCCGGTGGTGCCCGCGCCACTGCCCGTCCGTCCCCCGGCACGGACCCGACCGCCGCTGCCGAAGCTGGAGCCGCCGAAGGCGCAGCCTGCGGTGACGAACCGGGACACCGCCCTGACCGAAATCGCCAGCCTGGCCAACAGCGGCCGCAGCGGCGAGGCCCGGGCCGCTTGCGAGGCATTCCTCGCCGCCCATGGCCCCTCGGCGGATGCTTTCTACTGGCTCGGTCTGCTCGCCGACGTCGCCGGCAAGGCCGACGAGGCCCAGGATTTTTACCGCAAGGCCCTCTACTTGCAGCCGCAGCACAGCGAGGCGCTGGCGCACCTGGCGGCGCTGCTCGCCGCCCGGGGCGACCGGATCGGCGCCCAGCGCCTGCAGCAGCGGGCCGGCCGGGGAGTGAACGATCATGGCCGATAATCGCCTGCCGCTGATTGCCAGCGACCAGTTGCCGGCCGTGGACGACTGCTGGAACCGCATTGGCGTACGCGGCGACAAGTCCTGCGAGCGCCTGGCCAAGCACATCCATTGCCGCAACTGCGATGTGCATGCGGCGGCGGCCACCCTGTTGCTGGACCGCTACGCCCTGGTCAGGGACGACGCAGATCTCGTCGAATCCCCCGCGGACGACGGCCGCGAACGCCGGTCCACCCTGGTATTCCGCCTGGGCGACGAGTGGCTCGGACTGGCCACCCGCAGCCTGGTGGAAGTGGCGGCCATCAGTCCCATCCATTCGCTGCCGCACCAGCGCTCGATGGCGCTGCTGGGGGTGACCAACGTGCGTGGCGCCCTCGTGGCCTGCCTGTCCCTGGGCGAGTTGCTGGGACTGGAGAAGGGCGGCGCGGCAACTGGCGACCGTCGGGTGGTGCCCAGGCTGCTGATCCTCGCCAGCCAGGGTGGGCCGCTGGTGGCGCCGGTGGATGAAGTCGACGGCATCCATGGCATTCCGTTGGACGCGGTGGTGGACCCCGGCCGTTCCCCGGACCTGGCCGCACGCCAGTTCGCCGCTGGCGTCGTGCACTGGCGCGGACGCAGCATCACCCTGTTGGACGAGGGCCTGCTGCTGCAGGCCATGGCAAGGAGCCTGGCATGACGCCCGACCAGATGCGCGACGCATCCTTGCTGGAACTGTTCCGCCTGGAGGCGGAGGCCCAGACCCAGGTGCTCAATGCCGGCCTGATGGCGCTGGAACGCAACCCGACCCAGGCCGACCAGTTGGAAGCCTGCATGCGCGCGGCCCATTCCCTGAAGGGGGCGGCGCGTATCGTCGACCTGGAAGCCGGGGTGCGGGTCGCCCATGTGATGGAGGATCTGCTGGAGGCCGCCCGCCAGGGGCATGTACGCCTGCAACCGGACCATGTCGACGCCTTGCTGCAGGGTTCCGATCTGCTGCTGCGCATTGGCCGGGACGCCGACTGGGCGGACAACGCCGGGCGCGAATTCATCCAGGCCCTGATCGCCCGCCTGCAGGGGGAGGCCGTGGAGCCGGTAGCGAAGCAGGAACCGCTGGAACCGTTGATTCCGCAGGCGCCGGCGGCCCCGTTGCTGTCGGCACTGCCGGTGACGCAACCTGCGCAAACCGAATCGGCGCCATTCGAGGCGGATGTGCCCCCGGCCGGCGACACTGGCAGCGATGCCCGCGACCGGGTGTTGCGGGTCAGTGCCGAGCGCCTCGATCACCTGCTGGATATCTCCAGCAAGTCGCTGGTGGAATTCCAGCGCATCAAGCCCCTGAACGATGCCCTGCATCGGCTCAAGCGCCTCCAGGCCAGTGCCAGTCGCGCCCTGGACGTGGCCCGCGAGTCGGTGCTGGACGGCACCCTGGACACCCAGGGCCAGACCATGCTCGGCGAGGCCCGGCAACTGCTCGGTGAATGCCAGCAGATGCTCGCCGGCTACATGGCCGACTTCGACGAGTTCGGCTGGCAGGGCGGCCAGCGCGCGCAGTTGCTCTACGACGCCGCGCTGGCCTCGCGCATGCGCCCCTTCGCCGATGTGCTGGCCGGCCAGGCGCGGATGGTGCGTGATCTCGGGCGTTCCCTGGGCAAGCCGGTGCGCCTGGAAGTGAATGGCGAGGCCACCCAGGTCGACCGCGACGTACTGGAGCGCCTGGAAGCGCCGCTGACCCATCTGCTGCGCAATGCCGTGGATCACGGCATCGAGAGTCCGTCCGTGCGTGCGCGCCTGGGCAAGCCGGAGGAGGGCGTGATCCGCCTGCATGCGCGCCACCATGCCGGCATGCTCCTGCTGGAGCTTGCCGACGACGGCGCCGGGGTGGACCTGGAGCGCCTGCGCGACTCGGTGGTGGCCCGCCAGTTCGCCAGCTCCGACACCGCTGCGCGGATGACCGAAGAAGAGCTGTTGGCCTTTCTCTTCCTGCCCGGCTTCAGCATGCGTGACCAGGTCACCGAGGTTTCCGGCCGCGGCGTCGGCCTGGACGCTGTGCAGCACATGGTGCGCCAGCTGCGCGGTGGCGTGCGCATGGAGCAGCGCAGCGGGCAGGGCGCCCGGTTCCATATCGAAGTGCCGCTGACCCTGTCGGTGGTGCGCAGCCTGGTGGTGGAAGTGGGCGGCGAGGCGTACGCCTTCCCCCTGGCGCACATCGAGCGCATGACCCGCCTGCAGCCTGAGGACATCGTCCAGCTCGAAGGCCGCCAGCACTTCTGGCACGAAGGGCGCCATGTCGGCCTGGTGTCGGCCAGCCAGATCCTCCAGTGCGCCGAGGGCGCGCGCGACGAGGCCGGCATCCCAGTGGTGCTGATCAGCGAGCGGGATGCCTGCTACGGCCTCGCCGTCGAGCGCTTCCTCGGCGAACGCACCCTGGTGGTGATGCCACTGGACCCGCGCCTGGGCAAGGTCCAGGACCTGTCCGCCGGTGCGCTGCTGGACGATGGCCGGCCGGTGCTGATCCTCGACGTCGAAGACCTGTTCAAGTCGGTCGGCAAGCTGCTTGGCAGCGGCCGCGTGGAAAGGGTCGACCGCAGCGGCCGGCAGAGTGCCGGCGCCCAGCGCAAGCGCGTGCTGGTGGTGGACGATTCCCTCACCGTGCGCGAACTGGAGCGCAAGCTGCTGCAGAGTCGCGGCTACGACGTGGCGGTGGCGGTGGACGGCATGGACGGCTGGAACGCGCTGCGCTCGGAGCATTTCGACCTGCTGATCACCGATATCGACATGCCGCGCATGGACGGTATCGAGCTGGTTACCCTGGCGCGCCGCGACAATCGCCTGCAGTCGTTGCCGGTGATGGTGGTCTCCTACAAGGATCGTGAAGAGGATCGACGCCGTGGCCTGGATGCCGGCGCCGACTATTATCTGGCCAAGGCCAGCTTCCACGACGAGGCGTTGCTGGATGCGGTGGTCATGCTGATCGGGGAGGCGCAAGGGTGAGGATAGGGATAGTCAACGATATGCCCCTGGCGGTGGAGGCGTTGCGCCGGGCCCTGGCCCTGGAGCCGGCGCACCAGATCGCCTGGGTGGCCGGCAATGGCGCCGAGGCGGTGGATTATTGCGGCCGGGATCTTCCCGATGTGGTGCTGATGGACCTGCTGATGCCGGTGATGGACGGCGTCGAGGCGACCCGCCAGATCATGGCCCGCAGCCCCTGCGCCATCCTCATCGTCACGGTGGATATCGAACAGAACGTGCACCGGGTGTTCGAGGCCATGGGGCATGGCGCCCTGGACGCGGTGAACACGCCGGGCCTGGGCAGCGGCCAGGCCCAGGAAGCCGCCTTGCTGCTGCGCAAGATCCAGAACATCGGCTGGCTGGTGGGGCAGCCCGACAGCCGTGGGCGTGGCGCCGCCGAGCCGTCCCGGCCGCGCGGCGGCGGTCAGCGCCTGGTGGCCATCGGTGCCTCGGCGGGCGGGCCGGCGTCCCTGGCGCAGTTGCTCAAGCAGTTGCCGTCGAATTTTCCCGCTGCGGTGGTGCTGGTGCAGCACGTGGACGAGGTCTTCGCCGCCGGCATGGCCGACTGGCTGGGCAGTGAGTCCCGCCTGCCGGTGCGACTGGCGCGAGAAGGCGAGCCGCCGCAGCCCGGCACCATCCTCCTGGCCGGCACCAACAATCACCTGCGTTTGATGAAGCACGGCGAACTGGCCTACACCGCCGAGCCCACCAGCCATGTCTACCGACCGTCCATCGACGTGTTCTTCGACAGTCTGGTGGAGCACTGGAAGGGCGAGGCCATCGGTGTGCTGCTGACGGGCATGGGCCGCGACGGCGCCGAAGGCCTCAAGCACATGCGCGGCCGGGGCTTCCTGACCATTGCCCAGGATCAGGCCAGCTGCGCCGTATACGGTATGCCCAAGGCCGCCGCCGCCATTGACGCGGCGGTGGAAATCCTCGCCCTGGAGCGCATTGCGCCCCGGCTGGTCGAGGCATTCAGATGAATTTCACCTCAGGCCCGAGGGCCCGGAGAGCGTTATGCAATACCCCTATCGCAGCCACACGGACATGACCGCCGCGGAGACGTCGGCGATGGTCCTGCTGGTGGATGACCAGGCCATGATCGGCGAGGCGGTGCGCCGCGCGCTGGTTGCCGAGCCCGGCATCGACTTCCATTTCTGCGCCGACCCGCTGCAGGCCGTCGCCATCGCCTTGCAGGTCAAGCCGACGGTCATCCTCCAGGACCTGGTGATGCCCGGCGTCGATGGCCTCAGCCTGTTGGCCGAGTATCGCAAGGTGCCGGCGCTGCGCGACGTGCCGATCATCGTCCTGTCGACCAAGGAGGAGCCCACGGTCAAGAGCGCCGCCTTCGCCGCCGGGGCCAACGATTACCTGGTCAAGCTGCCCGATGCCATCGAACTGGTGGCGCGCATCCGTTACCACTCGCGTTCCTATGTCGCGCTGCAACAGCGGGATGAGGCCTACCGCGCCCTGCGCGAAAGCCAGCAGCAGTTGCTGGAAACCAACCTGGTGCTGCAGCGGCTGATGAACTCCGACGGCCTGACCGGCCTGTCCAACCGTCGCCATTTCGATGAGTACCTGGACATGGAGTGGCGCCGCGCCTTGCGCGAGCAGAGCGAACTGTCGCTGATGATGATCGATGTCGACCATTTCAAGTCCTTCAACGACAACTTCGGCCACGTGGCTGGCGACGACGCCCTGCGCCGCGTGGCCGACGCCATTCGCGGCGCCTGCAGCCGCTCCACCGACCTGGCGGCGCGCTACGGCGGCGAGGAGTTCGCCATGGTGCTGCCGGGGACCGCCGCTGGCGGCGCACGCCTGCTGGCCGAGAAGGTGCGGCGCAGCATCGAGGCGCTGGCCATCCCCCATGATGTGCCGGCACCGGGGTCGCGGCTGAGCGTCAGCATCGGCGTCTCCACCCTCACGCCCAAGGCCGGCCAGGCCTCGCTGGTGCTGGTGGACATGGCGGACCAGGGCCTCTACCAGGCCAAGAACAATGGCCGCAACCAGGTGGCCATGGTGGCGGACAACCCCAACCCCTGACGGGCGATTGGCGGCGCGCCCGTGCGTCGCCGTGTCGGGCAAATCTCGGCTGGCATGCTGCCGGTATCTGGCGACTCGGGTATACTCGCTGGCTTTTCCGAAAGTTTTGCCAGCGAGCGCTTCCAGCCATGGAAATCAACCCGATCCTGAACAGCATCAAGGACCTCTCCGATCGCACCCTGTCCATTCGGGGGTATCTTTGACTACGATCAAAAGCATGATCGCCTAGTCGAAGTAAACCGCGAGCTCGAAGACCCTAACGTCTGGAACAACCCCGAGTACGCCCAGAATCTCGGTCGCGAGCGCGCCACGCTTGCGCAGATCGTCGAGACGCTGGACGACCTGACCAGCGGCCTCGCCGACTCCAGGGATCTCCTGGACATGGCGGTCGAGGAAAACGACGAAGGCGCGGTGAACGACGTCGCCACTGAAGTCGGGCGACTGCGCGAGATCCTCGAGAAGCTGGAATTCCGCCGCATGTTCAGCGGCGAGATGGACATGAACAACGCCTACCTGGACATCCAGGCCGGCTCCGGCGGCACCGAGGCCCAGGACTGGGCCAACATGCTGCTGCGCATGTACCTGCGCTGGGCCGACAAGCGCGGCTTCGACGCCACCATCATCGAACTGTCCGAAGGCGAAGTCGCCGGCATCAAGGGCGCCACTGTCCATGTGAAGGGCGAGTACGCCTTCGGCTGGCTGCGCACCGAGATCGGCGTGCACCGACTGGTGCGCAAGAGCCCCTTCGACTCCGGCAACCGTCGCCACACCTCCTTCACCGCGGTATTCGCCTCGCCCGAAATCGACGACAACATCGAGATCGAGATCAACCCGGCGGACCTGCGCATCGACACCTACCGCTCCTCCGGCGCCGGTGGTCAGCACGTGAACACCACCGACTCCGCGGTGCGTATCACCCACGTGCCGACCAACACCGTGGTGGCGTGCCAGAACGAACGCTCCCAGCACGCCAACAAGGACACCGCCATGAAGATGCTGCGGGCCAAGTTGTACGAGCAGGAAATGCAGAAGCGCACTGCCGCCTCGCAGGCGCTGGAAGACACCAAGTCCGACATCGGTTGGGGCCACCAGATCCGCTCCTACGTTCTCGACCAGTCGCGGATCAAGGACCTGCGCACCGGCGTCGAGCGCAGCGATTGCGACAAGGTGCTGGACGGCGACCTGGACGAATACCTGGAAGCCAGCCTGAAGCAGGGCCTCTGACACGCCGCACTTTTGCAGGAGCGAGCCGGTTCGCTCCTGCCGAAAACCCATTTGAAGATACGCCAGGCAGATAGAACGACCATGAGCGACCAACAACTCGACCAGCACGAACTGCAACAGGAAGAAAACAAGCTGATTGCCCAGCGCAAGGAAAAGCTTGCCGCCGTCCGTGAGCAGGGCAACGCCTTCCCCAATGACTTCCGCCGCGAAGACTACTGCGCGGACCTGCAGAAGCAGTACGTCGACAAGACCAAGGAAGAACTGGAAGCCGCAGCCATCCCGGTCAAGGTCGCCGGTCGCATCATGCTCAACCGTGGCGCCTTCATGGTGATCCAGGACATGAGCGGGCGCATCCAGGTCTACGTCAACCGCAAGACCCTGCCCGCCGAGACCCTGGAATCGGTCAAGCACTACGACCTGGGCGACATCATCGCCGCCGAGGGCACCCTGGCCCGTTCCGGCAAGGGCGACCTGTACGTCGAGATGACCAATGTCCGCCTGCTGACCAAGTCCCTGCGCCCGCTGCCGGACAAGCACCACGGCCTGACCGACACCGAGCAGCGTTACCGCCAGCGCTACGTCGACCTGATCGTCAACGAGGAAGTGCGCGACACCTTCCGCGTACGCACCCGGATCATCAGCCACATCCGCAAGTTCCTCGCCGAGCGCGACTTCCTCGAAGTGGAAACGCCGATGCTGCAGACCATCCCCGGTGGCGCCGCGGCCAAGCCCTTCCAGACCCACCACAACGCCCTGGACATGGCCATGTTCCTGCGCATCGCGCCGGAGCTGTACCTCAAGCGCCTGGTGGTCGGTGGCTTCGAGAAGGTCTTCGAGATCAACCGCAACTTCCGTAACGAAGGCGTTTCGACCCGGCACAACCCCGAGTTCACCATGCTCGAGTTCTACCAGGCCTACGCCGACTACGAAGACAACATGGACCTCACCGAGGAGCTGTTCCGCGAGCTGGCGCAGCTGGTCCTGGGCACCACCGACGTGCCGTACGGCGACAGGGTGTTCCATTTCGGCGAGCCCTTCGCGCGCCTGTCGGTGTTCGACTCCATCCTCAAGTTCAACCCGGACATCCTTGAGTCCGACCTCAAGGACATCGACAAGGCTCGCGAGATCGCCAAGAAGGCCGGCGCCAAGGTGCTCGGCTTCGAGGGCCTGGGCAAGCTGCAGGTGATGATTTTCGAGGAGCTGGTGGAGCACAAGCTGGAACAGCCGACCTTCATCACCAAGTACCCCTTCGAGGTTTCGCCGCTGGCTCGCCGCAACGACGAGGACCCGAGCGTCACCGACCGCTTCGAGCTGTTCATCGGCGGCCGCGAGATCGCCAACGCCTACTCCGAGCTCAATGACGCCGAAGACCAGGCCGAGCGCTTCATGCAGCAGGTCAAGGACAAGGATGCCGGCGACGACGAGGCCATGCATTTCGACGCTGACTTCGTTCGCGCCCTGGAATACGGCATGCCGCCCACCGCCGGCGAAGGCATTGGTATCGATCGCCTTGTGATGCTGCTGACCAATTCGCCGTCTATCCGTGACGTCATCCTGTTCCCGCACATGCGGCCCGAGGCTTGACGACGGAGTGAGAAAAAACCGCCCTAGGGCGGTTTTTTCTTGGCCGGAGCCCGGCGATTGAACCTTTGCCGGGCAACGCCACTCCAGGTAGACGCTCGTCAGGGAGGACTGAGCCTTTTCTTACCAGCTCCTGCATTGATTAGCCGGATAAATGGTCAACACTTTCACCTTGAGTGAGTTCGGAGGGTTTCCTGTCTTGAACCAGTCGTCCCGCAGTGACAGTGCCGCGCGCGTGGCCAGCGCGGTTGCCGAAAGCGTGAAGTACCAGGGTCGCAAGGCCAGCCGCCAGGGCAGCGAGCAGCGCCGCCAGGCGATCCTCGATGCCGCCATGCGCATCATCATCCGTGACGGCGTGCGCGCCGTGCGCCACCGCGCGGTGGCCGCGGAGGCCCAGGTGCCGCTGTCGGCCACCACCTATTACTTCAAGGACATCAACGACCTCATCACGGACACCTTCGCCCAGTTCGTCGAGCGCAGCTCGGCGGTGATGGCGGCCTTCTGGGCCAGTGTGGAGGATGACCTCCAGGCCATGGCCGCAGTGCTCAGCCGCGACGGCGATTCGCGCCGCTCGATGACCGACCAGATCGTCGAACTGGCCATCCAGTACGTGCGCAGCCAACTGGAGGAGAACCGCGACCAGTTGTTGGCTGAACACGCTTTCCGTCAGGAAGCGCTACTCAATTCCGGCCTCCGTAATCTTGCTGACGCACACCGCAGGATACTCTCGCAGGGCGCGGAGCATTTCTTCCAGGTACTGGGCTCGGCCGAGCCTGCCGAAGACGCCAAGGTGTTGACGGCTGTGATTCTGCGGATGGAATATCAGGGCCTGCTCGACGGCGTGGAAAACCTCGACATCGACGAAATGCGAGCCGTCCTGAAGCGCTACCTGTACTTGGTGATGGGACTCTAGGCGCGTAGATTCAAACCCCGCTGCAGCGGGGTTTTTCGTTATCACAAGGAGAGCGAGATGATTGTCTGGCGTGCCGTGGTTGCCCTGTCCTTCCTGTTGTTGGGCGGCTGCCTGGTCACCTTCAAGGACCCGATCCCGGCCAACGAGCCGGCTCCCATTCCCCTTCTCGGGGACTGGACCCGCAAGGACGAATGGGGCGAGCGGCAGTATCTGGAAATCAGCCGCGCCGGCTCCAACCTGTACAAGGCACGCAGCTTCGAGGGCAGCAAGGACAACCTGGAGGGCATGGAGGAGTTCGGCTTCACCGTCGCCCACCATGGCCGCCGCTGGTACCTGTCCGCCGGCGTGCCGAAGCGGCTGGGCAACAATTTCGCCATCGCCGGTTTCGAGCTGACCACCGACAACGAGCTGGTGGTCTACAACCTGGACATCGAACGCATCGAACAGGAAGTGCAGGGCGGCAAGTTCCAGGGCCGGATGGTGGATACGCCCGAAGGCGACGGCGTGCTCATCACCAGCCCGCTGGATAGCGTGTTCGCCTGGCTGGACGATCCGGCCAACTCCGACGTTTTCGTCGAAGTGGCGCGTTACCAGCGCGCCGCCGAGGAGTGAGCAGCCGATGACCCGTCGCAAGCTGCCGGACGACTACCAGAAGACCATCCGCGCGCTGTCCGACCGCATCGTCCAGGCGCAGACGCCGATTCGTGTGCTGGACGCGGTGAAATGGGACGACAGCGTCCGCCAGGGCTTCCTCAAGCACAAGGGCAAGGCCATGCCCCCGGTGGACCGCGCCTACTATGAGAGCCGCCCGCTGGCCTTCGACTCGGTGGAAAAGAAGCTGGAGTTCCAGAACATCGAGCGCGACATCACCCGCCATCTGGGCCAGTTCAACCCGGTGGGGCAGATCATGCGGCGCATGTGCAAGGAGTACCGCATGGTGATCCGCATGCTCGAAGCGCGCGGCACCGCGGATTTCGGCCTGATCTCCCAGGAGCTCTACGGCGCGGCGTCCGATGCCTTCCACGCCGGCGACCCGACCCTGGCTGACCTCGGCCTGATGCTCTCCGACTACCTGAACAACATCGCCCACCGTGGCGACCTCAAGGACGAGGCGAAGACCCTTACCGCCAAGGACGCGGTAGACCTGCTGCAGAGCCGGCTGGGCTCGGTGTTCGGCGATGACACCATCCGCGTGATCGAGTCCGACGGCATAGTCGCCGACGCCGCCGCCGGCGCCGACTACATCAAGATCCGCGCCGACGCCATGTTCAACGAGCGCGACGTGCGCGCCCTGGAGGTCCACGAGGGGCTGGTGCACGTGGGCACCACCCTGAATGGCCAGAACCAGCCGATCTGCACCTTCCTCGCCAAGGGCCCGCCGTCCTCCACTGTGACCCAGGAAGGCCTGGCGATCCTGATGGAGGTGATCGCCTTCGCCTCCTACCCGACCCGGCTGCGCAAGCTGACCAACCGCACCCGCGCCATCCACATGGCGGAGGAGGGCGCCGATTTCCTCGAGGTCTACCACTTCTACCGCGAGCAGGGTTACAGCATGGAGGAGAGTTACAGCAGCGCCAGCCGCGCCTTCCGTGGCTCTTTGCCGGGTGGCCTGCCTTTCACCAAGGACCTGTCCTACCTGAAGGGATTCATCCTGATCTACAACTACATCCAGCTCGCCGTGCGCAAGGGCAAGCTGGAACAGATCCCGCTGCTGTTCTGTGGCAAGACGACCCTGGAAGACACCCGCACCCTGCGCCAACTGGTGGACGAGGGCCTGGTGGTGCCGCCCAAGTACCTGCCAGCACAGTTCCGCGACCTCAATGCGCTGTCGGCCTGGATGTGTTTCTCCAACTTCCTCAACCACCTGAGCCTGGAGCGCATCGAGGCGGACTACGCCAATATCCTTTGATCGCCAGGTGGGCGCCCCTGCGCCGGCCCTGTAGGGGCGAATTCATTCGCCAACCAGCCCGCAGGGCTGGCCTGTGATGTTTTCAGGAAGGAAATGCACATGCCCGGTTCCCGCCTCCTGCTGATCCTCTTCGCACTGGTGCTGCAAGGCTGCAGCGCCCTGCTGTTCTACCCCGACCGCCACCTGGCCTTCACGCCGGAGCGGGCGAAGCTGGAATACCGCGACATCGATCTCGCCGCCGCCGACGGCACGCGCCTGCACGCCTGGTGGTTGCCGGCCAAGCCGGGTGTCGAGGTCAAGGGCACCGTGTTGCACCTGCACGGCAATGGCGGCAACGTCGCCAGCCACCTGGGAGGCAGCTGGTGGCTGCCGGCCCAGGGCTACCAGGTGCTGTTGCTGGACTACCGGGGCTATGGGCACTCCGAGGGTTCGCCAAGCCTGCCGGAGATCTACCAGGACATCGATGCCGCCTTCGCCTGGCTCGGCCAGGCGCCGGAAGTGCAAGGCAAGCCGCTGGTGCTGCTCGGCCAGAGCATCGGCGGCGCCCTGGCGGTGCACTACCTCGCCGAGCACCCCGAAAACCGCAGTCGACTCAAGGCCCTGGTGCTGGACGGGGTGCCCGCAAGCTACCGCGATGTGGCGCAGTACAGCCTCTCCAACGCCTGGATCACCTGGCCGCTGCAGGTGCCGCTGTCCTGGCTGGTGCCCGATGGCGACAGCGCCATCCGCTCCATCGGCCGGTTGAAAGGCCTGCCCATGCTGATCTACCACAGCATCGATGATCCGGTGGTGCCCTTTTCAAACGGTGTGCGCTTGTATCAAGCTGCGCCCCCGCCGCGGGTGTTCCAGCCGGTCCGCGGTGGCCATGTGCAGACCTTCGCCGACCCCACCTGGCGGAAGGTGATGCTGCTTTACCTCGAAGACCCGACGGGCTACGTCGGGCTGCGCCGGCTGGCCGAAGTCCCGAATACAGAGAGTCCCCAATGAGCGAACGCAATCCCATCCCGCTGATCCTCACCGGCATCGGCAGCATCGTCGGCACCGTGGCGGTGCTCTGGTACTACGGTTACCTGCACTTCGCGAAACCCGAGGACGCCCTGTTGCTGAACGAGTTCACCATGCTCAAGACCATGCCCGGCGAAGACTACAAGGTCTCCTTGGAGCCCGCCGCCCAGGTCGCCCAGTGCATCGACGGCGTGCTGGTGCTGTTCGACACCCAGCAGAAGGGCCTGACCGGCGTGCTGGTGGACAACAGGAAGAAAGCGGTTCGCTGCATGGGCCAGGAAACCCCGCAGGAAGTCCGTTAAGGGACTAGCCTCCGGAATGGAGGTACGTCACATGGACATCAGTATCTGGCAGGGCGATATCACCACCCTGAACGTCGACGCCATCGTCAACGCGGCCAACTCCTCGCTGCTGGGCGGCGGGGGTGTCGACGGCGCCATCCACCGGGCCGCCGGCCCGGAACTCCTGGCCCACTGCCGCACCCTCGGTGGCTGCCCCACGGGCGAGGCGCGCATCACTCCGGGCTTCCGCCTGCCGGCGCGCTTCGTGATCCACACCGTGGGTCCGGTCTGGCACGGCGGTAGCCATCGTGAACCCGAACTGCTCGCCGGCTGCTACCGCAACAGCCTGGCCCTGGCCGAAGCCGAAGGGCTGGCCAGCATCGCCTTTCCGGCCATCAGTTGCGGGGTCTATGGCTATCCGCTGGAGGAGGCGGCGAGGATCGCCGTGGCGGAGCTGAAGCGGCCCAGGCCGGCGGGCAGCAGCCTGAAGGAGGCGCTGCTGGTGGCGTTTGGGGCGGATATGGTGCGGATTTATCGCGAGGTGCTGGGAGAAGGGTAGATCCAGTCAGGCCGACCTTCCCTCACCCCAGCCCTCTCCCAGAGGGAGAGGGGGCTGTCCGTGCGTTAGTCTGACTGTGGTATTTCGTTGCCGGCGCGAGTCACCCCTCTACCTCCGGGAGAGGGGCCGGGGGTGAGGGTTGCATCCGGCAGCTCCGACCTCCATCACCACAACGACTTCACCGACAACAACCTCATCCCGTTGAACACCACCAGCAGGCTGGCGCCCATATCGGCGAACACTGCCATCCACAGGGTGCCTTCACCCATCAGGGTCAGCGCCAGGAACACGGCCTTGATCCCCAAGGCCAGGCTGATGTTCTGCATCAGCACCGCGTGGGTACGACGGGACAGGCGGATGAACCGCGGCAGCTTGCGCAAGTCGTCGTCCATGAGGGCCACACCGGCGGTTTCGATGGCGGCGTCGGTGCCGGCCGCGCCCATGGCGAAGCCGATATCGGCGCGGGCCAGGGCCGGGGCGTCGTTGATGCCGTCGCCGACCATGCCCACCACAGCGCCGCCCGCCTGGCGCCGGCCGATCTCGGCCAGCTTGTCCTCCGGCAGCAGGTTGCCGCGGGCGTCGTCCATGCCGACCTGGCTGGCGATGGCCTGCACCGTGTGCGGGTTGTCGCCGCTGAGCATCAGGGTCTTCACCCCCAGCTCATGGAGTTGGCCGATGGCCTCGCGGCTACTGTCGCGCACCGTGTCGGCCACGGCGAACAGCGCCAGCACTGCGTCTTCGCTGCACAGGGCCACCACCGTCTTGCCCTGGGCCTCCAGGGCGTCCAGGCGCGCTTCCAGCTCTTCGGAGCAGATCCGGAGTTCTTCGATCAGCCGGTGGTTGCCCAGGTGGTAGTTGCGGCCTTCGATGAGGCCGGTGACACCACGGCCGGGAAGGGCGGCCAGACGATCCACGGCATAAAGGGCGATGCCATCGGCCTCGGCGGCACGGGCCACAGCCTGGGACACCGGGTGGTCGGAGCGGGCGGCGAGGCTTGCGGCCAGGGCACGGGGATCGCGCTCGGCTTCCTGCAGCCGTTCGAAGTCGGTCTGCCGCGGGCGTCCTTCGGTGAGGGTGCCGGTCTTGTCCAGGGCCACCCAGCCCAGCTTGCGACCCTGTTCGAGGAACACTCCGCCCTTGATCAGGATGCCGCCCCGGGCCGCCGCCGCGAGGCCGCTGACGATGGTCACCGGGGTGGAAATCACCAGGGCGCAGGGGCAGGCGATCACCAGCAGTACCAGGGCGCGGTACAGCCAGTCCAGCCAGAGGCCGTCCAGCAGCAGGGGCGGCAGCAGGGCGGTGAACACGGCGATCAGGATCACCACTGGCGTATAGATGCGCGAGAACTGGTCAACGAAGCGTTGGGTCGGCGCCCGCGAACCCTGGGCGGCCTCCACGGCGTGGATGATGCGTGCCAGGGTGCTGTCGTCGGCGGCGCGGGTGGCGCGGTATTCCAGCTCGCCTTCGCCGTTGATGGTGCCGGCGAACAGCGGGTCGCCCAGGTCCTTCTCCACCGGCAGGCTTTCGCCGGTGATAGGCGCCTGGTTGACGCTGGAGCGACCGCTCAGCACTTCGCCGTCGAGGGCAATGCGCTCACCGGGACGCACCCGCAGGCGGGTACCGGGCTGCACCTCGCGTGCCGGGCGTTCTCGCCATTGGCCGCCCTCGAATACCGTGGCCTGCACGGGGGCCAGCTGCAGCAGACCGCGAATGGCATCCCGCGCACGCTCCAGAGAGCG
This sequence comes from Metapseudomonas cellulosilytica, assembly GCF_049334135.1. Taxonomy (NCBI): domain Bacteria; kingdom Pseudomonadati; phylum Pseudomonadota; class Gammaproteobacteria; order Pseudomonadales; family Pseudomonadaceae; genus Metapseudomonas; species Metapseudomonas cellulosilytica. The sequence goes on along the minus strand of NZ_JBHZGN010000002.1, from coordinate 176,772 downwards.
GGCTTCGATCAGTTCGGCGATGGCGAAGAGCACGCTGACCATGGCCGCTTCCGGCCATTGGCCGATCAGCAGGGCGCCGGTGACGGCGATGCTCATCAGCGCGTTGATGTTCAGGTTGCGGTTCTTCAGGGCGATCCAGCCCTTGCGGTAGGTGGGCAGGCCGGCACCGAGGATGGCCAGGATCGCCAGGGCGGCAACCAGCCACTGGGGGGCGAGCTCGAACCATTCGCAGGCTTCGGCCGCCAGTGCGGCGAGGCCAGCCAGGGCCAGCGGCCACCAGGGCTTCTTAACCGCGGCCGGCGCGCTGGTGGAGGCATCTTCGGCCAGGGGTACGGCCTGCATCCCCAGGCCTTCGATCAGGCGCTGCAGCGGCTCCAGGTCGTCGAAACGGTGGCGCACCCGCAAGAGGCGCTGCATCAGGTTGAATTCCAGCGCTTCGATGGCCGGGACCTTGCCCAGGGCATCGCGGATCAGGCGTTCCTCGGTGGGGCAGTCCATGGCATCGATGCGCAGGTTGCTCCAGCGCGGCTCGGCGGTGGCGGCAATGCCCGCCAGGTCCGGTGTGGCGGAGCGGGGCGCGTGGTCATGGTTGTGGCAGCAATGTTGGCTCATGGGGTCAATTCCTGTTTGACGCATCGATGGCCATTGCACACCCTGTAGCAACTACAGAGTCAAGCGGAGGCAGGCAATGAAGATCGGCGAACTGGCCACCCTCACCGGCTGCCCGGTGGAGACCATCCGTTATTACGAACGCGAGGGCCTGCTCCCCGCGCCGTCACGCAGCGCGGGCAACTATCGGCAGTACGACGTGGCCCATGTGGAGCGGCTGTCGTTCATCCGCCACTGCCGCTCGCTGGACATGACCCAGGAGGAAATCCGCGCGCTGCTGGCCCTGCGCGATCGCCCCGAGGCCGATTGCGGAACCGCCAACCGGCTGATCGACGAACACCTGCACCATGTGGAGGTGCGCATCGCCGAGCTGCAATCCCTGCGCGGCCAGCTGCGGGACCTGCAGGCGCGCTGCAGCGGGCACGGCGCCAGCGAGGCCTGTGCCATTCTCCGCGAGCTGGAGCAGCCGGGACCGCCGCCGGTGACCAGCGAGGAGTGCGCGCACGCCGGCCACCTGCACGTACCGGGCGTGCATCGCAGAGGATGAGACCGAACGCGGCTGCCCTTAGTGGTTAGTGCTGTCGCGCTGGTCGCTCAGCTGTTGCAGGTAACGGCGTGACAGGGCCAGGAAGCGCGGCGTCGGTCCGATGTCCTCATAGAGCGGGTCGCCCTGCTCATCGGTGGCGACCACCTGGCTGCCCCTGACGTAGGGGAAGCTGGCTTCCAGTTCTTCCAGTGCGGCGCCCACCAGCTCGCCGATCAGTTCCTCGACACTGCGCTTGGGGTACATCTCGGCCAGCGCTGCCAGGCGGGCGGCGGACTCCAGGTCCAGGTGAATGCTGTATTCGCTGCGGGTCAGGCGACCCTTGGCGTTCTGCTCCCAATGGCGGACCAGTTCTCGGATCTTCATAGACACCTCATCCTCTTCCCACGTGGTGGTGGGTGGCTGCGAAGCACCGGGCGATCTCTGCCGCCCGGGAGTCGTCATTCGTGATGGCGGCTAATCTTCAGACTAGCTTGCGAACGCGGCTGGATACGCCGTTCGTCGCGCTCTTGTATCTATACGGCGCGCTGGGCAATCTGGAGGTCGGAATCCGTTACGGGGATACGCAAATGGCCGAAATCGATGCACGCCTGCGCGAAGATGTCCACCTGCTCGGCGAATTGCTCGGCGACACCATCCGCGCCCAGATGGGCGAGGCCTTCCTCGACAAGATCGAGCGCATCCGCAAGGGCGCCAAGGCCGCGCGCAAGGGGTCTGCCCAGGGCGAGCGACAGCTCATCGAGACCCTTGACGGCCTCACCGAAGACGAACTGCTGCCGGTGGCCCGTGCCTTCAACCAGTTCCTCAACCTGGCCAATATCGCCGAGCAGTACCACCGCATCCGCCGTCGTGGTCCGAATGAACCGCTGCCGTTCGAGGACCGCGTACTCGGCGATCTGCTGCAGCGCCTGCTGGCCGCCGGCCATGGCCCGGAGCAATTGGCCCGGCAGATGGGGCGCCTGGAAATCGAGCTGGTGTTGACCGCCCACCCCACGGAAGTGGCTCGCCGCACCCTGATCCAGAAGTACGACGCCATGGCTGCCCAGTTGGCCGCGCAGGACCACGCCGACCTCAGCGAAGCCGAGCGCGAGCGCGTGCGTCGGCGGCTGCTGCGGCTGATCGCCGAAGCCTGGCACACCGAGGAAATCCGCCGCAGCCGGCCGACCCCGGTGGACGAGGCCAAATGGGGCTTCGCGGTGATCGAACATTCCCTCTGGCACGCCCTGCCCAACGTGCTCAGGCATGTCGACCAGGTCCTGCAGGCTGCGACCGGCCTGCGCCTGCCACTGACCGCCGCGCCCCTGCGCTTCGCCTCCTGGATGGGCGGCGACCGTGACGGCAACCCCAACGTCACCGCTGCGGTCAGCCGCCAGGTACTGCTGCTGGCGCGCTGGATGGCTGCCGACCTCTATCTGCGCGATGTCGACCACCTGGCCGCCGAGCTGTCCATGCAGCAGGCAAGCGACGAGCTGCGGGTGCGGGTGGGCGTCCATCCCGAGCCCTATCGCGCTGTGCTCAAGCAACTGCGCGAACGCCTGCGCGCTACCCGTGCCTGGGCCGAGGCGGCCCTGGACGCCGAGGTATCGCCAGGTCCCTCGGTGCTTCATGAAAACAGCCAACTGCTGGAGCCCCTGGAACTCTGCTACCACTCGCTGCACGCCTGCGGCATGGGCGTGATCGCCGATGGCGCGCTGCTCGATTGCCTGCGTCGCGCGGCCGCCTTCGGCCTGTTCCTGGTGCGCCTGGACATCCGCCAGGACGCTGCCCGTCACGCCGCGGCCCTGGGCGAGATCACCGACTACCTGGGCCTGGGCAACTACGCCGAGTGGGACGAAGAAGACCGCCTGACCTTCCTCCAGCGCGAACTGGACAACCGTCGCCCGCTATTGCCGCCGCATTACCGGCCCTCGGCCGATACCGCCGAGGTGCTCGCCACCTGCCGGGTGGTGGCCAATGCGCCGGCGGCGTCCCTCGGGTCCTACGTGATTTCCATGGCCGGCTCAGCCTCGGACGTGCTGGCCGTGCAACTCTTGCTCAAGGAAGCCGGGTTGCAACGGCCGATCCGTGTGGTGCCACTCTTTGAAACCCTGGCCGACCTGGACCACGCCGGACCTGCCATCGACCGGCTGCTGCGCCTGCCGGGTTACCGCGCCCGGTTGCACGGGCCGCAGGAGGTGATGATCGGCTACTCGGACTCGGCCAAGGACGCCGGCACGGTTGCCGCGGCCTGGGCGCAGTACCGGGCCCAGGAGCAACTGGTGGAAATCTGCCGCGCGCACCAGGTCGAACTGCTGCTGTTCCATGGCCGCGGTGGTACCGTCGGGCGCGGCGGTGGCCCGGCCCATGCGGCGATCCTGTCGCAACCGCCGGGTTCGGTGGCGGGACGTTTCCGTACCACCGAGCAGGGCGAGATGATCCGCTTCAAGTTCGGCCTGCCCGGCATTGCCGAACAGAACCTCAACACCTACCTGGCCGCCGTGCTGGAGGCGACCCTGCTGCCGCCTCCCGAACCCGAGCCGGCCTGGCGCGCAGCCATGGATCGCCTGGCCGCCGACGGCGTGGCCGCCTACCGCGCGGTGGTGCGCGAGCATCCGCAGTTCGTCGAGTACTTCCACCAGGCCACCCCGGAACAGGAACTGGGCCGGCTGCCCCTGGGCAGCCGCCCGGCCAAGCGCCGCGCGGGCGGGGTGGAGAGCTTGCGGGCGATCCCCTGGATCTTCGCCTGGACCCAGACCCGCCTGATGCTGCCGGCCTGGCTGGGTTGGGAGGCTGCCCTGGCCAACGCCCGGCAGCGCGGCGAAACCCCGCTGCTGGCGCGGATGCGAGAACGCTGGCCATTCTTCGCCACCCGCATCGACATGCTGGAGATGGTCCTGGCCAAGGCCGACAGCGATATCGCCGCGCTCTACGACGATCGGCTGGTGCCTCTGGAGCTGAAATCCCTGGGTGCGCAGTTACGCGACCTATTGTCGCAGGCCAGCACTTCGGTACTGGCCCTGACCGGCCAGTCCGAGCTCCTGGCGCAGAGTCCGGAGACCCGTGAAGCCATCAGTGTGCGCAACACCTACCTGGACCCGCTGCACCTGCTCCAGACCGAGCTCCTGGCCCGTTCCAGACGCTCTGAACAGCATGCCGAGGGTCCTCTGGAACAGGCCCTCCTGGTGAGCGTGGCGGGCATCGCGGCGGGGCTGAGGAACACCGGTTGAGGCCGGTTTTCCTCCAACTTCCGGCGTCTTGTGCGCTATAGGGGCGCTGTGTATCTTGAACGTCCTTTTGGCCCGTCAGCGACGCCGAAAACCCTATTCTGAGATTGGCCCCATGAGGCGAATCCGACCAATCTGAAAACAAAATCTTTGAGGAGCACATCGATGCGCGTGATTCTGCTGGGGGCCCCTGGTGCCGGCAAAGGTACTCAAGCCGGCTTCATCACCAAGAAGTTCGGCATTCCGCAAATTTCCACCGGCGACATGCTGCGCGCAGCGGTCAAGGCCGGTACCGAGCTGGGCCTGAAGGCCAAGAGCGTGATGGATGCCGGTGGCCTGGTTTCCGACGAGCTGATCATCAACCTGGTCAAGGAACGCATCGCCCAGCCCGACTGCGCCAATGGCTTCCTCTTCGACGGTTTCCCGCGCACCATCCCTCAGGCTGAAGCCATGAAGGAAGCCGGCGTGAGCATCGACCACGTGGTGGAAATCGCCGTGGACGACGAGGAAATCGTCAGCCGCATCGCCGGTCGCCGTGTGCACCCGGCTTCCGGCCGCGTCTACCACACCGAGCACAACCCGCCGAAGGTCGCCGGCAAGGACGACGAGACCGGTGAAGACCTGATCCAGCGCGATGACGACAAGGAAGAGACCGTACGCAAGCGTCTCGCCGTCTACCACTCCCAGACCAAGCCGCTGGTGGACTTCTACCAGCAGCTCTCCGCCGCCGAAGGCACCCCGAAGTACAGCGCCATCGCCGGCGTGGGTTCGGTGGATGAAATCACCGGCAAGGTCCTGGCTGCCCTCAGCTGAGTCGCAGCCCGTATCTGACCAACGGCCCGCTTGCGGGCCGTTGGCGTTTATAATGCCCGCCTTTTTTCTTGCGCCTGGACTTCTCGATGACCACTCTGCTGGCCCTGGATACCGCCACCGAAGCCTGCTCCGTCGCCCTGCTGCATGATGGCAAGGTGCTCAGCCACTACGAGGTGATCCCGCGCCTGCACGCCCAGCGCCTGCTGCCGATGATCCAGACGCTGCTGGGTGAGGCCGGTGTGCCGCTGGCGGCGGTGGACGCCATCGCCTTCGGCCGTGGTCCGGGGGCCTTCACCGGCGTGCGTATCGCCATCGGTGTGGTCCAGGGCCTGGCCTTCGCCCTGGATCGCCCGGTACTGCCGGTGTCCGACCTGGCGGTGCTGGCCCAGCGTGCCCACCGCGAACAAGGCGTCGACCAGGTCGCGTCCGCCATCGATGCGCGCATGGATGAGGTCTACTGGGGCTGCTATCGGCTGGAAGCCGGCGAGATGCGCCTGGCCGGGGTGGAAGCCGTGCTGCCACCGGAGCGCGCGGCGCTGCCGCGCGACGCCAGCGGCGAATGGTATGGCGCCGGCACCGGCTGGGGCACCTTCGCCCCGCGGATTCCCGTCGCTGTCACCGGCCAGAGCCCGGACCTGCTGCCCCATGCCGAGGACCTGCTGACCCTTGCCCGTTTCGCCTGGGCGCGGGGCGAAGGCCTGCCCGCCGACCAGGCGCAGCCGGTGTATCTGCGCGACAACGTCGCCACGCCCAAGGCGCCACAGTAGAATTGCGCCGATCCGCCCCATGCTTCGGATTGCCAAGCTGGAGCGGGGCGACTAGATTTCAGGGGCGATCATCTCAAAACGCCAGCATGGCCGAGCGGTAACCGATGCGCATCGATGGCTTCACCTCTTCCTATCCGCTGGAGCGCAGCCCCCGCCAGGGCAGCGCGGCCACGCCTTTTCGCGAAGTCCAGCGCGAGGAAGAGGTCCGTCGTGAGCAGCCAGCCACGCCGGCCTCGACCCAGGGCCATGAGCAGGCGGCCCAGGCCCGCCGCGTCCAGGCCGGCAACGCCCCGGGCGACAGCCTGCCGGTGCGGCCGCAGGACCTGATGCAGCAGCGCACCATCAGCAATCGTGCCGCCCAGGCTATCGCCAGCTACAGCAGCACCGCCCGCTTCGCCGTCGAAACCGACGCGCCCGAAGTCCTCGGCCTCGACCTCTACGCCTGATGTTGCCCTACCACCTGGGCTGCCCGTCCTGGAACGAGCTGGCCTGGCGCGGCAGCTTCTACCCCGCCGACCTGCGTCCTGCGGACACCCTGGGCCACTACTGCCAGGTATTCAACGCGGTGGAGGGCAATACCACCTTCTATGCGCGGCCATCGGCCGACACCCTGCAACGCTGGGCCCAGACCATGCCGGGGCATTTCCGCTTCTGCGCCAAGGTGCCACGGGACATCAGCCACGAAGGCGACTTGCGCGACCAGTTCGCCGCCACCCGGGACTTCCTCCAACTGCTCGCCCCCCTGGGGTCCCGCCTGGCGCCGCTCTGGCTGCAGCTGCCGGCGGCCTTCGGGCCGAACCGGTTGGGCGAACTGGCATGCTGGCTGGACGAGTTCAGCCAGCAGCCCATCGCGGTGGAAGTGCGCAACCCGGCTTTCTTCGACAAGGGCGATGCCGAACGGGCACTGAACCGCCTGCTGCACGAGCGCGGCGTCGAGCGCATCTGCCTGGATTCGCGGGCGCTGTTCAGCTGCCGTTCGCGGGACCCGGCGGTGCTCCACGCGCAAGCGAAGAAGCCGCGGGTGCCGGTGCGGCCCACAGCGTTCAGCGCCAGCCCGCAGCTACGCTTCATCGGCGGGCCGGACCTGGATGCCAACCAGCCCTTCCTCGAACCCTGGCTGGACAAGGTGGCAGGCTGGATCGAGCAGGGCCTGTCGCCCAACGTCTTCCTGCACACGCCGGACAACCACCTCGCCGCCGCCCAGGCCCTGCGCTTTCACGTCTGCCTGCGCGAGCGCCTGCCGGGGCTGCCGGAGCTGACCTTGCCGCAGCCGCCAGTCGAGCAACTCGGCCTTCTCTGAACCTTGGACTAGGCTATCGGACCCAGCCGATGGATTCCGGAGCCTGCCATGACCTCCCAAGCACAACGCGGTGAAGCCTTCGCCGCCCTGCACCGCACCCCTGGCCTGTTCGTCCTGCCGAACCCCTGGGATGCTGGCTCGGCGAAGATGCTCGCGCATCTGGGGTTCGCCGCCCTGGCCACCACCAGCGCCGGCCTGGCCTTCGCCCTGGGTCGGCGTGACGCCGAGGGCAATGTCAGCCGCGACGAGGCCCTGGCCAATGCACGCGCCATAGTCGAAGCCACGGCCCTGCCGGTGGCTGCGGACCTTGAGAATGGCTATGGCGACCGCCCCGAGGATTGCGCGGCGACCATCCGGGCGGCGGCCGGTGTCGGCCTGGTGGGCGGCTCCATCGAAGACGCCAGCGGCCGCGCGGCAGATCCCATCTACCCCCTGGAGCTGGCGGTGGAGCGCATTCGCGCCTCGGTGGAAGCGGCCCGGAGCCTCGGTTTCACCTTCACCCTGGCGGCGCGGGCGGAGAACTACCTCCATGGCCGTCCCGACCTGGATGACACCCTGCGCCGCCTGATGGCCTACGCCGAGGCGGGAGCCGATGTGCTGTATGCGCCGGGACTGACCACCCGGGAGCAGATTCGCGAAGTGGTGCACGCGGTGGCACCGCGACCGGTGAACGTGCTGGTGGGCTCGCCCAGCCTGAAGCTGGGACTCGACGAACTGGCCGAGCTCGGGGTCAAGCGGGTGAGCGTTGGTTCCACCCTGGCGCGGGTCGCCTACGGCGCCTTCTTCCATGCGGCCGAATCGCTGCGCCAGGGCGACCTGGCGGCCATGGGGCAGGCCATTGCGTTCGACCGCATCAACGACCTGTTCAGGACTTGAGCCGCGAAGGCGGTGATCTCCCCATGGGCCCAGGGGACGCTGGCTGACGGCTCTGGCAGAATGCGCGGGTTTTTTCCGGTCAGGCGTGTGCGTTCATGAGTGAAGAATCTGTCAGGGTGAGGGCCGAGGCACTGGAGCCGGCATTCGCCGAGGCGCTGGAGGGCTGGGCCACGCGCCTGGGGCTGGCGCGCGAGGGCGAGGCGGATTTCGCCCTGCAGCTGGGCAGCGAAGGCCTGCAGTTGCTGCAGCTGGGCCTCGACTCACCCGGGCCGGTGCGGGTGGATTTCGTCGAGGGCGCAGCCGCGCACCGGCGGAAGTTCGGCGGTGGCAGCGGGCAGATGATCGCCAAGGCGGTGGGTGTGCAGCCGGGTATCCGCCCGCAGGTGCTGGACGCCACCGCGGGTCTGGGGCGTGACGCTTTCGTGCTCGCCACCCTGGGCTGCGAGATGACCCTGATCGAGCGCCAGCCCCTGATCGCCGCATTGTTGGAGGATGGCCTGGCCCGCGCTGCCCGGGACCTGGAAACGGCCGCCATCGCCGCGCGCATGCACCTGCTGCAGGGCAATGCCATCGAGCTGATGCGCAGTTGGCAGGGCGAGGCGCCCCAGGTGATCTACCTCGACCCGATGTTTCCGCACCGCGACAAGAGCGCCCTGGTGAAGAAGGAGATGCGCCTGTTCCGTCCCCTGGTGGGCGACGACCAGGACGCCCCGGCGCTGCTGGAGGCCGCCCTGGCCCTGGCCAGCCACCGGGTCGTGGTCAAGCGCCCACGCAAGGCGCCGATCATCGCCGGCGCCAAGCCGAGCTTTGCGCTGGAAGGCAAGTCCAGCCGCTATGACATCTATCCGAAGAAGAAGCTGGAAGCCAAAAGCTAGAAGCCTGGCGTCCAGCTTCAGGATTCAGGCATCCGGCTGTCTTCAAGGCGCATAGGCTCTGACGAACAGCTCCACCACCTCACGCACATGCCGCTCGGCTTCCTCGCCTCCCAGTGGCGGGGTGTAGCCGATCAGCAGGCGGAAGTTGTGTCCGCCCTTGATCAGGCAGAAGAAGTGCTCGGCGGCGTTCACCGGCTCTTCGATGCGCAGCTTGCCGGCCTGCTTCGCCTGGGTCAGCAGTCCGGTCATTTCCCGCAGCACCTGCTGTGGTCCCGCCTCGTAGAACATCCGCGCCAGCTTCGGATTCTGGCTGGCCGCCGCCACCATCACGCGGTGCAGCTCCACCGACTCGCGGCTGTTGATCAACTCATGGAAGCTGCGGCCGATGGTCAGCAGCACACTCTCGATGCTGGCATCCGCCGGCAGTTCGAACAGCAGTTCCGGTAGCTGCTCCTCGCACTTGGCCTTCACCGCGGCGGAGAACAGCGTCTCCTTGTCGGTGAAGTGGCTGTACACGGTCAGTTTGGACACTCCGGCCTCGGCGGCGATGGCGTCCATGCTGCTGCCGTCGTAGCCGTTCCTCAGGAAGAGATTCTTGGCGGCTTCGAGAATCGCCTTGCGCTTCGCGGGATCTTTTGGGCGGCCCGGGCCGCTGGTCGGAAATGAATTGTCTGACATTTCTATCTAAATACTGGACTGGTGAGTTTGCTATTTTTACTATACCCAGCAGTATAAATATTCCAGCTGCTCTTCGCGAAAGGACATTCATCATGTTCCGCCATGCGTTGCCCCTCGTTCTGCCCCTGTCCCTTTCCCTCCTGATCACGGCCTGCGGCAACGGTGAACCGGTGCAGCAGGCGGTACGTCCGGCCATGGTGGTGCAGCCGGAGCCGGCGGCGGATGCGGTGGATACCTTCCCGGGCGAGGTGCGGGCGCGCTACGAACCGGAGCTGGCCTTCCGCATCGGCGGCAAGATCTCCCGACGGCTGGTGGAAATAGGCGCGCGGGTGAAGAAGGACCAGCCCCTGGCCGAGCTGGACCCGCAGGACGTGCGCCTGCAACTGGAAGCCACCCGTGCCCAGGTCGCCGCTGCCGAGGCCAATCTCAAGCTGGTGCAGGCCGAGCGCGACCGCTACCGCACCCTGCTGGAGCGCCAGATGATCAGCCGCTCCCAGTACGACACCGTGGAAAACCAGTACCGCGCCGGCGAGGCGCGGGTGAAGCAGATCAAGGCCGAGTTCAATGTCGCCAGCAACCAGGCCGCCTACACCGTGCTGCGGGCGTCCCAGGATGGCGTGATCGCCAGCCGTCGTGCCGAGGTGGGCCAGGTGGTGGCCGCCGGCCAGACTGTCTTCACCCTGGCCGCCGACGGCGAGCGTGAAGTGCTGATCAGCCTGCCGGAGCATGTCATCGACCGCTTCAAGGTCGGCCAGGAGGTGGCGGTGGAACTCTGGTCGCTGCCCGGCCAGCGCTTCCCGGCGCGCATCCGCGAGCTGGCGCCGGCGGCCGACCCGCAGTCGCGTACCTTCGCCGCGCGGGTCGCCTTCGCCGACGGTAAGGCGCCGGCGGAGCTGGGCCAGAGCGCCCGCGTATATATCCGCAACAACGGCGCAGTGCCGCTTTCCGTGCCGCTTTCGGCGCTGACCGCCGAGGCTGGCCAACCCTATGTCTGGGTGGTTGATCCCAGGGATTCGACCCTCCAGCGCCGTCCGGTACGCGTCGGCCCCTATGGCGAGGACCGGGTACCGGTCCTCGAAGGCCTGAAGCCGGAGGACTGGGTGGTGGCCGCCGGCGTCCAGGTATTGCGCGAGGGGCAGCCGGTGCGGCCGGTGGACCGAGCCAACCGCTCGGTGAAACTGGTGGCCAAGGAGTAAGGCGCCGTGAACTTCAACCTCTCCGCCTGGGCGCTGCAGAACCGCCAGATCGTCCTCTACATCATGCTGCTGCTGGGCATTGTCGGGGCCATTTCCTATACCAAGCTGGGCCAGAGCGAAGACCCGCCCTTCACCTTCAAGGCCATGGTGATCCGCACCAACTGGCCGGGGGCGAGCGCTGAGGAAGTGGCCCGCCAGGTCACCGAACGGATCGAGAAGAAACTGATGGAGACCGGCGAATACGACCGGATCGTCTCCTTCTCGCGACCCGGCGAATCCCAGGTGACCTTCCTGGCGCGTGATTCGATGCGTTCCGCCGAGATCCCCGAGCTCTGGTACCAGGTGCGCAAGAAGATCGGCGACATCCGCCATACCTTGCCGCAGGGCATCCAGGGACCTTTCTTCAACGACGAATTCGGCACCACCTTCGGCAACATCTACGCCCTGACCGGCGAGGGGTTCGACTACGCGGTGCTCAAGGACTACGCCGACCGCATCCAGTTGCAGCTGCAGCGGGTCAAGGACGTGGGCAAGGTCGAGCTGCTGGGCCTGCAGGACGAGAAGATCTGGATCGAACTGTCCAACACCAAGCTGGCCACGCTGGGGCTGCCCCTCGCGGCGGTGCAACAGGCCCTGGAGGAACAGAACGCGGTAGCCACCGCCGGCTTCTTCGAAACGCCAAGCGACCGTGTGCAGCTGCGAGTGTCCGGCCGCTTCGATTCGGTGAGGGAGATCCGCGACTTCCCCATCCGCGTGGGGGACCGCACCTTCCGCATTGGTGACGTGGCCGAGGTGCGCCGCGGCTTCAACGACCCGCCGGCGCCGCGCATGCGTTTCATGGGCGAGGATGCGATAGGCCTGGCGGTGTCCATGAAGGCCGGCGGCGACATCCTGGTCCTCGGCCAGGCGCTGGAAAGCGAATTCGCCCGCCTGCAGGAGAACCTGCCGGCCGGCATGCAGCTGCGCAAGGTGTCGGATCAGCCGGCGGCGGTAAAGACCGGGGTAGGGGAGTTCGTTCGCGTGCTCGCCGAAGCCTTGATTATCGTGCTGCTGGTGAGCTTCTTCTCCCTTGGCCTGCGCACCGGACTGGTGGTGGCGCTGTCCATTCCGCTGGTGCTGGCGATGACCTTCGCCCTGATGTACTACCTCGGCATCGGCCTGCACAAGATTTCCCTCGGCGCCCTGGTGCTGGCCCTGGGCCTGCTGGTGGACGACGCGATCATCGCGGTGGAGATGATGGCCATCAAGATGGAGCAGGGCTACGACCGCCTCAAGGCGGCCAGCTACGCCTGGAGCAGTACGGCCTTCCCGATGCTCACCGGCACCCTGATCACCGCCGCCGGCTTCCTGCCCATCGCCACCGCGCAATCCGGCACCGGCGAATACACCCGCTCGATCTTCCAGGTGGTGACCATCGCCCTGGTGGTGTCCTGGATCGCCGCGGTGATGTTCGTGCCCTACCTGGGCGACCGCCTGCTGCCGGACCTGGCCAGGCTCCACGCGCAGAAGCACGGTGGCAGCGGCCAGGGCCACGACCCCTATTCGACGCCCTTCTACCAGCGCGTCCGTCGCGTGGTGGAGTGGTGCGTGCGGCGGCGCAAGACGGTGATCCTGCTGACCCTGGTCGCTTTCATCGGCTCCATCGCGCTGTTCCGCTTCGTACCCCAGCAGTTCTTCCCGGCCTCCGGACGCCTGGAACTGATGGTGGACCTCAAGCTCGGCGAAGGCTCGTCCCTGGCCAATACCGAAGCCGAGGTCAAGCGCCTGGAGCAGATGCTGCGCGAGCACCCGGGTGTGGATAACTACGTGGCCTATGTCGGCACCGGCTCGCCGCGCTTCTACCTGCCGCTGGACCAGCAACTGCCGGCGGCCAGCTTCGCCCAGTTCGTGGTGCTGGCCAAATCCATCGAGGCCCGCGAGGAGATCCGCAGCTGGCTGATCCGGGTGCTGGATGAAGATTTCCCCACCCTGCGCAGCCGCATCTCGCGCCTGGAGAACGGCCCGCCGGTGGGCTATCCGGTGCAGTTCCGCGTCTCCGGCGAGCACATAGACGAAGTCCGCGCCCTGGCCCGCAAGGTGGCCGACAAGGTGCGCGAGAACCCCCATGTGGTGAACGTGCACCTGGACTGGGAAGAGCCGAGCAAGGTGGTGCGGCTGAATATCGACCAGGACCGGGCCCGCGCCATGGGCGTAAGCACCGCCGACCTGTCGCGCTTCCTGCAGAGCTCGCTGACCGGCGCGCCGGTTAGCCAGTACCGCGAGGACAACGAGCTGATCGAGATCCTCCTGCGCGGCACCATCCGCGAGCGCCAGGAGCTGGCCCTGCTGCCGAGCCTGGCGGTGCCCACGGACAACGGCCGCAGCGTGCCGCTGTCGCAGATCGCCACCCTGGAGTACGGCTTCGAGGAAGGCATCATCTGGCATCGCAACCGCCTGCCCACCGTCACCGTGCGCGCCGACATCTACGACAAGTCGTTGCCGGCCAGCCTGGTCAAGGAAATCTCGCCGAGCCTGGACCCGATCCGCGCCGAGTTGCCGGATGGCTACCTGCTCGAAGTGGGCGGCACCGTGGAAGACTCGGCCCGTGGGCAGAAGTCGGTGAACGCCGGCATGCCACTGTTCGTGGTGGTGGTGCTGACCCTGCTGATGCTGCAGCTCAGGAGCTTCTCGCGCTCGGCCATGGTGTTCCTCACCGCGCCCCTGGGGCTGATCGGCGTGACCCTGTTCCTGCTGGTATTCCGTCAGCCTTTCGGCTTCGTCGCGATGCTCGGCACCATCGCCCTGGCGGGGATGATCATGCGCAACTCGGTGATCCTGGTGGACCAGATCGAGCAGGACATCGCCGCCGGCCTGGATCGCTGGCACGCCATCATCGAAGCCACGGTGCGGCGCTTCCGCCCCATAGTGCTCACCGCCCTGGCGGCGGTGCTGGCGATGATCCCGCTGTCGCGCAGCGTGTTCTTCGGCCCCATGGCCGTGGCCATCATGGGCGGCCTGATAGTCGCCACCGCCCTGACCCTGCTGTTCCTGCCGGCGCTCTACGCCGCCTGGTTCCGGGTCAAGCCGGCGGAAGCGGAGCTGCCCCGAACGGTGGTGGCGCCGGACGTCCAGCCCAGCCACTGATAAAAAAAAGGCCCCTTCGGGGGCCTTTTTCATGGCCGTTCCGGTCGTTTCCGCCAATCACTAAGCCACTTCCTCCAGTCCCCTTGGCACTGTCCGCGTCCGGACGGAGACTGGCCGCACGCATCACCGAACGGCAGAAAAACAAGAGGTGACCATGCAGCACGCGACCCAGGTGGAATTGCTCAAGCGAACCCTGGCCCTGGTGGAGCGGGGCGTTTCTGATTGCGTCGAGACGCCTTCCTCCTTGCCGGTGGAGGCCTACCTCAACGAGCCCCGCTACCGCCGCGAACGGGATGAAGTACTGCGTCGCGAACCGCTGCTGGTGGCGCGCTCCGGCGAAATCTCCCCGGGCCATTTCATCACCCGTGACCTGCTGTCGCCGCTGCTGCTGACCCGTGATGAGCAGGGCCGGCTGCGGGGCTTCCTCAATGCCTGCAAACACCGGGGCACCCAACTGGTGGCCGAGGCCAGCGGGCGCAACCGGGTGTTCGTCTGTCCTTACCACGCCTGGGCCTACAACCCGGATGGGCAGTTGCGCGGCATTCCCCATGGCTATGGATTCGAGGGCATTGACCGGGCCTGCCTGAACCTTACCGAGGTGCCCGTGGCCGAGCGCTTCGGCGCCGTCTGGGCGCGCCACTCGCCCGGGCCTGCATTGGACATGGAGGCCTTCTTCGGCGAGCAGATCCTCGCCGACTTCGACAGCTTCGCCCTGGACGACCACGTGGTCTTCGATCCCCAGGACATTCGTCGGCCGGTGAACTGGAAGCTGACTATCGACACCTTCCTGGAAAACTACCATGTGGCCCGCGCCCACCAGGCCACCATCGACCACCTGTTCTGGCCCAACCTGGGCCTGTTCGAGCGCTTCGGCCGGCATATCCGCAACTACTACGTGAAGCGCAACCTGCGGGAAGTCCTCGACCAGCCCGAGCGCGACTGGAACCTGCGCCGCCACGGCAACCTGCTGTACTTCCTCTGGCCCAATACCCTGGTGCTGGTGGAGCCGGACCATATCGACTTTTCCACCGTGTTTCCCGATGGTCCGCTGGCCACCCGCGTGCTCGGTCATACCCTGTTGCCGGAGGAGCCGGCCACGGAGAAAGCGCTGCGCTATTTCGAGAAGAACAACGAGATCCTCTATTCGGCCCTGGAGGAGGATTTCGCCATGGCCGCGCGGGTGCAGGTGGGGATTCAGGCCGGTGCCAGCGACCTGCTCTGGCATGGGCGTTTCGAGCAGGCGCTGAGGTGGTTTCACCAGGGGCTGGATGAGGCGTTGGGGGATAGGTGGGTGGAGATTGTGGAGAGGTGAGGGCATAACGGATTGGCAATCCGGTGTGAGAGGGCTTCTTGTTCGTTAGTCCAGTTCCTTGTCGAGTGGGCTTTAAGTCTCTGTTTCGCCCTCCCGGGCGACTCCCTTTTGCAGTCGCCCAAAAGGAAGCAAAACGCTTGCCCCTACATCCGGCCCGGCTTCGCCGGGTTCCCTCGCTCAATCGCTGTTCCAGGGGCACGGCGCGAAGGGCCATCCATGGCCCTGCGCGCCTCTCGCGGCATCCATGCCGCTCATCCCCTTGACTCGCTACGCTCGCCCTTCGGGCCAGCCTGCGGCTGTTACTCCGCTGCACTTCGTTTCACAGCGATTTCACTCTGCCTCCTGACGGGGCGGGGTCCTTGCCTCACCTCTTCTGTTTCATTTCAGGCCGCTGGTTGCTTCAGGTTTGTTTGTCCATTGCAGGCGCGAGTCACCCCTCTACCTCTGGGAGAGGGGCCGGGGGTGAGGGAGGCCGCCAGCCGTGCGAAGCCAATCGAGCGCCATCACACAATCTTGCCAATCCGAGGCCAGTTCTCACAAAAAAGCCCGGCATCAAGCCGGGCCTTTTACAACGGGCGCCCCTCAAAGCGCCCCGAACACCTTCTTCGCCAGACCGGTGGCCGCACCCGCCGGGTTCTGGCGGATGTTGGCTTCCTGCTCGGCGATCAGCTTGAACAGGCCGTCGAGGGCTTCCTCGGTCACGTAGTTCTCGATATTGGCGCTCTTGGCATCCACCACGCCGAAGCTGGCGGCCTGGCCGGCGAAGCTGTTGTACTGCTGCGCCAGGCCCACCTTGTCAGTGGCCTGCTTGACGATAGGCAGGAACTTCGCGCGCAACTGCTCACGGCTGCTCTTGTTCAGGTACTGGGTGGCGGCGTCGTCCGGACCGGCGAGGATGCCCTTGGCGTCCTGCACCGTCATTTTCTTCACCGCATCCACCAGCAGTGCCTGGGCCTGGGGCACGGCGGCCTCGGCCGCTGCGTTCATGGTGGTTTCCAGCTGTTCGACCTGGGCACCCATGCCCATCATCTTCATGGTCTTGGCCGCCTTGCCGAGTTTGCCCGGCAGTTCGATGCGCACTTGCGGGTTGTCATTGAAGCCGCCGGGTTTGCCGAGTTGCTGCACGGCAACCTTGGCGCCCTGGGTCAGGGCGTCCTTCAGGCCACCGCTGGCGTCCTGCTGGCTGAGGTCGGCGATGGACAGGGCGAAGGCGCTGGCGGACAGGGCGAGGCCGGCAAAGAGGGCGGTGATTCGAAGCATGGCGGCATCCTTGTTGCGGTGGAGTTCGTCTAGCGAACGGGATCGACCCTGATACGCAGCGGCTGCGGGTCGGAGCCGTCGAGTTTAACCGAGTGCCGCTCGGTGCTGATGAACATCAACTTGCCGTCCAGTTCGATGCGGGCACTCACCGAGTAGCTGTGGTTCGGTCGCACCTTGGCCGGGTCATAGTCGAGGCGGAAGGTCAGCGGTATCTGCCCCTTGACCGGGCCTTGCTGACGGGCCAGTTCCACGGCCGGGGCGTCGGCCAGGGACACGTCCTGAAGGCTGACGCTGAGCGTGGCCGAGGGCGGCAGGGCGATGCGCTGCAGGTAGAAGACTTCGCCTTCCAGGGGGCGGATTTCGTTTGCAGGTTGGCTGGCGCAGGCGGCGAGCAGGCTGCTGGAGAGGATCAGGGGCAGGGCCTTCATCGGGACCTCGGACTCGTGATGGGGTGATCAGCCCCACTATAGAAGCCGGGCTCTTTGAAAGCCTGGCGCCAGGTCAAGCAAGGCGGTAAAAGACCGCGCCCCGGTATGGGGCGCGCGTGGGGTCAGCGCGCCGTGTCGTCCAGCGTGGTGCTGGAGATGGCGTTGAGGGTGTTGTTGAACTGCACCGTCTCGTTGAACGTCTTGACCAGGGCGCGGAAACGATCCTTGGCGCCGATCAGCTGCTTGAGTTTTTCCGCCAGTTCCTCGTCCTTGCGGTTCAGAGCGGCGTCGCGCTCATCCAGGGCCTCGGCGCGGCAGGCCAGGGTCTCGGTCAACTCGTCGTTGCGCTGCTTCTCCAGGCGCAGGGTCTCGGCGAACTTGGCGGTGCTGCGGTCGCGGGCCTCGACGCTCTCGGCCAGGGCCTTGAGAGCGGCGCTGCGCTCGGCCAGGGCGCGGGCATTGTCTTCGGCATTGCGCTCGAGGTTGGAGACTTCGCGGGTCAGGCGGGCTTCCAGCAGGCGCAGTTGTTCTTCCTTGTCGGCCAGCACCCGTTCCCTCTCGTGGAGCTGCAACTTGCGCTGGTCCAGGCTTTCCTGCTGTTTCACCGCTTCCAGTTTCTGCTGGGTCAGCCCCGTGGCCATGTCGGCCAGGGAGTTGAGGGTGCTCTGCACGTCGTTCAGGACATTGTCGGTATCACTGGCGAGGGAGGGGCCGAGGGAAGGTTGCGGCAGGTGCTGCTGCTCTGCCTCGGGGCCTTCCGCGAATTCCGGCACTGGCACTACCTCGGCTGCCTGGGGCTCAGGCCCCGCTGCACGGGTGAGGGCGCTCAGCTTCAAGACGTCCACGGGGTCCGGTTGGACCTCGCTTGCGGATTCCGTTGCAGGGGCTGCTTCATGGTTGCCGGCATCCACCGCGATCGCCTCAGTGGCTTCTTCCGGGATGCCCTGTGCGGGCTCGGGCACCCTGGCTTCCAGGGTTTCCACGTTCGGCGACGACGGCAGGCTGAAGTCCGCGCCCAGGGCCAGGCCACTGATGAAGGTGTGCGGCCCCTGCCAGGTTTGCGCCTGCTTCTCGGCGACGGTTACCGCCGGCGCTTCCTCCGCTCCGTTGGCCGACTCGGCCTCGTGCCGTTGCGAAACGTCGCCTGCCTCCTGCTCGCGGGTGGCCTCTCCGATTTCGGCGGCCAGGGCTTTCAGGTCAGGGGACGTGGGCTCGCTGGACTCCATGGCGCAAGCCTGGTCGTCGCTCGGGGGGAGCGCTTCCTCCCTCGTTGCGGGGTCGTCCGCCGGCAGTGACAGGGCGGCGGGCAGGGGGGCGCCGGTATTCTTGCTTTCACGGGTGGCGATCAGCTTGTTCACCGAGGCCCTGTTGATCGACAGGTTGTGGTGGTCGCTGGCCGCGGCAGGCTTCTCGCCCTGGCCGGTGATCTCGCCCTTGAGATCGATGAAGTGGAAGTCCAGCTTTTCCGATCCGCTCACTGTTCGTCCCCTTTGGTGATCTGTTTCAGCACCTGCACCGCGTACTGCCAGGCCTGCCTCGACTCCAGCCGCTCGAGCCGGTAGCCGGCCTCATGGGGAACCGCGCTGGCGACGTACACCTTGGAGGTGCCGTGGCGACCGTCTTCGTTGAGGGTGTAGACGAGGATATTGCGGTCGATGCGGGGGATGGCAAAGCTGCACAGGACAACGGCGTTGACCGCTTCCCGGGCTTCGTTCTCGACAGTGATGGTTCTCAGCAGCATGGATGGGTCTTCCGTGTTCGGGGCAGAAGTGCGCTCGGATGACCGAGGCAGTGCAACGGCGAATGGTACGGAGGGGGCCGGGGCAAACCTGTCGGGAGTTGTCCGGTAGTTTTGTGGGAACGGTCTTGAAAGGGGAGGAGGGAGACGCCAGGCCCGTCGGGGCCTGGCGGGGGATGGCTCAGCCGGCCTCCACCGGGTTTTCCGGTTCGGCCTCGGCCTGGCGGTCGAAGGCCACCTGACGGATGGACAGGCGGATTTCCGCAGGCAGCACGCGTTTGGCCGCGCCTTCGGCCAACTCGCCGAGCAGCTCGTGGTAGCCGAGCTTGCCGGTTTCGTTGCGGCGCAGCACGCGCAGGTCCAGCAAGGTCTGGATGAAGTGGCGGAACAGGCTCTTGTCGAAGAACTCCGGGGCGTTCAGGCCATGGAGGATCGACAGGCGCTGGGCCATCACGGTGCAAAGGTCTTCCAGCTCTTCCGCGCTCAGCTGGTGCTGCCCGGCGTTGAGCAGCAGGGCGATGGCCATGTAGAAGCGCTGCAGGGTCTGGACGATGGCGCGGGCCAGCAGGGTCAGCAATACGAATTGCCGCGAGCTGGGCGCCGGGCGCAGGTAGACGTCGCCCTCCACCTTCAGCAGGTCCTGCTCGACGAAGGCGGCCAGCCACTGATCGACCACGCCCTCCAGCTCGCTGGCGTCCCAGCGGATGAACAGCTCGGCCTGCAGGTACGGGTAGAGCGCGCGGGTATATCGCAGGATCTGCGCCCGGCTCATCCGCGAGCTGCTCTGGAAGAAGCAGGCCAGCAGGGCCGGCAGGGCGAACACATGGAGCACGTTGTTGCGGTAGTAGGTCATGAGGACGGCGTTCTGCTCGTCCAGGAAGAGGATCTTGCCCAGGGCGTCCTTCTGCTCGGCCAGCAGGCCCATGCTCTGCACGTACTGGATCAGTGCCTGGCCATCGCCTTCCGGCAGGGTGGCGTGGGGCGAGTAGGGCACGGCGCGGAGCAGGGCCAGGTAGAGGTCGAGCACGCGGGTCAGGGCGCGCTCGTCCAGGGCGAGGCGGCTGGTGGAAAGCAGCGCCAGGGCCACCAGGTTGACCGGGTTGATCGCCGCCGCGTCGTTGAGGTGGCGGGCGATGCGTACGGCCAGCCGGTTGGTGGCGTCGTTGAGCCAGGCCGGGCGGAATTGCGGGCCCAGATCCTCGGCGCGCCACTCCGGCTGCTGTTGGTCGAGGAACTCGGCCAGCTTGATCGGTTCGCCGAAGTTCACCGCCACCTGGCCGAAGCGCAGCTTCAGGGCACCGATGACCTTGAACAGGTCGAAGATTGATTCCTTCTTCTTGCTCGCCCCGCGCAGTTCGCCCAGGTAGGTGCGGCCTTCCAGCACGCGCTCGTAGCCGATGTACACCGGCACGAAGACGATGGGCAGGCGCGAGGAGCGCAGGAAGCTGCGCAGGGTGATGGCGAGCATGCCGGTTTTCGGATGGAGCATGCGCCCGGTGCGCGAGCGGCCACCCTCGACGAAGTACTCCACCGGGAAACCGCGGCTGAACAGGGTGTGCAGGTATTCGTTGAACACCGCCGTGTAGAGCGGATTGCCCTTGAAGGTGCGGCGCATGAAGAATGCGCCGCCACGGCGCAGCAGACCGCCGATCACCGGCATGTTGAGGTTGATGCCGGCAGCGATGTGCGGCGGCGTCAGGCCATTGCGAAACAGCAGGTAGGACAGCAGCAGGTAGTCGATATGGCTGCGGTGGCAGGGCACGTAGATGACCTCGTGACCATGGACGATCTCCTGCACGCCCTCGATATGGTTGACCTTGATGCCTTCATAGAGCTTGTTCCAGAACCAGGACAACACCACTTCGAGGAAACGGATGGCGGTGTAGGCATAGTCGGAGGCGATCTCGTTGCCGTACTTCAGCGCCTGGGCCTCGGCCGTGGCCAGGCTGACCTTTTCGCGCTCGGCTTCCTCGGCTATGGCCTGGCGCACCAGCGGGCCGCGTACCAGCCCTTTCACCAGATTGCGGCGGTGGGACAGGTCGGGGCCTATGACCGCGGTCTTCTGGTTGCGGAAGTGCACCCGCAGGATGCGGTTGACCATGCGCAGGGTGCGTTCCGGCCCCTTGTCCTGTTCCACCAGTGCACGCAGATGGATGGGGGCGGAAAACTGCACGCGGGTCTTGCGCCCGAGGATCAGGATGCTGACCAGCTTGCGCAGGCGACCGGTCACCGCCCAACTGTCGGCGAACAGCAGTTTCCAGGGACTGGTCTCGCGATCGGGCGACTGGCCCCAGAACACCGTCACCGGGATGATTTGCGCGTCCTCCACCGCGTGCTGCTGGAGGGCGTTCAATACCCGCACCAGGGTGGGCGATGCGCCGCGCTTGTCCTGGCCACCCAGCCAGCCGGGCTCCGGCGTCAGGTAGAAGAAGGCGGCCGGCTCCAGCAGGTCGCCCACCGCCACGGGAAGCACCGGGCGCGGCAGGGCGGCTTTGGTGCATTCCCGGTCGACCACCGCCAGGTCGCTGGCCGACGGTTGCTGCAGCACGTAGAACACCGGCTTGCTGCGGTCGAGCTTGAGGGTGAGGGCGGACTGGTTGATGGTTTCCGAACGTACCCACAGATAGAGCAGGCGGCGCAGGGTGCCGAAGGCAAGGCGGCGAAGGGGGGAGCGGGTCATGGTGCGGCAAGGCTGTGGAACGAGCGATTGCTCGGGGCGGCTAGTTTGCCGCATTCGCTTCCGGGTCGCAAAAAGGCTCGGGCTGTCACATTTGCGCGATTTATCCTGCAACCAGTCGCACAATTGGCCGTATTGCAATGCCGTCGGATGACTCCTTATAGTCCGCCAGCATTTTGCAAGGCCCCGGTGGCCAGCATGGCCAGGGGCTGTTCCCTTCGGAACTAAGGCCATGATCGAGATAACCAATCTGACCAAGCGCTTTGCGCAGCACACAGCCGTGGACAACCTGTCCTTCCGTGTCGCACCCGGGGAGGTGCTGGGGTTCCTCGGCCCCAACGGCGCGGGCAAATCCACCACCATGAAGATGCTCACCGGCTTCCTCGCGCCGACTTCTGGCAGCGCGAGCATTTTCGGTTTCGACATCCAGACCCAGACCCTCAAGGCCCAGCGGGAGATCGGCTACCTGCCGGAGGGCGCACCCTGCTACGGCGACATGACGGTTCGCAGCTTCCTCGAGTTCATTGCCGAGGTCCGTGGCTTTCGCGGCGCCGAGAAGAAACAGCGGGTGTCCCACGCGGTGGCGCAGGTGGAACTGGAGCATGTCCTCGGCCAGTCCATCGAGACGCTTTCCAAGGGCTTCAAGCGCCGGGTCGGCCTGGCTCAGGCGATCCTGCACGATCCCCGTGTGCTGATCCTCGACGAGCCCACCGACGGCCTCGACCCGAACCAGAAGCATCAGGTACGCCAGCTGATCCAGAGCCTGGCCCGCGACAAGATCGTGATCATCTCCACCCACATCCTCGAAGAGGTGACGGCGGTCTGCACCCGCGCCCTGGTGATCGCCTCCGGCAAGGTGGTGGCCGACGGCACGCCCTTCGAGCTGGAAAGCCGCTCGCGCTATCACCAGGCGGTGACCCTGGTGGCGGACGAGCCGCTGGACATGCTGGCCCTGGCGGTGCTGCCGGGCGTTGCCGGCATCGAGGAGAACGGCATTCAGGGTGGCCTGACCATCCTCGCCAAGCCGGGTGAGGTGATCTTCCCGCAGGTGAACCAGTTGATCCACGCCCGCGGCTGGAAAGTGAAGGAGCTGGACGTGGAGCGCGGCCGACTCGATGAAGTATTCCGCCGACTGACCCGGGGAGAAGCGGCATGAGGCAGTTGCCGGTGATTTTCAAACGCGAGCTGGCGAGCTACTTCGCCACTCCGCTGGCCTATGTGTTCATCGTGATCTTCCTGGTGCTATCCGGGGTGTTCACCTTCTACCTGGGCGGCTTCTATGAAAGCGGCCAGGCCAGCCTGGCCCCCTTCTTCAACTTCCATCCCTGGCTCTACCTCTTCCTGGTGCCGGCCATCGCCATGCGCCTCTGGGCCGAAGAGCGCAAGTCCGGCTCCATCGAGCTGCTGATGACCCTGCCCATCACCCGTTTCGAGGCGGTCACGGGCAAGTTCCTCGCCGCCTGGGCCTTCGCCGGGCTGGCGCTGCTGCTGACCTTTCCCATGGTGCTTACGGTCAACTACCTGGGCGAGCCGGACAACGGTGCCATCATCACCGGCTACATCGGCAGCTGGCTGTTGGCGGGGGCTTTCCTCGCCATAGGTTCGTGCATGTCGGCATTGGCCAAGAACCAGGTGATCGCCTTCATCCTCGCCGTCAGCGTGTGC
Source organism: Metapseudomonas cellulosilytica (assembly GCF_049334135.1). NCBI lineage: Bacteria > Pseudomonadati > Pseudomonadota > Gammaproteobacteria > Pseudomonadales > Pseudomonadaceae > Metapseudomonas > Metapseudomonas cellulosilytica. The sequence continues at coordinate 153,708 of NZ_JBHZGN010000002.1, read as the reverse complement.
TTCCTGTTCATCGTCAGCGGTTTCCCGCTGGTACTGGACGCCTTCAGCGCCTGGGCCCCGCAATGGCTGCTGGACGCCGTGGCGTCGCTGAGCTTCCTGACCCGTTTCGATGCCATCAGCAAGGGTGTGATCGACCTGCGTGACCTGCTCTATTTCGTCACCCTGATCGCCGCCTGGCTGGCCGCCACCGCCGTGGTGGTCGATCTGAAGAAGGCCGACTGAAGATGAAAAGACTGATGTATTCCGGTGCCGGGCTGCTGCTCATCGCCCTGGCATTCCTGGCGTTCAACATGCTCGCCGGACTGACCCTGACCAACGCCCGGGTCGACCTCACCGAGCAGAAGCTCTACACCATCTCCGGTGGGACGAAGAAAATCCTCGGCGAGATCGACGAGCCCATCAACCTCTACTTCTTCTACTCCGACAAGTCTGCCAAGGACCTGGTGGTATTGCGCAACTACGCGCGGCGTGTGGAAGAGATGCTGAAGGCCTACGAGCGCGCCGCCAGCGGCAAGATCAAGCTGCAGATCGTCGATCCCGAGCCCTTCTCCGAAGACGAGGACAAGGCCGCCGAGTTCGGCCTGCAGGCGATCCCGCTGGAGCAGGGCGGCGCCCAGGTCTACTTCGGCCTGGCCGGCACCAACAGTGTCGACGACACCCAGATCATCCCGTTCTTCCCGCTGGACCAGGAGGAGTTCCTCGAGTACGAGGTCAGCCGCCTGGTGCAGAGCCTGGCCAAGCCGGAGCGGCCGGTGGTGGGCGTGCTCTCCGGGCTGCAGCTCAATGGCGGGTTCGACATGGCCAGCCGGCAGCCGACGCCGCCCTGGATGGTCATGGAGGAAATCCGCCAGCTGTTCCAGATCGAGAGCCTGAAGGGCGATATCGACCAGATTCCCGAAAAGGTCTCGGTGCTGCTGCTGGTCCATCCGAAAAACCTGTCGCAGCAGACCCAGTACGCCATCGACCAGTTCGTCCTGCGCGGCGGCAAGCTGCTGGCTTTCGTCGACCCCTGGAGCGAAGCCGACAGCGGCATGGAAATGCCCGGCGAGCCGGGTGGTGACAGGTCCTCCGACCTGGACTCCCTGTTCAAGGCCTGGGGCCTGCAATTGCTGCCGGGCAAGGTGCTGGGCGATGGCGCCAATGCCATGTCGGTGAGCATGGGCCAGGATAAGCCGCCAGCGCGCCACGCGGCCTGGCTCAACCTGCCCCAGGGCAACCTCGACCAGAATGATGTGAGCACCGCCGGCCTGGAGAATATCACCCTGGCTACCGCCGGTATCCTCAAGCCGCTGGAAGGCGCCAGGACCCACTTCGTGCCGCTGATCCAGAGTTCCGAGTACGCCATGCCCTTCGACGTGCAGCGCTTTGGCATGCTTGCCGATCCCGAGGAGCTGATTCGTGAGCTCAAGCCCACCGGTACGCGCTATGCGGTCGCTGCGCGCATCAGTGGTCCGGCGCAATCGGCCTTTCCCGATGGCATCGAGGGCCGCAAGGACGGTCTCAAGTCAGCGGAGAGCATCAACGTGATAGCCGTCGCCGACACCGACATGCTGAGCGACCGCATGTGGGTGCAGGTGCAGGACTTCTTCGGCCAGCGCGTGCCGCAGCCTTGGGCCGACAACGCCGGCTTCGCCATCAACGCCCTGGACAATCTGGCCGGCTCCGATGCCCTGATCAGTGTCCGATCCCGTGGCCGCTTCAGCCGCCCCTTCGAGGTGGTGGAGAAGCTCCAGCGCGACGCCGAGGTGAAGTTCCGCGAGCAGGAACAGCTACTCCAGCAGCGCCTGACCGACACCGAGCAGAAGCTGGCAGCGCTGCAGCAGAGCGAAGACCCGGCCAAAGCCCTGGAACTGACGCCGGAACAGCAGGCCGCGCTGCAGCAGTTCGTCCAGGAGAAGCTACGCATCCGCAAGGAACTGCGCGAAGTGCGCTTCCAGCTCAACGCCAGCATCGAGGACCTGGGCCGCACCCTGAAATTCATCAATATCGCCCTGGTGCCGCTGGTGCTGACTCTGGGCGTACTGGTCCTGTGGCTCTGGCGCCGCCGGCGCCAGGCCTGAGGAAGCGACCATGGGACGCAAAGGTCTGATCATCCTCGCCTTGCTCGCACTCGGGCTGGGTACCGCCTACTACATCCAGCAGGGCGGCTCGCGGCCGCAACCCTCGGCAGTCGTCCGCGAGCCGCTGCTGCCCGGCCTGCAGGGCAGGCTGGCCGGCGTTACCGCACTGGACGTACGGCGCCCCGGCCAGCCGGCGCTGCGCCTGGAGCGCAAGGGCGAACTCTGGGTGCTGCCGGCCAAGGCCGACTACCCGGCCGCCGGCCAGTCGGTGGCGACGCTGCTGCGTGCACTGGCCGAGGCGCACAAGGTAGAGGCCAAGACCGCGAATCCAGAACTGCACGGTCGGGTCGGCCTGGCCGACAAGGGCAATGACGAGGAGCAGGGGGCGCGCATCAAGCTGGAGCGTGGTAGCGAACCACCGCTGGAGCTGCTGGTGGGCAAGCCGGCGCAGCAGGGCAAGGGCCAACTGGTGCGCCTGTACGGCGACAACCAGGTCTGGCTGATCGATCAGCCGCTGCCCATGCCGGCCACCGAGCTCAACTGGCTGGATCGCCGGGTAGCCGAGATCCCCTTTGCCAGCGTTCGGCAGGTGGAGGTGGCCTATCCCAATGGCAGCCAGCTGACCGTCTACCGGGATTCGGCGGAGGAGCCCAACCTCAAGCTCAAGCAGCTGCCCAAGGGGCGGAGATTGGCCTATGAAGCCGCCGCCAACGGCATGGCGACCCTCTTCGCCAGCCTGGAGTTCGCCGATAACGCGCCCCTGGCGCAGGTGCAGTTCAAGGGCAAGCCGATACTGACCTTCAGCCTCGCCACCTTCGACGGCGGCGAGTTGCGCGGCGAGGTCTACGAGCAGGGTGGACAGCCCTGGTTGGTGCTCAAGGGCAAGGACCGGCTCGCTGACGAGCTGGTGCCGGGCAAGCTGGACTGGGCCTATCGGCTCGAGCCGTTCCAGTATCAGGCACTGGCCAGGAAACTCGAGGACGTGCTCGCCGGGAAGTAGCGCACGCTGTTGCGGGAAGGCGGGATATCGGACAAAGGCCAGTCCATTCCCGCCTATCCTTATGCCCGATTTTGTACCTCCGAAGAGCCAAAAAAGGGCGTCCAGCCCGCGTGGGCCGGCCATTCCGTACTGTCATAAAAAAGTGCTTTTCAGTACGAACTCTTGTCGTATACTCCGGTCGCGGTCATAAAAAGAACGCTATTCGAAATACCCGCTCCAAGCTTGATTCGGCCGGGGTTGGATATAACAAGAAGAACGTCTTTGCCGCACCGTCGAAACCCCCAGCAAAGGGGGTAAACAACAAAATTGCGAGTTGGAGAGAGCAGTAATGGCTGATCGTGAGATCGGAACCGTCAAGTGGTTCAATGACGCCAAGGGCTATGGTTTCATTCAGCGCGAAAGCGGTCCTGACGTATTCGTTCACTACCGCGCTATCCGCGGCGAGGGCCACCGCTCTCTGCTGGAAGGCCAGAAAGTGGAGTTTTCCGTGATCCAGGGCCAGAAGGGCCTGCAAGCGGAAGACGTCGCCAAGGTCTGAGACTCAAAAACAAAAGGCCCGTCAGTGACGGGCCTTTTGCTTTCTGCGATTCCCGCATCCGCGTGATCATCGCCAGGGGCGCAGGCCCCGTCAGTCGGTGCGCCAGATGATTTCCTGCTCGCCTTCCGCGTTCACCTTGATCCAGCGGTCGGCGTCCTCTTCGCCCTGCGCTTCCTGCCAGCCACCTGGTGCGCAGCGGATTTCCACTCCGAGGGCCGCGAAGGCCGCGCGGGCACAACCCAGATCGTCCTCCCAGGGCGTGGCGTCGCTCTCCAGGTAGAGGCTGTGCCACTTGCCCACGGCCCTGGGCAGCCAGGTGACGGGAATGTCACCGGCCAGGCACTTGAGCGTCTGCCCCTTCTGCTGCCAGGGGGTGCAGGGACCGAGCGCCTCGTTGAGCCAGGCGGTGACCGCTTCCTGGTCGGCGTCCTTGAGGTAGATCTCGATATCGGGTTGGCGCATGGTGAGGGCTCTCTAGATTTTCTCGATCCAATCGTAGCGAATGGACACCGTCACTTCGAAGGCTTCGGCGATCACCGCCGCGCGACGCTCGGCGTTGGCGCGCCAGCCGTGCGGGGTCATGGCCAGGAGGTCGGTGCGGGCCTCGGCATCGGCCAGGTGCAGGCGATAGCTCAGGGTCTCGCTGTGGGCCAGGCGCATGCCCGCCGGAATCTGCGCCAGGTGCTTCTGGTCGTCGTAGTCGCGGACTTCGTCATAGAGCTTTTCGCGCAGTTCCAGCAGGTGTTCGCGGGTTGGCCCCATGCGCAGCAGGCCACCGCCGGGCGTCAGCAGGCGCAGCGCTTCCTGCCAGTCCAGGGGGCTGAAGACGCTGGCCAGCAGATCGCAGCTGGCATCTTCCAGGGGCACTCGCGCCATGCTCGCCACCAGCCAGTGCAGTTGTCCTGCACGACGGCAGGCGCGCTTTACCGCCTCGCGTGAAATATCCAGGGCATAGCCATCGGTAGCCGGTAACGCCATGGCCAGTTGGCCGGTGTAATAGCCTTCGCCGCAGCCGATATCCAGCCAGCGCTCCGGATCGCGCTCGGCGGCGAGGGCGGCCAAGCGCGCGGCGAGCGGGGCGTAATGCCCACCGTCGAGGAAGCGCCGGCGGGCCTCGACCATGGTGGCGTTGTCGCCCGGATCGCGGCTCTTCTTGTGCTGCACCGGCAGCAGGTTGTAGTAGCCCTGGCGCGCGCGGTCGAAGCTGTGGTTGGCCGGGCACACCAGGCCCTGGTCGCGGGCGCTCAGCGGGCCCTGGCAGAGGGGGCAGATGAGTTTCATTGGGCGAGCAGGCGGACCAGGGTCTGCTGGTAGATGTCGGTCAGCAGGTCGAGGTCGCTGGCCAGCACGCGCTCGTTCACCTGGTGGATGGTGGCGTTCACCGGACCCAGCTCGACCACCTGGGTGCCCATGGTGGCGATGAAGCGGCCATCGGACGTGCCGCCGCTGGTGGACGGGGTGGTGTCGCGGCCGGTGATGGCCTTGATGCTGGCGGAAACGGCGTCCAGCAGCTCACCCGGCTGGGTGAGGAAGGGCAGGCCCGACAGTGCCCATTCCAGGTGGTAATCCAGGCCGTGCTTGTCGAGGATGGCCTCGACCCGGCGCTGCAGGCCTTCCACCGTGGATTCGGTGGAAAAGCGGAAGTTGAATACGGCGACCAGTTCGCCGGGGATCACGTTGGTGGCGCCGGTGCCGGAATTGACGTTGGACACCTGGAAGCTGGTGGGTGGGAAGAAGGCGTTGCCGTTGTCCCAATGCTCGGCGGCGAGCTCCGCCAGGGCCGGTGCGGCCAGGTGGATCGGGTTCTTCGCCAGGTGCGGGTAGGCCACGTGGCCTTGTACGCCACGCACGGTGAGCTTGCAGCCGAGGGAACCACGGCGGCCGTTCTTCACCACATCGCCCACCAGGGAGGTGCTCGAGGGTTCGCCGACGATGCACCAGTCGAGGCGCTCGCCACGGGCGGCCAGGCGCTCGACCACGGCCTTGGTGCCGTGATGGGCCGGGCCTTCTTCGTCACTGGTGATGAGGAAGGCAATGGCGCCCTTGTGCTGCGGGTGTTCGGCGACGAAGCGCTCCACCGCAACGACCATGGCCGCCAGGCTGCCCTTCATGTCCGCCGCGCCACGGCCGCAGAGCATGCCCTGTTCGTCGATCAGGGCTTCGAACGGCTGGTGCTGCCAGGCCTGCACCGGGCCGGTGGGGACGACGTCCGTGTGGCCGGCGAAGCAGAGCACCGGACCTTCGCCGCCGCGAATGGCCCAGAAGTTTTCCACTTCCTCGATGCGCATGCGCTCGATGCGGAAGCCCGCGGCTTCCAGCCGGCGCATCATCAGGTCCTGGCAGCCTTCGTCGACCGGGGTGACCGAGGGACGACGGATGAGGTCGCAGGCGAGTTCGAGGGTGGGGGACAGGGCGGTCATGCAGGGCTCCGGAAAGCAGCGCGGAAACGGAATGGGTGAAAAGGCCGACATCTTAAAACAAGAACGGCGGCCATAGGCCGCCGTTTGAGGGTTTCGCTCGCCGTCAGGCGGTGGCGACTTCCTCCTGCTCCGCTTCCTGGCCCTTGGGCAGGGAGGAGAGCAGGGCCATGATCAGCGCCGCGAGGTAAGGCAGCGACTGCACCAGCAGCATGGCCACCCAGAACTTCACGTCCGCGCTGGGCAGGCCCTGGACGATGGCGATGCCGATGGCCGCGCCCCATAGCAGAAGCATCACGAAGACCTCTTCGCGGGCCTCGGCCAGGGCCATCATCAGGCCATGGTTGCTGCGCATCTTCGGCGTGCGGAAGAACGGAATGCTCTTGGTGAAGAAACCATAGAGCACCGCCTTGGCGATGGTGTGCGAGAGCGCGAGCCCTGCCACCGCGGCGCAGAAGGCGTCCTTCAGGTTGACCCCCACCGCACGCTGGTAGAGGAACACGATCTTGCCCACCTTGAAGAAGAACAGCGCCAGCGGCGGGATGGCGAAGATCAGCAGCGGCGGGTCGACCCGCTGCGGCACGATGATCATCGCCGCCGACCAGAGCAGGGCACCGATGGTGAAGAAGATATTCAGGCCATCGGCGACCCAGGGCAGCCAGCCGGCGATGAAGTGGTAGCGCTGGCCCTGCTTGAGCTTGGAATCCTTGCCCAGGAACAGGCTGCGGGCGTGACCCTTCATGATCTGGATGGCGCCGTAGGCCCAGCGGAAGCGCTGCTTCTTGTAGTCGATGAAGGTGTCAGGCATCAGCCCGCGACCAAAGCTCTCGTGCGCGTAAGCTGCTGCATAGCCGCTCTTGAACACGCGCAGACCCAGCTCGGCGTCTTCGCAGATGGTCCAGTCGGCCCACTTCAGCTCGTCCATCACGCTACGACGGATCATGGTCATGGTGCCGTGCTGGATGATGGCGTTGCGGTCGTTACGGGTGACCATGCCGATGTGGAAGAAGCCCTTGTACTCGGCGTAGCAGAGCTTCTTGAAGGTGTTCTCGTTGCCGTCGCGGTAATCCTGGGGCGACTGCACCACGGCGATTTCCGGGTCGGCGAAGTGCGGAACCATGTACTTCAACCAGTTGCGGTCGACGCAGTAGTCGGAGTCGATCACCGCCACCACTTCGGCATCCGCAGCGGTGTAGGGCAGGATGTAGTTCAGCGCGCCGCCCTTGAAGCCTTCCAGCGGGGCAACGTGGAAGAACTTGAAGCGCGGACCCAGCTGTTCGCAGTAGTCACGCACCGGTTCCCAGACGGCCGGGTCCTTGGTGTTGTTGTCGATGATCAGGACTTCGTAGTCCGGATAATCGAGGTTGGCCAGGGCGTCGAGGGTCTGTTTGACCATCTCCGGCGGCTCGTTGTAGCAGGGTACATGCACCGATACCTTCGGCCGGTACGCGCTGTCGGCCAGAACTGGCAGGAACGGACGGCGGCGCTTGCGCACCCAGACCGCCTCGGCCAGTTCGTGGGCTTCGGTCAGCAGCACGATGAACACGCCCAGGGCGCCGACGCCCAGCAGCATGCCCACGGTCAGGCTGAACCAGGTGCTGTACTGCTGGCTGTAGTCGTAGGCGATCCACACCAGGGCCGAGCCGCCGGCGAAGGCGACGAAGGTCAGGAAGGTGCGGCCACGCTGGCGCAGGGCGCTGCCGTCGATGAGCATCAGCGCCAGGGCGAGCAGGGCCATGACCACCGAGGCCACCGCCAGGATGCGCCATTGCGGAATGGCGATCACTGGACCTTCGAAGGCGAACTTGGGCTGGCGCTCGAGGTTGTAGACGCCCCAATAGGCGCCCACCGAACCCTCGTCGCTGGCCTTCCACGGCTGGTCGAAGGCTTCGATCACGAAATAGTTGTAGCCCTTGGCGTTGAGGGCATTGACCAGGGTGCGCAGGTAGATGGCCTGGTCCGCCTGGGAAGCGTCGGCGCCGCCGCGCATGCGGCCGTTGCTCGGCCAGCCCACTTCGGAGAGCAGCAGGGGCTTCTTCGGGAAGGCCTTCTTCAGATCCTTGGCGCGCTCCAGGACGAACTCGGTGGAGTCCTCCATGGGTACGAATTCCCAGTAGGGCAGCACGTGGGCGGCGATCAGGTCGACGTGCTTGGCCAGTTCCGGGTATTTGATCCAGATGTGCCACTGCTCGGAGGTGGTCACGGGCACCTTGACCGCAGCGCGGACCCGGTCCAGATAGCCCATCAGTTCCTTGCGGCTGATTTCTCGGCGGAACAGTGCTTCGTTGCCCACCACCACGCGCACCACGCTGCGGGAGGCGTTGGCGATCTCGATGGCCTTGGCGATCTCGCGCTCGTTGCGCTCTTCGTCCGGGCTGATCCAGATGCCCAGGGTCACCCGCAGGCCGAACTCTTCGGCCAGGCGCGGGATGTCGGCCAGGGTTCCGTCTACCGAGTAGGTCCGGATGCTGTCGGTCTGCTTGCTCAGCAGCTCGAGGTCCTGGCGGATCTGGTCGTCCGTCGGATAGCGGTTCTGCTGGGGGTTCTGGTCCGCGCGGAACGGCGAGAAGGAATAACCGGAGATCTGTTCCGGCCAGTCCGGCGCGGTGACCGGGCGGTTGTAAAGCGCCCAGATGCCGGTGAACAACGCGGCGACTGCCACGAAGACCACCAGGTTGAGTCCAAATTTACGCGATGGCATAGAGGTCAAGGGTTCCGAAGCATGGAACTAGGGTAGGGCCAGCGGCATGCTGGTCGGCGCGAATCCTACCCCGGCGCCCAACAGCTGTATAGATTGCAACCAGTCGGGGAGGCTGGATAGCCGTCCCCGCCAGATGGTTTGTTTGTCGGAGACGGCAGAAGTTCTGCTGATGTGGCAAAAAGCCGCTTCGGATTGCTCCGCGTCAGCCTCAGAGCGCCCTCAACAGGATGCGTTCGCTCACTCCCAGGTCCATGTCGCGGTGCTCGCTCAATGCGGTCATGCCGTGGCGTTCCAGCTGGGCCAGCACCTGGGGTATCACATCGGCGTCAAGGCCGTGTTCGGACAGACGGGTGGGCACGCCCATGCGCTTGAAGAAGTCGCGGGTGGCCTTGATGGCGGCGTCGATCCGCTGCTCCTCGTCCCCGTCCTTCAGGCCCCAGACGCGCGCGGCGTACTGCAGCAGCTTCTCGCGTTTGACCTGGCGGCGCTCGGCCAGCAGCGCCGGCAACACCACGGCCAGGGTCTGGGCATGGTCGATGTGGTAGAGGGCGGTCAGTTCGTGGCCGATCATGTGGGTCGACCAGTCCTGGGGCACGCCGCAGCCGAGCAGGCCGTTCAGCGCCTGGGTGGCGCACCACATGAGATTGGCACGCACCGTGTAATTCTCGGGATCGGCCAGTGCCTTCGGGCCTTCTTCTATAAGGGTCAGCAGCAGCCCCTCGGCATAGCGGTCCTGCAACGGCGCATCGGCCGGGTAGGTCAGGTACTGCTCGATGGTGTGGACGAAGGCGTCCACCACACCGTTGCCGATCTGCCTTGGCGGCAGGCTGAAGGTCGTGCGCGGGTCGAGGATGGCGAAGCGCGGGTAGAGCAGGGCGCTGGAGAAGGGCAGCTTCTCCTGGCGGGCGACATGGGTGACGACTCCGTGGGGATTGCTCTCGGAGCCGGTGGCGGCCAGGGTCAGCACGCAGCCCAGCGGCAGGGCGGCGGTGATGCGCGTGCCGCTGAGCAGGTCCAGCGGGTCGCCGTCGTAACAGGCGGCTGCGGCGATGAACTTGCTGCCATCGATCACCGAACCGCCGCCGACGGCGAGGATGAAGTCGCATCGCTCGGTCTTGGCGAGCTGGGACGCCTTGACCAGGGTGTCGAACTGCGGATTGGCCTCGATGCCGCCGAAGCGCGCCAGTTGATGGCCAGCCAGGGCCTCTTCCACCTGCTGCCAGACGCCGTTCTGGAAGATGCTGCCGCCACCGTGGGTCACCAGTACCCGGCTGCCGGCCGGAATATCCCGTGCCAGCTTGCTGATCTGGCCCTCGCCGAAATGGATGCGGGTGGGGTTGTAGAAGGTGAAGTTGCGCATGAGCGGCTCCCTTGTCGTTATCGGACGACTATAGCCCTGGCGGACCGTGCCCGAATCTATGGGCCACCATTCAGCGGCGATGGACTTGGGCCGAGGGATAGCGCTTCCTATAATGCGCGCCCGCCCGAAGGTTGGCGATGGGAGTGATTGGCATGAGTACAGACGAACGTTTCGGCGGCATCGCCCGGCTTTACGGCCTGGACGGACTGGCGCGATTGCAGGCGGCCCATGTGGCGGTGGTCGGCATCGGTGGCGTCGGGTCCTGGGCGGCCGAGGCGCTGGCGCGCTCTGGCGTGGGCGAGATTTCCCTGTTTGACCTGGACGATGTCTGCATCACCAATACCAACCGCCAGGTGCATGCCATCGAAGGCGCCGTGGGCAAGGCCAAGGTGGAGGTGATGGCCGAGCGCCTCCGTGCCATCAACCCGGCCTGCGTGGTCCACGCCGTGGCCGACTTCGTTACCCGCGAGACCATGGCTGAGTACATCACCCCCGAGCTGGATGCCGTGATCGATTGCATCGACAGCGTGGCGGCCAAGGCGGCGCTGATCGCCTGGTGCAAGCGGCGCAAGATCCAGATCGTCACCACCGGCGGTGCCGGCGGCCAGGTGGATCCGGCGCAGATCCAGGTGGCCGACCTGAACAAGACCTTCAACGACCCGCTGGCGGCCAAGGTGCGTTCGACGCTGCGCCGCGACTACAACTTCTCCCGCACCCCGGGGCGCACCTACAGCGTGCCCTGCGTGTTTTCCACCGAGCAGCTGCGCTACCCCAAGCCCGATGGCTCGGTGTGCCAGCAGAAGAGCTTCGTCGGCGAAGGGGTCAAGCTGGACTGCGCCGGTGGTTTCGGCGCGGTGATGATGGTTACCGCCACCTTCGGCATGGTGGCTGCGGCGCGGATTGTGGACAAGTTGGTGGCCGGGGCGCGGCGGCCGTCGGAGCGGGTGTCCGCCTAGGGCCGCATGCTCTTGTAGGGTGGGTCACGCTTCATCGACCCACCAGCGGTGGTGGGCCCGGCTCCGCAGGTGGATGTGAAAAGCGACATCCACCCTACGTCTGGGGCGAGATCGCAGGTTGGGCCGGGCGACGTTCCGCTGAGGGACGAAGCCCAACGCCCGATGCAGACCTAACCAATGAATTCGCCCCAGGATCAATCACCCGCCATCTCGCGCATTTTCTTCAGTACGGCATTCAGGCCATTGCTGCGTGACGGCGACAACTGCCGTCCCAGGCCCAGTTGATTGAACCAGTCGGCCAGGTCGATTCCGGCGAGTTCTTCGCCATTCAGCCCGTTGACCCGCGCCAGCAGCACGGCCAGCAGGCCGCGGATCAGCCGGGCGTCGCTGGCGGCGCGGAAATGCCAGTGTTCGCCCTGGCGTGTGCCCAGCAGCCAGACCTGGCTTTCGCAGCCGTGAACCCGATTGGCCTCGCTGCGTTCTGCGTCGTCCAGGGCTTCGAGTCTTTCACCCCACTGCATCAGCAGGCGCGCGCGTTGTTCCCAGCCACCGGCGGCGGTGAAGGCGTCCAGGGCGTCCTGCGCCTTGCTCGGCAGACTCATCGCAAGAGCTCCAGGGCCTTGTCCAGGGCGCCGAAGAAGCGTTGCAGATCGTCGCCGTCGTTATACAGGCCCAGGGAGACGCGGATGGCGCCCTGCAGGCCGAGCGTCTGCATCAGCGGCATGGCGCAGTGATGACCGGCGCGCACGGCGATGCCCTGCTCGGTGAGCAGGTGGGCGAGGTCCGCGTTATGCACACCCTCGACCGTGAAGCTGGCCAGGGCCAGTTCGGGTTCGCCGAGCAGGCGCACGCCATCCCTCGCGGTCAGCCCGGCCAGCAATTTGACGTGGAGCGCGGCCTCGTGGCCGGCCACGGCGGCGGCGTCCAGGCTGGCGAGGTAATCCAGCGCCGCGCCCAGGCCGATCACCGAGGCGATGGCCGGGGTGCCGGCCTCGAAGCCGAGCGGCGCGCCATGGAAGTCGGCCGTCTGGTAGGCGGCGGTATGCACCATCTCGCCGCCGAACTGCCAGTGCTTAAGAAGCGCCAACGCCTGGCTGCGGCCGTAGAGCACGCCGATGCCGTCCGGGCCATAGAGCTTGTGACTGGAGAAGGTGTAGAAGTCGCAGCCCATGGCCTGCACGTCATGGCGGCCGTGGACGGCGCCCTGGGCGCCGTCCACCACCGTCAGCGCGCCTTGGGCGCGGGCCAGGGGCAGCAGATCGGTGAGCGGCTGCCAGCGGCCGAGGACGTTGGACAGCTGACTCAGCGCCATGAGGCGGGTGCGTGGGCCGATCAGCCGGCGCGCCTGTTCCAGGTCGATCAGGCCGCGGTCGTCCAGCGGCAGCACCACCAGCTTGAGCTGCTTGCGCAGGGCCAGTTGTTGCCAGGGCAGCAGGTTGGCGTGGTGTTCCAGGGCGCTGATGACGATTTCGTCACCGGCCTGGAACAGGTGTTCCAGGCCATAGGCCAGCAGGTTGATGGCTTCGGTTGTGCCGCGGGTGAAGAGGATTTCCGCCGGGCTGGCGGCATTCAGCCAGTGCGCCGCCTGGGTGCGGGTGCCTTCGAAGGCGCGGGTGGCGCGCTCGCCGGGCAGGTGCTGGGCACGATGGACGTTGGCCGCGCCGCTGGCGTAGTAGCCGAGCAGGGCGTCCAGCACGGCCTGGGGCTTCTGCGAGGTGGCAGCGCTGTCGAGGTAGGTCTGCCCCTCCGCCGCGAGGGCGGAGAGGGCAGGGAAATCGGAGCGCCAGGGAGATACAAGAGCCATAAGCCTCAAGCCTCAAGCCTCAAGCCCCAAGCTGCAAGTTTCAAGCGGCTTCTCTTGCAGCTTGAGGCTTGCAGCTTGCGGCTGCTCCTATCAGTTGTGCGCGTGCAGGGCTTCATTCAGCTCGATCGCGGTCTTGTTGGTCTTGCACTCCACTGCGCCGTTCTGCGAATTGCGGCGGAACAGCAGATCCGGCTGGCCGGCCAGGTCGCGGGCCTTGACCACTTTCACCAACTGGTTCTTGTCGTCCAGCAGGGCCACCTTGGTGCCCGCGGTGATGTAGAGGCCGGCTTCGACGATGTTGCGGTCGCCCAGCGGGATGCCGATGCCGGCGTTGGCGCCGATCAGGCAGCCTTCACCCACGGAGATGACGATGTTGCCGCCGCCGGACAGGGTGCCCATGGTGGAGCAGCCGCCGCCCAGGTCCGAGCCCTTGCGGACGAAGACGCCGGCGGAAACACGGCCTTCGATCATGCCCGGGCCTTCGGTGCCGCCGTTGAAGTTGATGAAGCCTTCGTGCATCACGGTGGTGCCTTCACCCACATAGGCGCCCAGGCGCACGCGGGCGGTATCGGCGATACGTACGCCGGCCGGTACCACGTAGTCGGTCATCTTCGGGAACTTGTCCACGGAGAAGACTTCCAGCAGCTCGCCCTTCAGGCGGGCTTCCAGCTGGCGCTCGGCCAGTTCGGCCAGGTCGATGGCGCCCTGGCTGGTCCAGGCCACGTTCGGCAGCAGCGGGAAAATGCCGGTGAGGTTCAGGCCGTGGGGCTTGGCCAGGCGGTGGGACAACAGGTGCAGCTTGAGGTACGCCTCGGGGGTGGAGGTCAGGGCGGCGTCTTCGGCCAGCAGGGTGACCACCAGGGGCTTGTGGCTCTCGGCCAGGCGGGTCAGCAGGGCGGCCTGGGCGGCATCGATGTCCTTCAGGGCGACGGCCAGTTGGGCGGCCTGGGCATTGCTGATGGCGACGGCCTGGTTGCCGGCGCTGTAGCCGACCACCGGGGCGACGGCAGCCACCAGTTGCTCGGAGGGCTTGAGCAGGGGTTGGGCGTAGAAGACTTCCAGCCAGTTGCCCTGGCGGTTCTGGGTACCGACGCCGAAGGCGATGCTGAAGAGAGCGTTGGACATGGGGATTCCTCTTTCTGAAGGGGGTTGATCAGGTGGGGCGGCGGCTGAGCAGCAGGCCCAGCCCTGCGCTGCCCAGCAGGGCGGCACAGCCACGGTTGAACAGGCGCCGGGCGCGAGGGCCGGCGAGCAGACGGCCGAGGTGCAGGCCGGCCAGGGCGTAAAGCAGGATGGCCAGCCATTCCAGGACCAGGAAGGCGATACCGAGGGCCAGGAACTGCTGGCCTACCGCCTGCTGCGGGTTGACGAACTGTGGCAGGAAGGCGGTGAAGATCAGGATCGCCTTGGGATTGCCGGCGGCCACCCAGAATTCCTGGCGCGACAGCTTCCACAGCGATAGCCGTACACCTTCACCTTGTTCGGCGAAAGCGCTGCTCGGCGCGCGCCAGAGCTGGAAGGCCAGCCAGAACAGGTAGCCGGCGCCCAGCAACTTGATGGCCAGGAACAGCGTGGCCGAAGCCTGCAGGACCAGGGCCAGCCCGGAGGCGGCCAGCGCGATCATCCCGGCGAAGGCCAGCAGCCGGCCGGCGCCGGCCAGGCAGGCGTTGCGCACACCCTGGCGCGCCGCGTTATGCAGCGAGAGCAGGTTGTTCGGCCCCGGCGCCATGTTCAGCGCGAAGCAGGCCGGGATGAAGAGCGCCCAGGCGATGTCCATGGTTACTTGAACGCCGCGGCGTAGAGGTCCGGCTTGAAGCCGACCAGGGTGCGGCCGCCGAGGTCCAGCACGGGTCGCTTGATCATCGAGGGCTGGGCCAGCATCAGGGCGATGGCCTTGTCCTGGTCCAGGTCGGCTTTTTGTGCGTCGTCCAGTTTGCGGAAGGTGGTGCCGGCGCGGTTCAGGACGGTTTCCCAGCCGTGCTCGGCGCACCATTTCTCCAGGCTGGCGCGGTCGATGGCCGAGGCCTTGTAGTCATGGAAGCTGTAGGCCACGCCCTGCTCCTCGAGCCAGGTACGAGCCTTCTTCATGGTGTCACAGGCCTTGATGCCGTAGAGGGTGATGCTCATCGTCGCTTTTCCTTTGAGACTCACAGGCCCTTGATGAAGTCGCGGATACGCTCGCCGGCCTCGACGCACTCGGCCAGCGGGGCCACCAGGGCCATGCGCACGCGGCCGGCGCCGGGATTGAAGCCGTCGACGGCGCGCGACAGGTAGGAGCCCGGCACCACGGTGACGTGCTCGCGGGCGAACAGCTCACGGGTGAAGGTCTCGTCATCTACCGGGGTCTTCGGCCAGAGGTAGAAACCGCCGTCAGGGCGTTGTACGTCCAGCACCGGGCCGAGGATATCCAGAAGGGCGTCGAACTTCTCGCGGTACAGGGCGCGGTTCGCGCGCACGTGCACCTCGTCGTTCCAGGCGGCGACGCTGGCCAGCTGGGTCTGCACCGGCATGGCGCAGCCGTGGTAGGTGCGGTACAGCAGGAACGACTTGAGGATGCTGGCATCGCCGGCGACGAAGCCGGAGCGCAGGCCCGGCAGGTTGGAGCGCTTGGACAGGCTGTGGAAGACCACGCAGCGCTTGAAATCGGAGCGGCCCAGTTCGGCGCAGGCGGTGAGCAGGCCGGCCGGCGGGTTCTGCTCGTCGAAGTACAGCTCGCTGTAGCACTCGTCGGCGGCGATCACGAAGTCGTGCTCGTCGGCCAGGGCAATCAGCTTCTTCAGGGTCTCCAGCGGGATCAGCGCGCCGGTGGGGTTGCCCGGGGAGCAGAGGAAGAGGACCTGGCAACGCTGCCAGACGTCGGCCGGCACGGCGTCGAAGTCGGGATTGAAGCCGTTCTCCGCCAGGCACGGCAGGTAGTGGGGCTGGGCGCCGGCCAGCAGGGCCGCGCCTTCGTAGATCTGATAGAAGGGGTTCGGGCTGACCACCAGCCCGTTGTCGGCACGGTTGACCACTGCCTGGGTGAAGGCGAACAGCGCCTCGCGGGTGCCATTCACCGGCAGCACATGGCGGGCGGCGTCGAGCCAGCCGGCCGGCACCTTGAAGCGGCGCTCGCACCACTGCGCGATGGCTTCGCGCAGGGCCGGGATGCCCAGGGTGGTGGGGTAGACCGCCAGTTGGTCGAGACTGGCCGACAGGGCCTCGGCGACGAAGGCCGGAGAGCGGTGCTTGGGCTCGCCGATGGACAGGGCGATGGCTTTCTTGTCCGCGGGCGGCTGGGCGCCAGCCAGCAGGGCGCGGAGCTTCTCGAAGGGGTAGGGCTGCAGGTGGTTCAGGGCTTCGTTCATGGCTGTAGGGCGTCAACAGGGAGGTCGTGGGTGGAACGGTGCAATCCGGCCTGCGGCCTTACTGCACCCTACGGGTTCAGATGCGTATCCGTGTCGGGTCCGGGCTTTGTCCGTTGGCCTGGGACAGCTGGGAGACGATGGCCTCCTGCAGGCGCTGGCAGAACTCGGGGTCGGAAAGCGGCTGGTTGTTGGCGTCGGTGACGAAGAACACGTCTTCCACGCGCTCGCCCAGGGTGGCGATCTTGGCATTCTGCAGCGACAGGTCGAACTCCAGGAAGATGCGCCCGATGCGCGCCAGCAGGCCGGGGCGGTCAGGGGCGATCAGCTCGAGGATGGTCACCGGGCGCTGGGCATCGTTGGAGATGGTCACCTGCGGCGGGAAGGCGAAGTGCTTGAGTTGGCGCGGGACGCGGCGCTGGATGATGGCCGGGTACTCGTCCGGGTTCTTCAGGGCGTCGATCAGGCCTTCGCGGATCTCGCGGATGCGCGCGGGGTTCTCGCCGATCCGCCCGCCGTCGGCATCGAGCACGATGTAGGTGTCGAGGGTGAACTGGCTGGTGGAAGTGATGATCCGCGCATCGTGGATGTTCAGGTTGAGCTGGGACATCGCGGCCACGGTCACGGCGAAGAAATCGTGCTGGTCCGGCGCGTAGATGAAGATCTGGGTGGCGCCTTCGAACTCGCGCTGGGCGGTTTCCTTGATCAGCACCAGGGGGTCGTTGCCGGCCGGGTGCTGGAGGATGGCTTCGGTGTGCCAGGCCACGTCGCTGGCGGTGTGGCGCAGGAAGTAGTCGTCGCCCAGCTGCGACCAGAGCTGCTCGGCCTCGTCCTGGTCGATGCCGTTGCGCACCAGGATATCGATGGCGGCGGACTGGGTCTGGCGAATCTGTTCCTCGCGGTCCAGCGGGTTTTCCAGGCCCCGGCGCAGGGCGCGCTTGGTCTCGGTGTAGAGCTGGCGTAGCAGGCTGGCGCGCCAGGAGTTCCACAGGCTCGGGTTGGTGGCGTTGATGTCGGCCACGGTGAGCACGTAGAGGTAGTCCAGCCGGGTCTGGTCGCCCACCAGGCGGGCGAAGTCATAGATCACCTGCGGGTCCGAGAGGTCCTTGCGCTGGGCAGTGGTGGACATCACCAAGTGGTGCTGCACCAGCCAGGCCACCAGGCGCGAGTCCCACACCGGCAGTTGGTGACGGGCGCAGAAGACCTCGGCATCCACCGCGCCCAGCTCGGAGTGGTCGCCACCGCGGCCCTTGCCAATGTCGTGATAGAGGCCGGCGATGTAGATCAACTCAGGCTTGGGCAGCTTGTCGATGAGCTTGCTGGCCAGGGGGAATTTCTCCGCCAGTTCCGGCCATTTCAGCTTGCGCAGGTGCTTGATCAGGTTGAGGGTGTGGGCGTCCACCGTATAGATGTGGAACAGGTCGTGCTGCATCTGCCCGATGATCTGGCCGAACTCCGGCAGGTAGAGGCCGAGGATGCCGTAGCGGTTCATCCGCCGCAGGTTGCGATGGATGCCCTGGCTCGACTTGAACAGCTCGATGAACAGGCTGGTATTGCGAATGTCCTTGCGGAAATCGTCGTCGATCAGATGGCGGCTGTCGCGCAGCAGGCGGATGGTGTCGGCGCGCACGCCCTTGATCTCCGGGTGCTGGGCCATCAGCACGAAGATTTCCAGCATGGCGAAGGGGGTGCGCTTGAAGACGTTCGGGTGGGTCACCTCGATATAGCCGTCGCGCAGCTGGAAGCGGCTGTTCAGCGGCTGCGCCTGGCCGGTTTCGCCGGCGCGCAGGATGACTTCCTCGAAATGCTGGTTGATCAGGTCGCTGAGCTCGGAAACGCCCATCACCACCCGGTAATACTTCTGCATGAAGCGCTCGATGCCGAGCTTGCCGTCGCCGTCCTCGAAGCCGAGGAGGGCGGCGATCTTGCGCTGGTGGTCGAACAGCAGGCGGTCTTCGGCGCGGCCGGCGAGCATGTGCAGGGCGTAGCGCACCTTCCAGAGGAACTCCTGGCTGGAGGCCAGCATGCTGCACTCGCTTTCCACCAGGAAACCCTGCTGCACCAGGCCGTGCAGATTGAGGCTGCCGAACTGGCGGCGGGCGACCCAGAGAACGGTCTGGATATCGCGCAGGCCGCCGGGGGAACCCTTCACATTGGGTTCCAGGTTGTACTCGGTGTCGTTGTACTTGGCGTGGCGAGCCTTCTGCTCCTGGCGCTTGGCGAGGAAGAACTGCTTGCTCGGCCACATCAGCTCGGGGCTGGTGACCTCCAGCATGCGCTGGCGCAGGTGCTCGGGGCCGGCGATGGTGCGGCTTTCCATCAGGTTGGTGATCACCGTCAGGTCGGCGCGGGCCTCCTCGGCGCATTCTGCCACCGAGCGAACGCTCTGGCCGACTTCCAGCCCGATGTCCCAGAGCAGGGTGAGGAAGCCTTCTATGGGCTCGCGGAAGACTTCGTGATCGGCGCTGTCCAACAGGATCAGCAGGTCGATATCGGAGTAGGGGTGCAGTTCGCCCCGCCCGTAGCCGCCCACCGCCAACAGGGCGATGTCGGCGTCCTCGCTCCAGCCGAAGCGCTCCCAGGCCGCCCGCAGGACCTGGTCGACGAACCAGGCGCGGTCTTCTACCAGGCGACGGATGTCGCGGCCGTTGGCGAAACGGTTGTCGAGCACGTCGCGGGCCCGGCGAATGGCTTTCTTGAAGGCAGCGATGGGGCTGGACTTCAAGGCCAGTTCCGCCTGGAACTGCCCGCGGTCGAACAACTCGGGATCCACCTGCGGCATGGGGCGCCTTTCCTTATATGGGTCTGTGATCAGGACGAGGTGCGCGGCAGGGTGTCGTCGCTGCGCAGGGTGAAGATCTCGTAGCCGTCGGCCGTCACCAGCACCGTGTGTTCCCACTGGGCGGAGAGCTTGCGGTCCTTGGTGATGGCGGTCCAGCCGTCGCCGAGCAGGCGGGTTTCCGGGCGGCCCTGGTTGATCATCGGCTCGATGGTGAAGGTCATGCCTTCCTTGAGCTCCATGCCAGTGCCGGCACGGCCGTAGTGCAGGACCTGCGGCTCTTCGTGGAACACGGCGCCGATGCCGTGGCCGCAGTATTCGCGGACCACCGAATAGCCCAGCTTCTCGGCGTGCTTCTGGATCACTTCGCCGATGTCGCCCAGGCGCGCACCCGGGCGTACCAGCTGGATGCCCTTGTACATGCATTCCTGGGTCACGCGGCAGAGCTTGTCGGCCCATTCCGGGATCTTGCCCACGGCGAACATCTTGCTGGTGTCGCCGTGGTAGCCGTCCTTGATCACGGTCACGTCGATGTTGAGGATGTCGCCATCCTTCAGCGGCTTCTCGTTGGGAATGCCGTGGCACACCACGTGGTTGATCGAGGTGCAGATGGACTTGGGGAAGCCCTTGTAGTTGAGTGGCGCGGGAATGGCCTGCTGCACGTTGACGATGTAGTCGTGGCAGATGCGGTCCAGTTCCTCCGTGGTCACGCCGGGTTTGACATGCTCGCCGATCATCTCCAGCACTTCGGCGGCCAGGCGGCCGGCAACGCGCATTTTCTCGATTTCTGCGGGCGTCTTGATGGTGACGGTCATATAGGGTCTCGGGCGCAAACGGAAAAGGCCTGATATTAACAGCTTCAAGCCGCAAGCCATAAGCGGCAAGCAGGGGCGGGCCTGTTTCCGGGAGCGTCGTTGCAGTAGCTTGGGTTTCCTTTTTGTGCTATAAAACGCGCCGCTTTCCGGACCTGTGTCCGTAAAGCCCAAACCCACACACGTATCGACACGATATCCTGGGTGCCCGCAAGGGTTGGATATTGGGATGCGTGGAGGCCTAACCCGACTTATCGAGGAATAGAAATGTCCCAAGTCAACATGCGCGATATGCTGAAGGCCGGTGTGCACTTCGGCCACCAGACCCGTTACTGGAACCCGAAAATGGGCAAGTACATTTTCGGCGCGCGTAACAAGATCCACATCATCAACCTGGAAAAGACCCTGCCGATGTTCAACGAGGCCCTGTCCTTCGTTGAGAAACTGGCTGCAGGCAAGAACAAGGTCCTGTTCGTAGGCACCAAGCGTTCCGCTGGCAAGATCGTTCGCGAAGAAGCTGCTCGTTGCGGCTCCCCGTACGTCGATCACCGCTGGCTGGGCGGCATGCTGACCAACTACAAGACCATCCGTCAGTCCATCAAGCGCCTGCGCGAGCTGGAAACCCAGTCCCAGGACGGCACTTTCGCCAAGCTGACCAAGAAAGAAGCCCTGATGCGCTCCCGCGACCTCGAGAAGCTCGAGCGCAGCCTGGGCGGCATCAAGGACATGGGCGGCCTGCCGGACGCTCTGTTCGTGATCGACGTTGACCACGAGCGCATCGCCATCAGCGAAGCCAACAAGCTGGGCATCCCGGTCATCGGCGTTGTCGATACCAACAGCAGCCCTGAAGGCGTTGACTACGTCATCCCGGGTAACGACGACGCCATCCGCGCCGTTCAGCTGTACCTGGCCAGCGTTGCTGATGCTGTAATCCGCGGCCGTCAGAATGCCGTTGGTGGCCCTGACGAGTTCGTCGAAGAAGCTGCTTCCGAGGCCGCAGAAGGCTGAGTTACAGCCATCTAGCGTTACCCGGTGCGCAAGAAGGGGGCTAGGCCCCCTTTTTGCCACCTTCGAATTGTGAATGCCCGGATCACCGGGCTGAATGGTTGAAAACCTATTCAAGAGGATTGCGACATGGCAGAGATTACTGCAGCCCTGGTTAAAGAACTGCGCGAGCGTACCGGCCTCGGCATGATGGATTGCAAGAAGGCCCTGACCGCCGCCGACGGCGACATCGAGAAGGCCATCGACGACATGCGTGCCGCTGGTGCCATCAAGGCTGCCAAGAAGGCCGGCAACATCGCCGCCGAAGGTGCCGTCGCTGTCAAGGTTGCCGACGACAACAAGGTTGCCGTCATTATCGAAGTCAACTCCCAGACCGACTTCCTGGCCCTGCAGGACGACTTCAAGGGCTTCGTCGCCGCTTCCCTGGAACAGGCTTTCAACGAAAAGCTGACCGACGCCGCTCCGCTGGTCGAATCCCGCGAAGAAGCCCGCCTGGCGCTGGTTGCCAAGACTGGCGAGAACGTCAACATCCGCCGTCTGACCCGCGTTGAAGGTGACGTGGTCGGCGCTTACCTGCACGGCCACCGTATCGGCGTCGTGGTGAACCTGAAGGGCGGTAACCCGGAACTGGCCAAGGACATCGCCATGCACGTGGCTGCCAGCAACCCGCAGTTCCTGAACGCTTCCCAGGTTTCCGAAGAAGCCATCGCCAAGGAAAAGGAAATCTTCCTGGCCCTGAACGCCGACAAGATCGCCGGCAAGCCGGAAAACATCGTCGAGAACATGGTCAAGGGCCGTATCGCCAAGTTCCTCGCCGAAGCCAGCCTGGTCGAGCAGTCCTTCGTCAAGGATCCGGAAGTCAAGGTCGGTGACCTGGCCAAGAAAGCCGGCGCCGAAATCGTTTCCTTCGTTCGTTACGAAGTAGGCGAAGGCATCGAGAAGGCCGAAGTGGACTTCGCTGCCGAAGTAGCTGCCCAAGTCGCTGCTACCAAGCAGTAAGACGGCCTCGGCTGTCGCCCCGTAAGAGGCTGCCCGCTCACGCGCGCGGCCTCTTCGTCAAACTGGGGAACCGATTCGGGGCGGTTTCCGCGGCAGGCCCGGCAGCCGGGCACCAACTGCCGTTTGCGCAGTCTCAGGACTGGCCAGTACATCGGGCTGCAAGGCCCACGAATTCGAATAGCGCCGCAGGAGAGATACGCAATGGCTCAGCAGGTGAGTGGCCGCCAACCTCGCTACAAACGCATTCTGCTCAAACTCAGCGGTGAGGCCCTGATGGGCTCCGAGGAGTTCGGCATCGATCCGAAAGTCCTCGATCGCATGGCGCTGGAGATCGGCCAACTGGTCGGTATCGGCGTCCAGGTCGGCCTGGTGATCGGTGGTGGCAACCTGTTCCGCGGCGCGGCACTGAGCGCCGCCGGCATGGATCGGGTGACCGGCGACCACATGGGTATGCTTGCCACCGTGATGAACGCCCTGGCCATGCGCGACGCGCTGGAGCGCTCCAACATCCCCGCCATCGTGATGTCGGCCATTTCCATGGTCGGCGTGACCGACCACTACGACCGCCGCAAGGCCATGCGCCACCTGAGCTCGGGTGAAGTGGTGATCTTCTCCGCCGGTACCGGCAATCCCTTCTTCACCACCGACTCGGCCGCCTGCCTGCGCGCCATCGAAGTGGATGCGGATGTGGTACTGAAAGCCACCAAGGTCGACGGCGTGTACACTGCCGACCCGTTCAAGGATCCAAACGCCGAGAAGTTCGAGCACCTGACCTATGACGAGGTGCTGGATCGCAAGCTTGGGGTCATGGACCTCACGGCCATTTGTCTGTGCCGTGACCAGAAGATGCCGTTGCGGGTCTTCAATATGAATAAACCGGGTGCCTTGCTGAACATTGTGGTCGGCGGCGCCGAAGGGACTCTGATCGAGGAGGGTGAACAGTGATCAACGAGATCAAGCAAGAAGCGCAGGAGCGCATGAAGAAAACCCTGGAATCGCTGGATCATGCTTTCGCCAAGATCCGCACCGGGCGTGCGCACCCGAGCATCCTGGACAGCGTGATGGTGTCCTACTACGGCGCCGACACTCCGCTGCGCCAGGTCGCCAACGTCATCGCCGAGGACTCCCGTACCCTGGCCCTGACCGTGTTCGACAAGAGCATGATCCAGGCTGTGGAAAAGGCCATCATGACCTCCGACCTGGGCCTGAACCCGGCCACCGCCGGCACCACCATCCGCGTGCCGATGCCCGCCCTGACCGAGGAAACCCGCAAGGGCTTCACCAAGCAGGCGCGTGCCGAGGCCGAAAACGCCCGTGTCGCCGTGCGCAACATCCGCCGCGACGCCCTGGCCCAGTTGAAGGACTTGGTCAAAGAGAAGGAAATCAGCGAAGACGAGGAGCGTCGTGCCGCTGATGACGTCCAGAAGCTGACCGACAAGTTCGTGGGTGAAGTCGACAAGGCTCTGGAAACCAAAGAAAAAGACCTGATGGCGGTCTGACCTCAGGTAACGTCATGGAAAAGTCCCAGCAAGGCGTCAACCCTGCGGTGCCACGGCATGTGGCGATCATCATGGACGGTAACAACCGTTGGGCGAAGAAGCGCCTGCTGCCTGGCGTCGCCGGCCACAAGGCCGGCGTGGACGCGGTCAGAGCGGTGATAGAGGTGTGCGCCGACGCCGGTGTCGAGGTGCTCACCCTGTTCGCCTTCTCCAGCGAGAACTGGCAGCGCCCGGCCGACGAGGTCAGTGCGTTGATGGAGCTCTTCCTGGCGGCGCTGCGTCGCGAGGTCCGGCGTCTGCACCAGAACGACATCCGCCTGCGCATCATCGGTGACCGTTCCCGCTTCCATCCGGAATTGCAGGCCGCGATGCGCGAGGCCGAGCAACTGACCGTCGGCCACAAGAAGTTCATTCTCCAGGTCGCCGCCAACTACGGTGGCCAGTGGGACATCACTCAGGCCGCCCAGCGCCTGGCACGCGAGGTGCAGGCCGGTCACCTGCAGGCCGACGACATCACGCCGCAGTTGCTGCAGGGCTGCCTGGTCACCGGTGACCTGCCGTTGCCCGACCTGTGCATCCGTACCGGTGGCGACCACCGCATCAGCAACTTCCTCCTGTGGCAGCTGGCCTATGCCGAGCTGTACTTCTCCGATCTCTTCTGGCCTGACTTCAAGCATGAAGCCATGCGCAAGGCGCTGGCCGACTTTGCCAAGCGCCAGCGCCGCTTCGGCAAGACCAGTGATCAGCTAGAAGCCGAGGCCCGAGCCAAATGCTGAAACAACGCGTCATCACCGCACTGGTGTTGCTGCCCATCGCTCTCGCGGGCTTTTTCCTGCTGGACGGCGGCGCCTTCGCCCTGTTCATCGGTGCCGTGGTGAGCCTTGGTGGCTGGGAGTGGGCCCGTTTGGCGGGCCTTTCCGGGCAGCCGAGCCGCATCGCCTACGGGCTGCTGGTGGCGGCGCTGATCTACGGGCTCTACCTCGTGCCCACGCTGGCGCCTCTGGTGCTGGTGCTTGGGGTGCTCTGGTGGGGGGCTGCGACGGTCCTGGTGCTCGGTTACCCCGAGACCAGTCGCTATTGGGGGGGCACGCCCAGCAAGCTGGTCATCGGCCTCCTCATCCTGCTGCCGGCATGGCAGGGCCTGGTGCTGTTCAAGCAATGGCCGCTGGCCAACTGGCTGATCCTCGCGGTGATGGTGCTGGTCTGGGCGGCCGATATCGGTGCCTATTTCTCGGGCAAGGCT
This sequence comes from Metapseudomonas cellulosilytica, assembly GCF_049334135.1. NCBI lineage: Bacteria > Pseudomonadati > Pseudomonadota > Gammaproteobacteria > Pseudomonadales > Pseudomonadaceae > Metapseudomonas > Metapseudomonas cellulosilytica. The sequence continues at coordinate 129,194 of NZ_JBHZGN010000002.1, read as the reverse complement.
TTCGGCAAGCGCAAGCTGGCGCCGCAAGTCAGTCCCGGCAAGAGTTGGGAAGGTCTGGTGGGCGGCCTGCTGGCGAGCCTGCTGATCACCCTGGGCGTCGGGCTGTACCGGGGCTGGGTGGGCAGTGAGCTGTTCCTGGCACTGGCGGGCGCGGCCTTGGTGGTGCTGGTCTCGGTGGTGGGTGACCTGACCGAGAGCATGTTCAAGCGCCAGTCCGGTATCAAGGACAGCAGCAACCTGCTGCCTGGTCATGGCGGTGTGCTCGACCGTATCGATAGCCTGACCGCGGCGATCCCGCTGTTCGCGGCGCTGCTCTGGGCTGCCGGCTGGGGTGCCCTGTGAGCCAGCCACAACAAATTACCGTGCTGGGGGCCACCGGTTCCATCGGCCTCAGTACCCTGGATGTAGTTGCCCGTCACCCCGATCGCTACAAGGCGTTCGCCCTCAGCGGCTTCAGTCGCCTGGCTGAGCTGGAGGCGTTGTGCCTGCGTCATCGCCCGGAATTCGCCGTGGTGCCCGATGCCGAGTCCGCGCGCCTTCTGCAGGGCGGGCTGCTTTCCGCTGGCCTGCAGACCCGCGTGCTGGTGGGTGAGCAGGGCTTGTGCGAGGTCGCTGCGCATCCCCAGGTGGATGCGGTGATGGCGGCCATCGTCGGCGCAGCCGGCCTCAAGCCGACTCTGGCGGCGGTGGAGGCCGGCAAGCGCGTGTTGCTGGCCAACAAGGAGGCGCTGGTGATGTCCGGCGCCCTGTTCATGCAGGCGGTGCGCAAGAGCGGCGCCGTGCTGCTGCCCATCGACAGCGAACACAACGCGATCTTCCAGTGCCTGCCCCAGGATTACGCTCGGGGTCTGGCTCCTGTAGGTGTGCGCCGCATTCTGCTGACCGCCTCTGGCGGTCCCTTCCGTGAGATGCCGCTGGAGCGGCTGGCGGATGTTTCGCCGGAGCAGGCTTGCGCCCATCCCAACTGGTCCATGGGGCGCAAGATTTCCGTGGACTCGGCGAGCATGATGAACAAGGGATTGGAGCTGATTGAGGCTTGCTGGCTGTTCGATGCGCAGCCCGCCCAGGTGGAAGTGGTGATTCATCCGCAAAGCGTGATTCATTCCCTGGTGGATTACGTGGATGGATCGGTGCTGGCGCAGCTCGGCAATCCCGACATGCGTACGCCCATCGCACATGCACTGGCCTGGCCGGAGCGGATCGACTCCGGTGTATCGCCTCTGGACCTCTTTGCCGTGGCGCGCCTGGATTTCCAGGCTCCCGACGAGGAGCGCTTTCCCTGTCTGCGCCTGGCGCGCCTGGCAGCGGAGGAGGGGGGTAGTGCGCCGGCCATGCTCAACGCTGCCAACGAGGTGGCGGTGGCGGCCTTCCTGGACAGGCGCATCCGCTTTACCGAGATCGCGAGTATCATCGATGAAGTGCTGAACCGCGAGGCCGCCGCGGCGGTCGAATCCCTGGACGCTGTCCTGCATGCCGATGCCCGTGCCCGGGCGGCGGCGCAGCAGTGGCTGGTCCGTCAGGGGCGATAGCTCAGGAGGAAACCGATGAGCGCGCTTTACATGATTGTCGGCACCCTGGTGGCGCTCGGGGTGCTGGTGACCTTCCACGAGTTCGGCCACTTCTGGGTGGCTCGTCGTTGTGGGGTCAAGGTCCTGCGCTTCTCCGTGGGCTTCGGTACGCCGCTGCTGCGTTGGCATGATCGCCATGGCACCGAGTTCGTCGTGGCCGCCATTCCCCTTGGCGGCTACGTGAGGATGCTCGACGAGCGCGAGGCCGAGGTCCCGGCAGAGCTGCTCGGGCAATCCTTCAACCGCAAGCCGGTTGGCCAGCGCGTCGCCATAGTGGCCGCCGGGCCGATCGCCAACTTTCTTCTGGCCCTGTTCTTCTTCTGGGTACTGGCCATGCTGGGCAGCCAGCAGGTACGGCCGGTCATCGGCAGTGTCGCGCCGGACAGCATCGCCGCTCACGCGGGCCTGGAGTCCGGGCAGGAGATCGTTTCGGTCGATGGCGAGGCGGTCAACGGCTGGTCCCAGGTCAACCTGCAACTGGTGCGTCGCCTCGGTGAGAGCGGCACGCTGCTGGTCGGGGTGCGCGATCAGGGGGGCAGTACCGAGCAGCCTCGTGAACTGCACCTGAACGCCTGGCTGAAGGGCGCCGAAGAGCCTGATCCCATTGGCGCTCTCGGCATCACGCCGTGGCGCCCGGCCATTGCACCGATAATCGCCGAGCTGGACCCGAAGGGACCGGCCCAGGCGGCTGGCCTGAAGGTCGGCGACCGCCTGCAGGCGCTCGACGGCCAGGCCCTGGACGACTGGCAGCAGTTGGTGGAGCGGGTACGCAAGCTCCCGGCCGAACGCATCACCCTCAGCGTCGTGTCCGAGGGCCAGGTGCGTGAGGTCTCCCTGACCCTGGCCGCTCGCGGCGAAGGCGAAGCCCGCAGTGGCTACCTCGGAGCGGGGGTCAAGGCCGCCGAATGGCCGGCGGAAATGCTGCGGGAAGTCAGCTTCGGTCCCGTCGCAGCGGTGGGTGAGGCAGTTGCCCGGACATGGTCCATGAGCCTGCTAACTCTGGATTCCCTAAAGAAAATGGTGCTCGGTGAGCTCTCGGTAAAAAACTTGAGCGGGCCGATAACCATTGCTAAAGTGGCGGGCGCTTCGGCCCAGTCCGGGGTGGGGGATTTCCTTAACTTCCTCGCCTATTTGAGCATAAGCCTGGGGGTTCTCAATCTGTTGCCAATCCCTGTCCTGGATGGGGGGCACCTGCTGTTCTACCTGATCGAATTGGCGCGGGGTCGCCCATTGTCGGATCGGGTACAGGCTTGGGGGGTGCAGATCGGTATCAGTCTGGTCGTGGGGGTCATGTTGCTCGCCCTGGTAAACGATCTGAGCCGTCTGTAACGAGTCACTGAATGCCGAGTCTGCCGCCTTGCGCGGCAGATTCTTTATTACCGGTTGGAATAAAAAAGGACTTCATGAAACGCCTGCTGCTACCTGCGGTGCTTGCCGCACTCATGATCGCCGAGGTTCACGCCGAGTCCTTCACCATCTCCGACATCCGCGTCAACGGCCTGCAACGGGTATCCGCCGGCAGCGTGTTCGGCGCTCTGCCGCTCAACGTCGGCGAAGCGGCGGATGACCGCCGCCTGGTCGAGGCCACCCGCGCACTGTTCAAAACCGGTTTCTTCCAGGACATCCAGCTCGGCCGCGACGGCAACGTGCTGGTTATCACCGTAGTCGAGCGCCCGTCGATTTCCAGTATCGAGATCGAAGGCAACAAGGCCATCAGCACCGAAGACCTGCTCAAGGGCCTCAAGCAGTCCGGTCTGGCCGAAGGCGAGATCTTCCAGCGCGCCACCCTTGAAGGCGTGCGTAACGAGCTGCAGCGCCAGTACGTGGCCCAGGGGCGCTACTCCGCCGAGATCGAGGCCGAAGTGATCCCGCAGCCGCGCAACCGTGTGGCGCTGAAGATCAAGATCAATGAAGGCTCGGTCGCTGCCATCCAGCACATCAACATCGTCGGCAACACCGTCTTCCCCGATGAAGACCTGATCGACCTGTTCGAGCTGAAGACCAGCAACTGGCTGTCCTTCTTCAAGAACGACGACAAGTACGCCCGCGAGAAGCTCTCCGGTGACCTGGAACGCCTGCGCTCCTATTACCTGGACCGTGGCTACATCAACATGGATATCTCCTCCACCCAGGTATCCATCACGCCGGACAAGAAGCACGTCTACATCACCGTGAACGTGGATGAGGGCGAGAAGTACACCATCCGCGAAGTGAAGCTCTCCGGCGACCTCAAGGTGCCCGAGGAAGAAGTGAAGTCCCTGCTGCTGGTGCAGAAGGGCCAGGTCTTCTCGCGCAAGGTGATGACCACCACCTCCGAGCTGATCACCCGCCGTCTTGGCAACGAGGGCTACACCTTCGCCAACGTCAACGGCGTGCCGGAAGCCCACGACGAGGACAACACCGTTTCCGTCACCTTCGTGGTGGACCCGGGCAAGCGCGCCTACGTGAACCGCATCAACTTCCGCGGCAACACCAAGACCGAAGACGAAGTGCTGCGTCGCGAAATGCGCCAGATGGAAGGCGGCTGGGCCTCGACCTACCTGATCGACCAGTCCAAGACCCGCCTGGAGCGCCTCGGCTTCTTCAAGGAAGTGAACGTCGAAACCCCGCAGGTGCCGGGCACCGACGACCAGGTGGACGTCAACTACAGCGTGGAAGAGCAGCCCTCCGGCTCCATCACCGCCAGCGTCGGCTTCGCCCAGAGCGCCGGCCTGATCCTCGGCGGCTCCATCAGCCAGAACAACTTCCTCGGTACCGGTAACAAGGTCAGCATCGGCCTGACCCGTTCCGAGTACCAGACCCGCTACAACTTCGGCTTCGTCGACCCCTACTGGACTCCGGATGGCGTGAGCCTGGGCTACAACGCCTTCTACCGCAGCACCGACTACGACGACCTCGACACCGACGTGTCCAGTTATGCGGTGGACAGCTATGGCGCCGGCGTCAGCATCGGCTACCCGATCAGCGAAACCTCGCGCCTGACCTACGGCCTGACCGTACAGCAGGACAAGATCAACACCGGCGTATTCACCGTCGACGAGATCTTTGACTTCCTCCAGGAAGAAGGCGACAGCTACCTGAACTTCAAGGGTTCCGTCGGCTGGTCCGAATCGACCCTGAACAAGGGCGTGCTGGCGACCCGCGGCCATTCCCAGAGCCTGGTGCTGGAAAGCACCATCCCGGGCAGCGACCTGTCGTTCTTCAAGCTCGACTACCGTGGCCAGCTGTTTACTCCGCTGACCCAGAACACCGCGCTGCGCTGGCACACCGAGCTGGGTTATGGCGACAGCTATGGTTCCACCTCCGAGCTGCCGTTCTACGAGCACTACTTCGCGGGTGGTTTCAACTCGGTGCGTGGCTTCGAAGACAGCAGCCTCGGCCCGCGCAGTACGCCGAGTACCGGCAAGAATCCGGGTACTGCCGTCGACCCGGACCAGGATCCGCTGCCCTTCGGTGGTAACGTGTTGATCCAGGGCGGTGTCGAGTACCTGTTCCCGATACCCTTCGTGAAGGACCAGCGCCAGTTGCGTACCGTGCTGTTCTGGGATGTGGGTAACGTGTTCGACACCAGCTGTTCGTCCACCGCGACCAACTGCGACAGCATCAATGCGGGCGATCTGGCCAGCTCCGTGGGTGTGGGCGTGACCTGGATCACCGCGCTGGGCCCGTTGAGCTTCAGTCTGGGCATGCCGGTCAAGAAGCCGGACAATGCGGATACTCAAGTGTTCCAGTTCTCCTTGGGCCAGACTTTCTAAGTGTTTCATCAAGACAACAGTATTTGTTGCAGGAGTTCCATCGTGCGTAAGTTGACTCAATTCGTTCTGGTTGCCGCTGCCATGATGGCAACTCCGGCCTTTGCCGAAATGAAGATCGCGGTACTGAACTACCAGATGGCTCTGCTGGAATCCGACGCCGCCAAGAAGTACGCCGTCGACGCCGAGAAGAAGTTCGGTCCCCAGCTGAACAAGCTGAAGACCCTGGAAAGCGACGCCAAGCGCATCCAGGATCGTCTGGTGAAGGAAGGCGAGAAGATGCAGCAGGCCGAACGTGAGCGCCTGGAGCTCGAATTCAAGCAGAAGGCCCGTGACTTCCAGTTCCAGTCCAAGGAGCTGAACGAAGCCAAGGCCGTGGCCGACCGCGATATGCTCAAGCAGCTCAAGCCGAAGCTGGACAAGGCAGTCGAGGAAGTCCTGAAGAAAGGCAGCTATGACCTGGTGCTGGAGCGTGGTGCGGTGGTCGACGTCAAGCCGCAGTACGACATCACCCGCCAGGTCATCGAGCGCATGAACCAGCAGCGCTGATGATGGCGGCCCCGGTCTACACCCTCGGCCAATTGGCCGAACGCCTCGGCGCCACCGTGCGTGGCTCCGAGGACACAGCGATCAGCGGCCTGGCCACCCTGCAGGAGGCCGGTCCCGGCCAACTCAGCTTCCTGGCCAATCCGCAATACCGCAAATACCTCGTCGACACCAAGGCGGCCGCCGTACTGCTGACTGCGGCCGATGCCGAAGGTTACGCCGGCGATGCCGTGGTGGTGGCCAACCCCTACCTGGCCTACGCCGAACTCTCCCATCTGTTCGATACCAAGCCCAAGGCGCAACCCGGTATCCACCCGACTGCCGTGGTCGCCGCCGACGCCAAGGTCGACCCCAGCGCCAGCGTTGGCGCCTACGTGGTGATCGACTCGGGCGCCCGCATCGGCGCCGGCGTGACCCTGGGTGCCCATTGCGTGGTCGGTGCCCGTACCTCGATAGGCGAGGGCGGCTGGCTGGCGCCTCGCGTGACCCTTTATCACGACGTGAAGATCGGCAAGCGGGTGGTGATCCAGTCCGGCGCCGTCATCGGTGGCGAGGGCTTCGGGTTTGCCAATGAGAAGGGTGTGTGGCAGAAAATCGCGCAGATCGGCGGTGTCACCCTGGGAGATGATGTGGAAGTGGGGGCCAACACCACCATCGACCGCGGCGCCTTGTCCGACACCCTGATCGGCAATGGCGTGAAGCTGGATAACCAGATCATGATCGCCCACAACGTGCAGGTCGGTGACAACACCGCCATGGCTGGCTGCGTCGGGATCTCCGGCAGCACGAAAATTGGCCGTAACTGCATGATCGCCGGCGGCGTGGGCATGGTTGGCCATATCGAAGTGTGCGACAACGTGTTCGTCACCGGCATGACCATGGTGACCCGCAATATCACTGAGCCGGGCGCCTATTCCTCCGGTACCGCGATGCAGACCGCCGCGGATTGGAAGAAGAGCGCCGCCCGGATCCGCCAGTTGGACGACATGGCGCGTCGTCTGCAGCAACTGGAAAAACGCCTGGCGGCAGTGACCCCGGGCGGGGATGCTTCATCAGATGCGTGATCCACGCCGCGCCGTGCATCCCCAATCCTTTCAGAAGGCTCCAGGAACATGATGGACATCAACGAGATTCGCGAATATCTGCCGCACCGCTACCCTTTCCTCCTGGTGGATCGCGTGGTGGAGCTGGATGTTGAAGGCAAGCGCATTCGCGCCTACAAGAATGTCAGCATCAACGAGCCATTCTTCAACGGCCATTTCCCCCAGCATCCGATCATGCCGGGCGTGCTGATCATCGAAGCCATGGCCCAGGCCGCCGGCATCCTTGGCTTCAAGATGCTCGACGTGAAACCCGCCGACGGCACCCTCTACTACTTCGTGGGTTCCGACAAACTGCGCTTCCGCCAGCCGGTTCTGCCGGGCGATCAGTTGATCCTCGATGCGCAGTTCATCAGCGTGAAGCGCGGCATCTGGAAGTTCGACTGCCAGGCCACCGTTGATGGCAAGGAAGTCTGCTCGGCCGAGATCATCTGTGCGGAACGCAAACTATGAGTTTGATTGACCCTCGCGCCATTATCGATCCGTCGGCCAAGCTGGCGGATGGTGTTCAGGTCGGCCCCTGGTCGATCATTGGACCCGATGTGGAAATCGGCGAGGGGACCGTGGTCGGATCTCATGTGGTGGTCAAGGGACCGACCCGCATCGGCAAGCACAACCGCATCTACCAGTTCTCCACGGTAGGCGAGGACACGCCTGACCTGAAGTACAAGGGTGAGCCCACCCGCCTGGTGATCGGCGACCACAATGTGATCCGCGAGGGGGTGACCATCCACCGCGGTACGGTCCAGGACAGGGCCGAGACCACCATTGGCGACCACAACCTTCTGATGGCCTATGTGCATATCGGTCATGACAGCGTGATCGCCAATCATTGCATCCTGGTGAACAACACCGCACTGGCCGGCCACGTGCACGTGGACGATTGGGCCATCCTGTCCGGCTACACCCTGGTGCACCAGTTCTGCCGTATCGGCGCTCACAGTTTCTCGGGCATGGGCACCGCCATTGGCAAGGACGTACCGGCCTATGTCACCGTCTTCGGCAATCCAGCCGAGGCCCGCAGCATGAACTTCGAGGGCATGCGTCGCCGTGGTTTCAGCGCCGATGCCATTGCCGCCCTGCGCCGCGCCTACAAGATGGTGTACCGCCAGGGGCTGACCGTCGAGCAGGCACTGGCCGAGCTGGCCGAATCCTCCGCGCAGTTCCCCGAAGTCGCCGTGTTCCGTGACTCCATCCAGTCCTCGACCCGCGGCATAACCCGCTGAGCCCATGAATCGTCCCTTGCGCATCGCGCTGGTCGCCGGCGAGGCGTCCGGCGACATCCTCGGTTCCACCCTGATGCAGGCGCTCAAGGCGCGACATCCCGATGCCCGCTTCATTGGCGTTGGCGGCCCGCGTATGCAGGCCGAGGGGCTGGAGTCCTACTTTCCCATGGAGCGCCTGGCGGTCATGGGGCTGGTGGAAGTGCTGGGTCGCCTGCCCGAACTGCTGCGTCGGCGCAGGCGGCTGATCCAGACCCTGATCGACGAACGTCCCGACGTTTTCATCGGCATCGATGCGCCCGACTTCAACCTGGGTGTAGAGCTCAAGCTGCGCCGCGCCGGAATCAAGACCGTGCATTACGTCAGTCCCTCGGTCTGGGCCTGGCGGCAGAAGCGCGTGCTGAAGATCCGTGAAGGCTGCGACCTGATGCTTACGCTCTTCCCCTTCGAAGCGCGTTTCTACGAAGAGCATGGCGTGGCGGTGCGCTTCGTCGGCCATCCGCTTGCCGATGCCATCCCGCTCGAGGCCGATCGTCTGGCCGCTCGCGCGACGCTCGACCTGCCCGCTGGCGCACCGGTGGTGGCCCTGCTGCCAGGTAGCCGAGGGGGCGAGGTCGGCAAGCTCGGCGCCCTGTTCCTCGACGCCGCCGAGCGCATGCGTTCGGTTCGCCCGGGCACCCAGTTCGTCCTGCCTTGCGCGAGCCCAGAGCGGCGCGAGCAGCTCGAGGCGATGCTGGCTGGGCGTGATCTGTCGCTGAAATTGCTCGACGGCCGTTCCCACGAGGCGCTCGCCGCCTGCGATGCGGTCCTGATCGCCTCCGGCACCGCCACGCTGGAAGCGCTGCTCTACAAGCGCCCCATGGTCGTGGCCTACAAGGTGGCGCCGCTCACTTACCGAATTCTCAGGCGCCTGGTGAAGAGCCCCTACGTGTCCCTGCCCAACCTCCTGGCCCAGCGCCTGCTGGTGCCCGAGTTGCTGCAGGACGCCGCCACCGCCGACGCCCTCGCCCAGGCCGTGGTGCCACTGCTGGACGATGGCGAGGTACAGACCCACGGATTCGACGTCATCCATCGCGCCCTGCGCCAGGACGCCTCGCGCCAGGCAGCTGACGCCATCCTGCAACTGATCGGAGCCCCCTGATGCAACTCGGCCTGGATTTCAGCCTGGTGGAAGAACTGGTAGCCGGCGTCGACGAAGTCGGCCGCGGGCCCCTTTGCGGTCCGGTGGTCACCGCTGCGGTGATCCTTGACCCGGCACGACCGATCCTTGGTCTGAATGATTCGAAGAAGCTCTCCGAAGCGCGGCGTGATGCGCTGTTCGACGAGATTCGTGAAAAGGCCTTGGCCTGGTGCATTGCCCGCGCCGAAGTGGAAGAGATCGACCAATTGAACATCCTCCACGCCACCATGCTGGCCATGCAGCGCGCGGTGGAAGGACTGAGCGTCACGCCGAAACTGGCCCTGATCGACGGCAATCGCTGCCCCAAGCTCAAGGTGCCAAGTGCTCCCGTGATCAAGGGCGATAGCCAGGTGCCGGCCATCGCCGCGGCCTCCATCCTTGCCAAGGTCAGCCGCGACCGGGAGATGGCCGAGCTCGATGCCCTCTATCCCGGCTATGGCATCGCCGGCCACAAGGGTTATCCCACTGCCGTCCACCTGGAGGCCCTGCGCCGGTTGGGGCCGACACCGATCCATCGGCGCTCCTTCGGCCCGGTTCGGGAGCTCGTCGAAGGCGGTCGTTGAGGCGCTCCGGCGGTTCCCGTTCGCCGTCTCGCCCCAAGCCTGTAGCTTTATCCGAGGGCCCGGTACAATCCGGGCCTTGTCGTTTTCGCGTTTTGCATAGGACTTCCATGACCGCTTCCTTCGTCCATCTGCGTCTGCACTCCGAGTATTCCCTGGTCGACGGCCTGGTGCGGGTCAAGCCGCTGGTCAAGGCCGTGGCGGGGGCGGGCATGCCGGCGGTGGCGATCACCGACCAGAGCAACATGTGCTCCCTGGTGAAGTTCTACAAGACCGCCATGGGCGGCGGTATCAAACCCATCTGCGGCGCCGACATCTGGCTGGCCAGCCGCGATGAGGACGGCCCCCTGACCCGCATGACCCTGCTGGCCATGAGCGCCAAGGGTTATCGCAACCTGACCGAACTGGTTTCCCGCGGCTGGTCCGAAGGCCAGAGCAACGGCCTGGTGATCATCCAGCGCGACTGGGTGAAGGACGCCGCCGAAGGTCTGATCGCCCTGTCCGGCGCCAAGGAAGGGGAAATCGGCATGGCCCTGCTCAATGGCGACCAGGCTGGCGCCGAAGCCCTGTTGGCCGAATGGCAGGCCGTATTCCCCGACCGCTTCTACCTCGAGCTGCAGCGCACCGCGCGGGTCAACGACGAAGAGCATGTGCACGCCGCCGTCGCACTGGCTGACCGCTGTGGCGCGGCGCTGGTGGCGACCAACGATGTGCGCTTCATCAAGCCGGGCGACTTCGAGGCCCACGAGACCCGCGTGTGCATCGGTGAGGGCCGTGTTCTGGATGACCCGCGCCGGCCGCGCAATTTCTCCGACCAGCAATACCTCAAGTCCCCCGAGGAAATGGCTGAGCTGTTCGCCGACATCCCCGAGGCGCTGGAGAACACCGTCGAGATCGCCAAGCGCTGCAATATCGAGGTGCAACTGGGCAAGCACTTCCTGCCCGACTTCCCGACGCCCAACGGCATGGGCATCGACGACTACCTGCGCCATGCCTCCTACGAGGGCCTGGAAGAACGCCTGGCGGTGCTCTTGCCGAAGGACACCACCCCCGACTACGAAGCGAAGCGGCAGGTCTACATCGACCGCCTGGAGTTCGAGCTCGGCACCATCATCCAGATGGGCTTCCCCGGCTACTTCCTGATCGTTGCCGACTTCATCCAGTGGGCGAAGAACAACGACGTCCCCGTGGGCCCTGGGCGGGGCTCGGGTGCCGGCTCCCTGGTGGCCTACGTGCTGAAGATCACCGATCTCGACCCGCTGGCCTATGACCTGCTGTTCGAGCGCTTCCTCAACCCAGAGCGGGTCTCCATGCCCGACTTCGACGTCGACTTCTGCATGGACGGCCGCGATCGGGTGATCGACTACGTGGCGGAGAAGTACGGCCGTAACGCGGTGAGCCAGATCATCACCTTCGGTTCGATGGCAGCCAAGGCGGTGGTGCGCGACGTGGCGCGGGTGCAGGGCAAGTCCTACGGCCTGGCCGATCGCCTGTCGAAGATGATCCCCTTCGAAGTGGGCATGACCCTGGAGGCCGCCTACAACCAGGAAGAGGTGCTGCGCGACTTCCTCAAGGCCGACGAGGAAGCCCAGGAAATCTGGGACATGGCCCTGAAGCTTGAAGGCATCACCCGCGGTACCGGCAAGCACGCCGGTGGCGTGGTGATCGCGCCGACCAAGCTGACCGACTTCTCGCCCATCGCCTGTGACGAGGAGGGCGCCGGCCTGGTGACGCAGTTCGACAAGGACGACGTGGAAGCCGCCGGTCTGGTGAAGTTCGACTTCCTCGGCCTGCGCACCCTGACGATCATCAAGTGGGCCATGGAGATGATCAACCGGGAGCAGGAGAAGCTGGGCAAGCCCCCGGTGGACATCGACCGCATCCCGCTGGACGACAAGAAAACCTACGACATGCTGCAGAAGGCGGAGACCACTGCGGTCTTCCAGCTCGAATCCCGCGGCATGAAAGAGCTGATCAAGAAGCTCAAGCCCGACTGCCTGGAAGACATGATCGCTCTCGTGGCGCTGTTCCGCCCGGGCCCGCTGCAGTCGGGCATGGTGGACGACTTCATCAACCGCAAGCACGGCCGCGCCGAGCTGTCCTATCCGCACCCGGACTACCAGTACGCCGGCCTGGAACCCGTGCTCAAGCCCACCTACGGCATCATCCTGTACCAGGAACAGGTGATGCAGATCGCCCAGGTGATGGCGGGCTACACCCTCGGCGGCGCCGACATGCTGCGCCGCGCCATGGGCAAGAAGAAGCCCGAGGAAATGGCCAAGCAGCGCGGCGGCTTCATCGAGGGCTGCTCCAGCAACGGCATCGATCCGACTCTGTCGGGCAACATCTTCGACCTGGTGGAAAAGTTCGCCGGCTACGGCTTCAACAAATCCCACTCGGCCGCCTACGGTTGGGTGTCCTACCAGACTGCCTGGCTCAAGGCACACTTCCCCGCGCCCTTCATGGCCGCGGTACTTACGGCGGATATGCACAACACCGACAAGGTGGTGACGCTTATCGAAGAATGCCGGCACATGAAGCTGCGCATCGTCGCCCCCGATGTGAATAACTCCGAGTACCGCTTCACCGTCGACGAGGACGGCCAGATCGTCTACGGCTTGGGCGCCATCAAGGGCGTGGGCGAAGGCCCGGTGGAAGCCATCACCGAATGCCGCGCCGAAGGCGGTCCGTTCAAGGACCTGTTCGACTTCTGCAACCGGGTCGACCTCAAACGCATCAACAAGCGCACCCTGGAAGCCCTGATCCGCGGTGGCGCCCTCGACCGCCTGGGGCCCTTCTTCAGCAACGAGCCGAAGGCCTACCAGGCGGGCATCGACCGCAACCGCGCGGTGCTGCTGACCGCAATGGAAGAAGCCATCCAGGCCGCCGAACAGACCGCGCGCAGCCACGACAGCGGCCACATGGACCTCTTCGGCGGGCTGTTCGCCGAGCCCGAGGCGGACATGTACGCCAACCACCGCAACGCCAAGGAGCTGTCCCTCAAGGAGCGCCTCAAAGGCGAGAAGGACACCCTGGGCCTGTACCTGACCGGCCACCCCATCGATGAGTACGAGGGCGAGGTTCGCCGCTTCGCCCGCCAGCGCATCGTCGAGCTGAAGCCGGCGCGGGATACCCAGATCATCGCCGGCCTGATCGTCAACCTGCGGGTGATGAAGAACAAGAAGGGCGACAAGATGGGCTTCATCACCCTGGACGACCGCTCCGGCCGTATCGAGGCCTCGCTCTTCGCCGATGCTTTCAATGCCGCACACGGGCTGTTGCAGACCGATGCCCTGGTGGTGGTGGAAGGTGAGGTCAGCCATGACGATTTCTCCGGCGGCCTGCGCCTGCGTGCCAAGCGCGTGCTGAGCCTGGAAGAAGCCCGTACGGGCCTCGCGGAAAGCCTGCGCATGAAGGTGGACTTCAGCGCCCTGCAAGGCGATCGCCTGCGCTGGCTGGCCGACCTCTGCGGCCGCCATCGCGGCTCCTGCCCCCTGACCCTGGACTACGCCGGACACGACGCGAAGGCCGTTCTGCAGTTCGGCGATGACTGGCGGATCGCCCCGGCCGATGCATTGATTCAGGCATTGCGTGACCAGTTCGGCCGCGACAACGTCTTTCTGCACTACCGCTGATGCGAACGTGGCAACACGCCCGCTTCGGCCCGATTTCGATTTGATCTCGACCCGAACGCGCCCGATCCCTTAAGGTAGGGCGCCAAATGGAACCAGCCGCCTGGCCCCAAGCGCACGACGGAAGCCTATGAACCCGAACTTTCTGGATTTCGAACAGCCCATCGCCGATCTGCAAGCCAAGATCGAGGAGCTGCGTCTGGTCGGTAACGACAACGCCCTGAACATCACCGACGAGATCTCGCGCCTGCAGGACAAGAGCAGCGCGCTTACCGAGAGCATCTTCGGCAACCTCTCCAGCTGGCAGATCGCCCAGCTGGCGCGGCACCCCCGCCGTCCCTACACCCTCGACTACATCGAGCACATCTTCACCGAGTTCGACGAACTGCACGGCGACCGCCATTTCTCTGACGATGCCGCCATCGTCGGCGGTGTTGCCCGCCTGAACGACGCCCCGGTCATGGTCATCGGCCACCAGAAGGGCCGCGAGGTACGCGAGAAGGTCCGCCGCAACTTCGGCATGCCGCGCCCCGAAGGCTACCGCAAGGCCTGCCGCCTGATGGAGATGGCCGAGCGCTTCAAGATGCCGATCCTCACCTTCATCGACACCCCCGGTGCCTACCCGGGCATCGATGCCGAGGAGCGTGGCCAGAGCGAGGCCATCGCCTGGAACCTGCGCGTCATGGCACGCCTGAAGACCCCGATCATCGCCACCGTGATCGGCGAAGGCGGTTCCGGCGGTGCGCTGGCCATCGGTGTCTGCGACCGCCTGAACATGCTGCAGTACTCCACCTACTCGGTGATCTCGCCGGAAGGCTGCGCCTCCATCCTGTGGAAAACCGCCGAGAAGGCGCCGGACGCGGCCGAGGCCATGGGCATCACCGCCGAGCGCCTGAAGGGCCTGGGTATCGTCGACAAGGTGATCGCCGAGCCCCTGGGCGGCGCCCATCGCGACCCGGCCACCGCCGCCGAGTCCATCCGCAAGGAGCTCTCCGAGCAGCTGAAGTCGCTGCAGAAGCTCAGCAATGACGATCTGCTGGCGCGTCGTTACGAGCGCCTGATGAGCTACGGCGTAGCCTGACCCTACCCAAGGCTGTAAAGATCGGGCCCCGGCTTTATGCTTGGGGCCCGATTGTTTTCCGAGCCGCCCATGTCCCTCGAATCCCGCCTACTGTCCGCCCTGGCCCCTTGGCGCCAGGCGCCGGCCTGGCGCGTCGCCTTTTCCGGCGGGCTCGATTCCACCGTTCTGCTGCATCTGCTGGCGCGACTCGCTCGGCACGAAGCCTTGCCGCCGCTTTCCGCCATCCATGTGCACCATGGCCTGCAGGCTGCGGCCGATGCCTGGCCAAAGCATTGCCGGCGAGTCTGTGAACCGCTTGGTGTGCCCCTCGAGGTCGTGCGGGTGACGGTCGATTCCGGGCCCAGCCTGGAGCGTGCCGCGCGCGATGCGCGCTACGCCGCCTTCATCGACCGATTGGGTGTCGGCGAGGTATTGCTCAGTGCCCAGCATCGTGATGATCAGGCCGAGACCCTGCTCTTCCGCCTGCTTCGTGGTACCGGGGTGCGTGGCCTGGCAGGCATGCCGGAAAGCCGTCCGCTCGGGCGTGGAAGCCTGGTGCGACCCTTGTTGCAGGTGTCCCGCGCCGAACTGGAAGCCTACGCCCGCGCCGAGGGGCTCGACTGGGTCGACGACCCGAGCAATACCGACACGGCGCTGGCGCGTAACTTCCTCCGTCACGACATCTTCCCGATCCTGCGGGCCCGCTGGCCACGAGTCGCGGAAACCCTGGTGCGCAGCGCCGGGCACATGAGCGAGGCCGATGAGCTGCTGGCCGAGTTGGCCAGGATCGATCTCCAGGACGCCCAGGGCGGTTGCGACTTCCCCTGGCTGACCTTGCCGTCCCTCGATCTGCAGGCGCTGGCCGCACTCACACCCGCCCGGCAGCGCAATGCCCTGCGCCATTGGCTGTCGCCGTTGACACCACTGCCGGATAGCGACCACTGGGCAGGCTGGGCGGATCTGAGGGATGCGGCCGCCGACGCCAGGCCCGTCTGGCGCCTGGCGACGGGGGAGCTGCACCGCGCCGACGGGCGGTTGTGGTGGTTGGCGGGGGAATGGCTGATCGCCCCGCTGTCGAACCTGACCTGGACCGATCCCCGCAGGCCGCTGGAGTTGCCCGGCAACGGCCGTGTCGAGTTGCTCGGCGCGCCTCCCGCCGGACGGCTCGAAGTACGCTACCGGCTGGGTGGGGAAGTGTTGCAGCTGCCGGGGCGTGGACATCGCGACCTCAAACGTCTGCTCAACGAGTCCCGCCTGCCGGCATTCGTCCGCGGCCGATTGCCGCTGCTGATGGTGGATGGAGTGTTAGTCGGGGTCGCCAATCTGCCGGACCTCGATGGCTCGCGGCAGGGCGGCTGGCAGCTGCGCTGGACGCCACCGACGAATGACCAAGGTTTGAGCTGGTAGGGTCTTTCCGGTAGACTACGCTCCCGTCTTACATAGCTTCCGCTGATTCCTTCGGAATCGGCGGTTGTTGCTTTTGAAGCAGCGCCCATTGGCGCTCCATGGTTGAAGGCCATAGCCCTTCATCGCTTTCCCCGGCGGCTTTCGCCTAAACGCAGACTTCTAGGGTTTTTCATGACGCGCTACATCTTCGTCACGGGTGGTGTTGTTTCTTCTTTGGGGAAAGGCATCGCCTCGGCATCCTTGGCCGCCATTCTGGAAGCGCGGGGCCTGAAGGTCACCATGCTCAAGCTCGATCCGTACATCAACGTCGATCCGGGCACCATGAGTCCCTTCCAGCACGGTGAAGTCTTCGTGACCGAGGACGGCGCCGAGACCGACCTCGACCTGGGCCACTACGAGCGCTTCGTGCGCACCACCATGACCCAGAACAACAACTTCACCACCGGCCGCGTCTATGCCGACGTGCTGCGCAAGGAGCGCCGTGGTGACTATCTGGGCGCCACCATCCAGGTGATCCCGCACATCACCGACGAGATCAAGCACCGCATCATCAAGGGCGCCGCTGGTGCGGACGTGGCCCTGGTGGAAATCGGCGGCACCGTCGGCGACATCGAATCCCAGCCTTTCCTCGAAGCCATCCGCCAGCTGCGCGTGGAAGTGGGCGCCAAGCGCGCCATGCTGATGCACCTGACCCTGGTGCCCTACATCGCCACCGCCGGCGAGACCAAGACCAAGCCGACCCAGCACTCGGTGAAGGAGCTGCGCTCCATCGGCCTGCAGCCGGACGTGCTGATCTGCCGCTCCGACCACGAAGTCGACCTGTCCTCGCGCCGCAAGATCGCCCTCTTCACCAACGTGGAAGAGCGCGCAGTGATCGCCCTGCAGGACGTCGACACCATCTACCGGATTCCTTCCGTGCTGCACGCCCAGGGCCTGGACGACTTCGTCGTCGAGCGCTTCGGCCTGCAGTGCAATGGCGCCGACCTCTCCGAATGGGACCGCGTGGTGGATGCCAAGCTGAACCCGGAAAAGGAAGTCACCATCGCCATGGTCGGCAAGTACATGGAGCTGCTGGACGCCTACAAGTCGCTGATCGAAGCGATGAGCCACGCCGGCATTCAGAACCGCACCAAGGTCAACCTGCGCTACATCGACTCCGAAGACATCGAGACCCAGGGCACCGGCCTGCTGGAAGGCGTCGACGCCATCCTGGTACCGGGCGGCTTCGGCCTGCGCGGCGTGGAAGGCAAGATCACCACCGTACGCTACGCTCGCGAGAACAAGATCCCTTACCTCGGCATCTGCCTCGGCATGCAGGTGGCGGTGATCGAGTACGCCCGTAACGTGCTCGGCTGGTCCGACGCCAACTCCACCGAGTTCGACAAGTCCAGCGGCCACCCGGTCGTGGGCCTGATCACCGAGTGGCAGGATTCCACCGGCGCCACGGAAATCCGTACCGAAGCCTCCGACCTGGGCGGCACCATGCGCCTCGGCGCCCAGGCCTGCCAGCTGGAAAACGGCTCGCTGGTTCGCGGCTGCTACGGCAAGGACGAGATTGTCGAGCGTCATCGCCATCGCTACGAAGTGAACAACAACCTGCTGCCGCAATTGCGGGAAGCCGGCCTGAAAGTCACCGGCCGCTCCGGCGACGGCGCCCTGGTGGAAGTGGTGGAAGCTCCGGACCATCCCTGGTTCGTCGCCTGCCAGTTCCACCCGGAGTTCACCTCCACTCCGCGTGATGGTCATCCGCTGTTCAGCGGCTTCGTCAACGCCGCCCTGGCGCAGAAAGCGAAGAAGGCCTGACCCATGGCGCAGAAGATCGTCCGCGTCGGCAACATCGAGATCGCCAACGACAAGCCCTTCGTGCTGTTCGGCGGCATGAACGTGCTGGAGTCCCGCGACCTGGCCCTGAAGGTCTGCGAAGAGTATGTGCGGGTCACCGAGAAACTCGGCATCCCGTATGTGTTCAAGGCCAGCTTCGACAAGGCCAATCGCTCCTCGATCAACTCCTTCCGTGGCCCGGGCCTGGAAGAGGGCATGAAGATTTTCGAGGAAGTGAAGAAAACCTTCGGCGTGCCGGTCATCACCGACGTCCACGAGCCCTACCAGGCGGCTCCCGTGGCCGAGGTCTGCGACATCATCCAGCTGCCGGCCTTCCTCTCCCGCCAGACCGACCTGGTGGTGGCGATGGCGAAGACCGGCGCGGTGATCAACATCAAGAAGGCCCAGTTCCTCGCACCCCAGGAGATGAAGCACATCCTCACCAAGTGCGAGGAAGCCGGCAACGATCGCCTGATCCTCTGCGAGCGTGGCTCCTCCTTCGGCTACAACAACCTGGTCGTGGACATGCTCGGCTTCGGCATCATGAAGCAGTTCGAGTACCCGGTATTCTTCGACGTCACCCACGCCCTGCAGATGCCGGGTGGCCGTGCCGACTCCGCTGGCGGCCGCCGCGCCCAGGTCACCGACCTGGCCAAGGCCGGCATGAGCCAGGGCCTGGCCGGGTTGTTCCTGGAAGCCCATCCGGACCCCGACAACGCCAAGTGCGACGGTCCTTGCGCCCTGCGCCTGAACAAACTCGAGCCGTTCCTGTCCCAGCTCAAGCAGCTGGATGACCTGGTCAAGAGTTTTCCGCCAATCGAGACTGCCTGAACGGGCCGTTCTCCGGTAAAGTGCCGCGTGGGCACAATCTGACCGATTGGTCAGAACTTTCGCCGGGTCTGCCGACCCTGAGGCCCGGCGAGCAGCCTCACTTTCTGCTGAGCGTTTTCGTCAACTTTTGGAGTGCTAACAACAATGGCAAAGATCGTCGACATCAAGGGCCGCGAGGTTCTGGACTCCCGTGGCAACCCCACCGTGGAAGCCGATGTGATCCTCGAGAACGGCATCGTCGGCAGCGCTTGCGCGCCGTCCGGTGCCTCCACCGGTTCCCGCGAGGCACTGGAACTGCGTGATGGCGACAAGAGCCGTTACCTGGGCAAGGGCGTACTGAAAGCCGTAGCCAACATCAACGGCCCGATCCGCGACCTGCTGCTGGGCAAAGATGCTGCCGACCAGAAAGCCCTGGACCGCGCCATGATCGAACTGGACGGTACCGAGAACAAGGGCAAGCTGGGCGCCAACGCCATCCTCGCCGTGTCCCTGGCTGCCGCCAAGGCCGCTGCCCAGGCCAAGGGCATTCCGCTGTACGCCCACATCGCCGAGCTGAACGGCACCCCGGGTCAGTACTCCATGCCGGTTCCGATGATGAACATCATCAACGGTGGCGAGCACGCCGATAACAACGTCGACATCCAGGAGTTCATGGTTCAGCCGGTTGGCGCCAAGAACTTTGCCGATGCCCTGCGCATGGGCGCCGAGATCTTCCATCACCTGAAAGCTGTGCTGAAGGCCCGTGGCCTGAACACCGCCGTGGGTGACGAAGGCGGCTTCGCCCCGAACCTGGCCTCCAACGAAGACGCCCTGGCCGCCATCGCCGAAGCCGTTGCCAACGCCGGCTACAAGCTGGGCACCGACGTGACCCTGGCCCTGGACTGCGCTTCCAGTGAATTCTTCAAGGATGGCAAGTACGACCTGTCCGGCGAAGGCAAGACCTTCGACGCCGCCGGCTTCGCCGACTACCTGGCCGGCCTGACCCAGCGCTACCCGATCATCTCCATCGAAGACGGCATGGACGAGTCCGACTGGGCTGGCTGGAAAGGCCTGACCGAGAAGATCGGCGCTAAGGTACAGCTGGTCGGTGACGACCTGTTCGTGACCAACACCAAGATCCTCAAGGAAGGCATCGAGAAGAGCATCGCCAACTCGATCCTGATCAAGTTCAACCAGATCGGTTCCCTGACCGAGACCCTGGAAGCCATCCAGATGGCCAAGGCCGCCGGCTACACCGCGGTGATCTCCCACCGTTCCGGTGAAACCGAGGACAGCACCATCGCCGACCTGGCCGTAGGCACCGCTGCCGGCCAGATCAAGACCGGCTCCCTGTGCCGTTCCGACCGCGTGTCCAAGTACAACCAGCTGCTGCGCATCGAAGAGCAACTGGGCGAAAAGGCTCCCTACCGCGGCCGTGCCGAGTTCCGCGGCTAAGAGACTGGCCACGATCGGTTCGCGCGATCGTGAACAAGTCTCGGTCGGTCCATGTTGAAATCAGGCGGGGATTGCATCTTTACTTCATGTAAACTTCGCAGCTTCACCTGATTTCACCTGACCGGTCGTCTCCCGCCGCACGGCAGCGACGCAACCGGTTGAGGAATGGTAAAAGGGCAGCGCAAGCTGCCCTTTTCGCATGGATACTCCCAGGCAAAATGACTCGCCCTAACACTTACTGGTTGTTCGTCGTCCTGATCCTGCTGCTGTCTGGCCTGCAGTATCGCCTCTGGGTGGGCGACGGCAGCCTGGCGCAGGTCAAGGAACTGCAGCAGCAGATCGCCGAGCAGAAAGGCGAGAACGAACGCCTGCTGGAGCGCAACCGCATCCTCGAGGCGGAAGTGCTGGAGCTGAAGAAGGGCATGGAAACCGTGGAAGAACGTGCCCGTCATGAGCTGGGCATGGTCAAGGACGGCGAAACCCTCTACCAGATTGCCGAATGAGCCAGTCCGATACTCCCTTCTTCTGGGCAGTGATTCCCGCCGCCGGCGTCGGTGCCCGCATGCGCGCCGACCGCCCCAAGCAATACCTGGAACTGGCCGGGCGCACCATCCTCGAGCACAGCCTCGACTGCTTCCTCGACCACCCGCAGCTCAAGCGGCTGGTCATCAGCCTGTCGGTGGACGACCCTTACTGGCCGGCGCTGCCCTGCGCCGGCGACGACCGCATCATTCGTGCCGACGGTGGCAAGGAGCGCGCCGACTCGGTGCTGAGCGCATTGCTGCGCCTGGCCGAGCACGGTGCCCGGCCCCACGACTGGGTGCTGGTGCACGATGCGGCGCGGCCGAACCTGTCGCGTTTCGACCTTGACCGACTGCTCGCCGAACTGGCCGATGACAGCGTGGGCGGTCTGCTCGCGGTGCCGGCCCGCGATACCCTCAAGCGTGTCGGCGCCGATGGGCGGGTGGTGGAAACCGTCGATCGCAGCCTCATCTGGCAGGCCTACACGCCGCAGATGTTCCGTTTCGGTGCCTTGCACCGTGCCTTGGCCGATGCCCTGGTGGCCGGCGTCGCCATCACCGATGAAGCCTCCGCAATGGAGTGGGCGGGGTACGCGCCGAAGCTGGTGGAAGGGCGTGCCGACAACCTCAAGGTCACCCGTCCCGAGGACCTCGACTGGTTGCGTCAGCGCTGGTCGATGCGCGGCTGAACCTCGGCGTACTCCGGCCGTCCGGCCAACCCCTCTTTCAACAGGTTCACCAGCTGTCGCACCTTGGGCGAGAGGTGCCGCTGCTGTGGATAAAGCGCCCAGACCGCTGTATTCGGTGGTCGGTGCTGTTCCAGCAGCGATACCAGGGCACCGCTGCGCAGGTGTTCCAGAACGTAGTAGTCCGGCAACTGGCACAGGCCGAAACCCCGCAGGGCCGCGTCCAGCACCGCCTGCCCGCTGTTGCAGCGCCAATTGCCCTGGACCCGGACGGCATGCTCGCGCCCCTGCTGGAGGAAGTCCCAGTGGTCGGTGCTGCCGATCAGGCAGTTGTGCCGCGCCAGTTCCGACAGGCTGTGGGGCCGACCGTAGCGCTCCAGGTAGGCGGGGGCCGCGCACAGGTACATGACCCTGGGCGCCAGGCGCGTGGCCACCAGCCTCGAATCCTGCAGGCGACCCAGGCGGATCGCCAGGTCCAGGCCTTCATGCACCAGGTCCAGGGTGCGGTTGCTCAGCTCGATGTCCACCCGCAGCTGCGGGTGCCGCGCCATGAAGTCGTTGACCAGTGGCACGATGAAGCGCTCGCCGTAGGCCACCGCGCAGGTCATGCGCAGCAGGCCCTTGGGTTCGCTGGTCAGGTCGCTCACCGCCCGCAGCGCTTCCTCACGCGCGTCCAGCAGGCGCTGGCAGTGCTGCAGGAACGTCTGGCCGGCCTCGGTCAGCGCTACCTTGCGCGTGCTGCGGTAGAACAGTCGGGTCTGCAGGCGTTCTTCCAGGCGGGCGATCTGCCGGCTGACGTGGGAGGAGGACACCCCCAGGCGATCGGCAGCGGCGGTGAACTGGCCCGATTCGGCGACGGCGACGAACTCGTCCAGGCCTTCCCAGCGGCTCATTGATTATCCCTCAATAGCAATAATGTTTTTCATTGTGATGGATTATTTACCATCAGCGGCTCAACTACACTCCTTGGCCATTTCAATCAGCTGGAGAGTCACCATGATCAAGTCCCGCGCCGCCGTGGCCTTCGCGCCCAACCAGCCGCTGCAGATCGTCGAAGTGGATGTAGCGCCGCCCAAGGCCGGCGAAGTCCTGGTGCGGATCGTGGCCACCGGCGTCTGCCACACCGATGCCTATACCCTGTCCGGCGCCGACTCCGAAGGTGTGTTCCCCTGCATCCTCGGCCATGAAGGCGGCGGCATCGTCGAAGCCGTCGGCGAGGGCGTCACCTCGGTGGCGGTGGGTGACCACGTGATCCCGCTCTATACCCCCGAATGCGGCGAGTGCAAGTTCTGCAAGTCCGGCAAGACCAACCTCTGCCAGAAGATCCGCGCCACCCAGGGCAAGGGCCTGATGCCCGACGGCACCACCCGCTTCTCCTACCAGGGCCAGCCGATCTACCACTACATGGGCACTTCGACTTTCTCCGAGTACACCGTGCTGCCGGAAATCTCCCTGGCCAAGGTGCCCAAGGACGCGCCCCTGGAAAAGGTCTGCCTGCTCGGCTGCGGCGTGACCACCGGTATCGGCGCGGTACTCAATACCGCCAAGGTGGAGGAGGGCGCCACAGTCGCCATCTTCGGCCTGGGCGGCATCGGCCTGGCGGCGATCATCGGCGCCAAGATGGCCAAGGCCAGCCGTATCATCGCCATTGACATCAACCCGGCCAAGTTCGAGATCGCCAAGCAACTGGGCGCCACTGACTTCGTCAATCCCAAGGAGCACAGCAAGCCTATCCAGGAGGTCATCGTCGAGCTGACCGATGGCGGAGTGGACTATTCCTTCGAGTGCGTCGGCAACGTTCAGCTGATGCGCGCGGCCCTGGAATGTGCACACAAGGGTTGGGGCGAGTCGGTGATCATCGGCGTGGCCGGCGCCGGCCAGGAGATCAGCACCCGTCCGTTCCAGCTGGTGACCGGCCGCGTCTGGCGCGGCTCTGCCTTCGGTGGCGTCAAGGGCCGCAGCGAGCTGCCGAGCTACGTGGACAAGGCGCAGAAGGGCGAAATCCCACTGGATACCTTCATCACCCATACCATGGGGCTGGACAAGATCAACGAAGCGTTCGACCTGATGCACGAAGGCAAGAGCATCCGTTCGGTCATCCACTACTGATAGCGGCTAGCTTCAAGCTGCAAGCAACAAGTCAGAGCCCAGCCCCGGCGCGCGGAGGGGGCTCTTGACCGCTTGCAGCTTGTGGCTTGCGGCTTGGAGCTGCACCTATGACCCTCGAAATCGTTTCCAGCAACAAGAGCTTCGGCGGCTGGCACAAGCGTTATCGCCATCGCTCCAGCAGCCTCAACTGCGACATGGTGTTCGCCGTCTACCTGCCGCCCCAGGCTGAGCAGGGCGCGAAGCTGCCGGTGCTCTACTGGCTGTCAGGCCTGACCTGCACCGACGAGAACTTCATGCAGAAGGCCGGCGCGCAGCGCCTCGCTGCCGAGCTGGGATTGATCATCGTCGCTCCCGACACCAGCCCGCGCGGCGCGGATGTTCCGGGCGACCCCGATGGCGCCTGGGACTTCGGCCTGGGCGCCGGTTTCTACCTGAATGCGACCCAGGAACCCTATGCCCGGCACTACCGCATGCATGACTACGTGGTGCACGAGCTGCCGACGCTGATCGAGGCCAATTTCCCGGTTTCCGATAAGCGTGGCATCAGTGGCCATTCCATGGGCGGTCACGGGGCACTGGTCTGCGCCCTGCGCAACCCCGGGCGTTACCAATCGCTATCGGCATTCGCCCCCATCAGCAATCCCATGGCTTGCCCCTGGGGCGAGAAAGCCTTCAGTCGCTACCTGGGTGAAGACCGCGCCCGCTGGCGCGATTGGGATGCCAGCGTGCTGCTGGCCGAGGCACGTGAACGCCTGCCGATACTGGTCGACCAGGGCGACCGCGACGACTTCCTCGTCAACCAGCTCAAGCCCGAAGCCCTGCAAGCCGCGGCCAAGGCAGCCGGTCACCCGCTGACTCTGCGCCTGCAGCCGGGCTATGACCACAGCTACTATTTCATCGCCAGTTTCATCGATGACCACCTGCGGCATCACGCCGAAGCCCTTAAGGGCTAACTCCCGTCAAAGCGGGTAGAATCGCGCCCTGACTTTTCAGGGCGTACTTCTGACTATGCGAATTGGCCACGGTTACGACGTACACCGCTTCGGCGAGGGCGATTTCATCACCCTGGGCGGTGTGCGCATTCCCCACAAGTTCGGGCTCATCGCCCATTCCGATGGCGACGTGCTGCTGCACGCCCTCAGCGATGCGCTGCTGGGTGCAGCCGCGCTGGGCGACATCGGCAAGCACTTTCCGGATACCGACCCGCAGTTCAAGGGGGCCGACAGCCGTGCGCTGCTGCGCCATGTGCTGGCCCTGGTGAAGGCCAAGGGCTGGAAGGTCGGCAATGTCGACGGGACCATAGTTGCCCAGGCGCCGAAGATGGCGCCGCACATCGAGGCCATGCGCGCCAACATCGCCGCCGACCTCGAGGTCGAGTTGGACCAGGTCAACGTCAAGGCCACCACCACCGAGAAGCTCGGCTTCACTGGCCGCGAGGAGGGCATCGCCGTGCATGCGGTGGCCCTGTTGCTGCAGGCATGATCGAACTCGAATTGCTGGGCCCGCGTGCCCATGGCGAGGCCCTGGGGCAGGCGCAGTTGAAGGCGACGGCGGAGGACTTCCAGGTCGATGAGGTGCTGGATATCCCCCTGGCCGGCGAAGGCGAGCATCTCTGGCTCTGGGTCGAAAAGCGCGAGCTGAATACCGAGGAGGCGGCGCGGCGTATCGCCCGCGCGGCCGGTGTGCCATTGCGGGTGGTCAGCTACGCCGGGCTCAAGGACCGTCAGGCCCTGACTCGCCAGTGGTTCAGCCTGCACCTGCCGGGCAAGGCCGATCCGGACTTGTCCGCCGCCGAGAATGCCAACCTGCGCATCCTCAAGAGCGAACGCCACAAGCGCAAGCTGCAACGCGGCGCCCATTCGGCCAATGGCTTCACCCTTCGCCTGACTCGCCTTGCGGCCGATCGCCAGGCGCTGGACGTACGTCTGAAGCGCCTCGCGGAAGCCGGCGTGCCCAATTACTTCGGCCTGCAGCGCTTCGGCCATGGCGGCGGCAATGTCGTCGATGCCCGCGACTTTGCCGAACGCAAGGAACTGCCGGTGCAGCGCAACCTGCGTTCGCGGCTTCTCTCGGCGGGACGCAGTTTCCTGTTCAACCGGGTGTTGGCCGAGCGGGTCGCCGCCGGCACCTGGAACCAGGCCCAGGTCGGCGACCTGCTGGCGTTCACCGACAGCCGCAGCTTCTTTGCGGCCGGCGAGGCGGAATGTGTCGATCCGCGTCTGGCGCAACTCGACCTGCACCCGACCGGCCCGCTCTGGGGCGCCGGTCCGTCCCCCGCAGCGGGAGGCACTCAGGCCCTGGAGCACGGCGTGGCGCAAGCTGAGCAGGCACTTTGCCACTGGCTCGCCGAAGCGGGACTGGCGCACGAACGGCGCATCCTCCGCCTCCCCATTGGCGGCCTGACGTGGCATTATCCCGAGCCTGACGTTCTGCAACTGGAATTCGTCCTGCCGGCTGGATGCTTCGCCACCGCAGTGGTGCGTGAGCTCGTCGATCTGCTGCCGGCAGGGCAGACGGAAAACCCATGCGCATTCTGATTTCCAACGACGACGGGGTGAATGCCCCCGGTCTCGCCGCTCTGCATGGTGCGCTCAAGGATTACGCGGACTGCGTGGTCATCGCACCTGACCAGGACAAGAGTGGCGCAAGCAGTTCCCTGACCCTGGACCGCCCGCTGCATCCCAGCACGCTGGACAACGGCTTCATCAGTCTCAATGGCACGCCGACCGACTGCGTCCACCTGGGGCTGAACGGCATGCTCGAGCAGTTGCCGGACATGGTGGTGTCGGGCATCAATCTCGGCGCCAACCTGGGCGACGACGTCCTCTATTCCGGCACCGTGGCGGCCGCACTCGAAGGGCGTTTCCTGGCCCTGCCCGCATTTGCCTTCTCGCTGCTGTCGCGCCAAGTGGACAACCTGCCCACCGCCGCCCATGTTGCCCGCCGACTGGTGGCGGCCCATGACCGGCTCGACCTGCCGCCGCGCACTGTGCTCAACGTGAACATCCCCAACCTGCCGCTGGAGCGCATCCGTGGTATTCAACTGACCCGGCTCGGACATCGGGCGCGCGCTGCGGCGCCGGTGAAGGTGGTCAACCCACGGGGGAAAGAGGGATACTGGATTTCCGCGGCCGGCGATGCCGAAGATGGCGGGCCGGGCACGGATTTCCATGCAGTGATGCAAGGCTACGTTTCCATCACGCCCTTGCAGCTCGATCGGACGTTCAACGAGGCCTTCAAGGGTCTCGACAGCTGGTTGGAGGGCCTGCTCTGATGCCCCGGGAACAGGACGACCTGATGCGCCGCGGGATCGGCATGACTTCCCAGCGTACCCGCGAGCGCCTTATCCAGCGGTTGTACGAGGAAGGGCTGTCCAACGCCCGAGTGCTCGAGGCCATTCGCCGGACACCGCGTCACCTGTTCGTCGACGAAGCATTGGCCCATCGCGCCTACGAAGACACTGCGCTGCCAATCGGCCACAACCAGACCATCTCCCAGCCTTACATGGTTGCGCGGATGACCGAGCTGCTGCTGGCAGCCGGTCCGCTGGACAAGGTGCTGGAGATCGGTACCGGTTCGGGCTACCAGACCGCGATCCTCGCGCAGCTGGTGGAGCGTGTGTTTTCCGTGGAACGTATCCAGGTCCTGCAGGACAAGGCCAAGGAGCGCTTGGCGGTGCTCAACCTGCGCAATGTGGTGTTCCGCTGGGGTGATGGCTGGGAAGGCTGGACCGCGCTGGCGCCGTACAACGGCATCATAGTGACCGCCGCCGCGGCCGAGGTGCCGCAAGCACTGCTCGATCAACTGGCCCCGGGCGGGCGCCTGGTGATTCCGGTCGGGGCCGGCGACGTCCAACAGCTGATGCTGATCATCCGTGAGGAGCAGGGGTTCGCTCGTCATGTGCTCGATGCGGTGCGTTTCGTGCCGCTGCTCCACGGCCCCCTGGCCTGAGTCCGCACCGAGGGAACCAGCGTCGCGGGCAATTTTCTGATGCATCGCAAGCTGCTCGCCTGCTGCACTTTGTGCCGCAGGCGACTGGCTCGTCCGGATATTTCCGGCACAATAACTAACACCTAGGAACGTTGGGAAAGGGGACAAGAGTGAGCCTGATGGCCATTCGGCAGAGGATCAGCATGGGGAAAGGGCTTACCTGGTTGCCCGCTATGGCCGTCGGCATCTTGCTGGCGGGCTGCTCCAGTACCCAGAAGGACGGTTTCAGCGTAGTAGACCGCAGTCAGTCGGGGACCGCCGCCCCGCAGCGCAAACCCGTCACCAGCGGCCAGTACCGGGTCCAGCGCGGCGATACCCTCTATTCCATTGCTTTCCGCTTCGGCTGGGACTGGAAGGCCCTGGCTGCACGCAATGGCATTCCAGCGCCCTACGTGATTCGCCCGGGTCAGATCATTCGCTTCGACGTTCAACCCGGCCAGTCGCGACCTGCGGTGGTTGCGACAGCTCCTGTGGCTGCCAATCCCAGGACGGGAAGCAGTGTTTCCAACCTGCCGCCTGTGCAGGCACAACAGCCGGCTGTCCGTCCGCAGACCCCGGCGCAGCAGCCAGTGGCAATCGCGCCGACGACCGCGCCGAAAGCGTCTGGAACGGGCTCTTCAGCGGGTTGGGTATGGCCGGCGAGCGGCCCTCTGATCGGGCGTTTTTCGTCAAACGGCAGTTTGAATAAAGGGATTGATATCGCTGGGGAATTAGGCCAGCCTGTCTTGGCTGCGTCAGATGGTTCTGTTGTATACGCCGGAAGTGGATTACGGGGCTACGGCGAATTGGTCATCATCAAGCACAGCGATACCTACGTAAGCGCCTACGGTCATAACCGCAGGTTGCTAGTGCGGGAGGGGCAGCAGGTCAAGGTCGGGCAGACAATTGCCGAGATGGGCTCAACGGGTACTGACCGGGTGAAGCTTCATTTTGAAATTCGCCGTCAAGGTAAGCCTGTAGATCCCCTGCAATACCTGCCACGTCGTTGATCCGTTATTCAGCCCGTTCCACCACGTGGTAAGGACGGGCTCAGGCGGCGCCAGGGATAGAAGGCTTCGCCGGGGCTTGTTGTCGAACTCAGCAAGGGACAACAACAATGGCACTCAATAAAGAAGCGCCGGAGTTTGACGTCGATGACGAACTGCTCCTTCTGGAGCCGGGGGTCATTTTGGATGATGCGTTGAGCGAGGAGAACGACGCGCCTCTGCCTACCGCCAAATCCCGACACTCAACCTCACCCAAGCAGCACAAGTACATCGACTACACCCGGGCGCTCGACGCGACCCAGTTGTACCTCAATGAAATCGGTTTCTCCCCCCTGCTAACCCCGGAAGAAGAAGTGCACTTCGCGCGCCTTGCACAGCGCGGAGATCCTGCCGGGCGCAAGCGCATGATCGAAAGCAACCTCCGCCTCGTGGTAAAGATCGCGCGACGCTACGTCAACCGCGGCCTGTCGCTGCTCGACCTGATCGAAGAGGGTAACCTCGGACTGATCCGGGCGGTGGAGAAGTTCGATCCGGAACGGGGCTTCCGCTTCTCGACCTATGCGACCTGGTGGATCCGTCAGACCATCGAACGGGCCATCATGAATCAGACGCGGACCATCCGCCTGCCCATCCATGTGGTCAAGGAGCTCAATGTCTACCTGCGGGCTGCGCGTGAGTTGACCCACAAACTGGACCACGAACCGTCGCCGGAAGAGATCGCCAACCTGTTGGAGAAGCCGGTTGATGAGGTCAAGCGCATGCTTGGGCTCAACGAGCGGGTGACTTCCGTGGACGTTTCCCTCGGACCGGATTCCGACAAGACCCTGCTGGACACCCTGACCGACGAGCGTCCGACCGACCCTTGCGAGCTGCTGCAGGACGACGACCTCTCGCAGAGCATCGACCAGTGGCTATCGGAGCTGACTGACAAGCAGCGTGAAGTGGTGGTGCGGCGCTTTGGTCTGCGTGGCCACGAAAGCTGCACGCTGGAGGAAGTGGGCCAGGAAATCGGCCTGACCCGCGAACGGGTGCGGCAGATCCAGGTCGAGGCGCTCAAGCGCCTGCGGGAAATCCTGGAGAAGAATGGCCTGTCCAGTGACGCATTGTTCCAGTAGTGCTTTCCCGATCTGCAAGAGCCCGGCTTCGGCCGGGCTTTTTTGTGGCTGGCCATGTAAGTGATTGCTTACAAAGCGCGTACGTGATTGCTGGAAGTTGCTGCTGGTGAATAGCCTGATTTGAATGAGTTGTTTCTGTAACTAGTTGATAGATAAAGAATTAATTTTGATGCTTAAGTGCTTTTCAGCCCGTCGATAGTCATTTTGGCAACTTGCTCCGGGCCTCTGGATCGTTAATATCAAACCTGCGTACAGGATGTACGCGGGTCAAAAAGGACTTTGACCAGGACATCGCCGGATGCGATTCATCAGGATGATGAGCAAGGACTACAGGGAATAGGGACAAAAGAGTGGGCGGGTACCCCCCGCCCCTTTTTTTCGTCCATAGGAAAGCAAAAGGCCCGCATATGCGGGCCTTGTTGCGTCTGGGCTGCTGAATTGGATCAGCGCTCCAGCTGCTCCAGCTTGCCTTTGACGCCATCCCATTCTTCGGCGTCGGCCAGGGCGTCCTTCTTCTCGGTGATGTTCGGCCAGACTTCGGCCAGATCACGGTTCAGCTCGATGAACTCCTGCATGTCTTCAGGCACCTCATCCTCGGAGAAGATGGCTTGCGCCGGGCATTCAGGCTCGCAGAGCGCGCAGTCGATGCACTCGTCCGGGTGAATGACCAGGAAGTTCGGGCCTTCGTAGAAGCAGTCCACCGGACAGACTTCCACACAGTCGGTGTATTTGCATTTGATGCAGTTGTCGGTGACGACGAAGGTCATTTCTATTCTTCTCCTCAAGCGGCGGCTCGGAAGCCCTCTGCATCGGGCTTCTCAGCTCTGGAACTCACGGTATCGGGGCAGGCTGTTTCCCCCGACGTGTTCCAGAGCGCGCGGGATTCTAGCAGCTTGTGCGGTCCAAGGGTTAGATGCGTGACTTCAGTGTATATAACAGCTCCAGCGCCTGCCGGGGCGTCAGATCATCCGGTTTGATCTTTGCCAATTCGTCCAGCACCGGGTGCGGCAGGCTGGCGAAGAGGTCGCTCTGCATCGGCATGCTCGGTTGTCCTGGACTTTGGCGTGGGGCCTCATGGGGCAGGCTGGTGGTTTCCAGGCGCGCCAGGTGCTCGCGAGCGCGCTGGATCACGCCGCCCGGAACCCCGGCCAATTGCGCGACCGCCAGGCCATAGCTCTGGCTGGCCGGGCCGGGCAGCACGTGGTGCAGGAACACGATGCGCTCGTTGTGCTCGGTGGCGTTCAGGTGGACGTTGGCCACCACCGGTTCGCTTTCCGGCAGCACGGTCAGCTCGAAGTAGTGGGTGGCGAAGAGGGTGAAGGCGCGCAGGCGTGCCAGGTGCTCGGCAGCCGCCCAGGCCAGCGACAGGCCGTCGAAGGTGCTGGTGCCGCGGCCCACCTCGTCCATCAGCACCAGGCTGCTGGCACTGGCGTTGTGCAGGATGTTGGCGGTCTCGCTCATTTCCACCATGAAGGTGGAGCGGCCACCGGCCAGGTCGTCGCTGGAGCCGATGCGGGTGAAGATGCGGTCCACCAGTGACAGTTCGCAGCTGGCCGCCGGCACGAAGCAGCCGATATGGGCGAGCAGCACGATCAGTGCCGTCTGGCGCATGTAGGTCGATTTACCGCCCATGTTCGGGCCGGTGATGATCAGCATGCGGGTGGCGTCGTCGAGGTCCAGGTCGTTGGCCACGAAGGGCGTATCCAGCACCTGTTCCACCACCGGGTGGCGGCCCTGGTTGATGCGCATGCAGGGCTCATCGACGAAGCGCGGGCGGTTCAGGTCGAGGTTCAGCGCGCGCTCGGCGAAGTTGCTCAGCACGTCCAGTTCGGCCAGGGCGGCGGCGGTGTCCTGCAGCGGCGCCAGTTGCTCGATCAGCAGTTCCAGCAGTTCGTCGTAGAGCAGCTTTTCCCGCGCGAGGGCGCGGCTTTTCGCGGACAGAGCCTTGTCCTCGAACGCTTTCAGTTCCGGGGTGATGAAGCGCTCGGCGCCTTTCAAGGTCTGGCGGCGGATGTAGTCCGCCGGCGCCTGCTCGGCCTGTACCCGCGGCAGTTCGATGTAGTAACCATGGATACGGTTGTAACCGACCTTGAGGTTGGGCAGGCCGGTGCGAGCTTTTTCCCGGGTTTCCAGGTCCATCAGGTATTGGCCGGCGTTCTCGCTGAGGGCTTGGAGTTCGTCGAGCTCGGCGTCGTAGCCGGTTTTGATCACGCCGCCATCGCGGATCACCGCTGGCGGGTTGTCGATGATGGCGCGGGCCAGCAGGTCGGCCAGTTCCGGATAGGTGCGGATGCTGCCGGCCAGGGTCTGCAGGTGCGGCGCTTCCAGCTCGGTCATGGCGCCTTGCAGTTCGGGCAGGGCGGCGAGGGCGTCGCGCAGGCGCGCCAGGTCACGTGGTCGTGCATTGCGCAGGCCGATACGGGCGAGGATGCGCTCAACGTCGCCGATTTCCTTCAGCTGCGGCTGCAGGGTTTCGAAGCGATAGCGATCCAGCAGGCAGTCGATGGCGTCTTGCCGAGCCTCCAGCACGGAGCGGTCGCGCAGCGGGCGGTTCAGCCAGCGGCTCAGCAAGCGGCTGCCCATGGCGGTCTGGCAGCGGTCGATCACCGACTGCAGGGTGTTGTCGCGGCCGCCGGAGAGATTGACGTCCAACTCCAGGTTGCGGCGGCTGGCGGCATCCAGGATCACGGTGTCGTCGATGCGCTCATGACGCAGGCTGCGCAGGTGGGGCAGGGCGGTGCGCTGGGTTTCTTTGGCATAGCCCAGCAGGCATCCGGCAGAGCCGATGGCCAGGGTCAGGGTTTCGCAACCGAAGCCCTTGAGGTCCTGCACACCGAACTGCTGGCAGAGGCTCTTCTTCGCGGAGTCTCGATCGAAGTCCCACGGCGCGCGGCGACGTACGCCACGGCGCTTCTCCGCGGGAAGGCCCTGGGGCCAGTCGTCCGGAATCAGCAACTCGGCCGGGTTGAGGCGTTCCAGTTCGGCCAGGAGGTTTTCCCAGCCCTTGATCTCCTGGACGCTGAAGCGGCCGCTGGTGATGTCCAGCACTGCCAGGCCGAACAGGCGTTCATCACCGAGCACGGCGGCCAGCAGGTTGTCGCGGCGTTCGTCCAGCAGCGCTTCGTCGCTGATGGTGCCGGGGGTGATGATGCGCACCACCTGGCGCTCCACCGGGCCCTTGCTGGTGGCCGGGTCGCCGATCTGCTCGCAGATCACCACCGACTCGCCGAGCTTCACCAGCTTGGCCAGGTAGCCTTCCACCGAATGGAAGGGGATGCCGGCCATGGGAATGGCCTTGCCCGCCGATTGGCCCCGAGAGGTCAGGGTGATGTCGAGCAGCTTGGCAGCCTTCTTGGCGTCCTCGTAGAAGATCTCGTAGAAGTCGCCCATGCGGTAGAACATCAGCTGGTCCGGATGCTGGTTCTTCAGCCTCCAGTACTGCGCCATCATGGGTGTGTGTTCGCTGAGATCGCTCATTGCCTGGCCTTGCGTGCAAAAGGCGCTAGTGTACGGTATCCCGCTGGCCCGCTTTAACCCCGGAGTGCACATGACCGTTACCGAAGATGAGCTGACTTTGCTGGCCGCCCGGCTGGGCGAGGAACTGAAGGCGCGCGGCGAACTGGTGAGTACTGCGGAGTCCTGCACGGGCGGCGGTATCGCCGAAGCCATCACCCGTATTCCCGGCAGCTCGGCCTGGTTCGAGGCGGGCTACGTCACCTATTCCAATGTGCAGAAAACCGAGCAGCTCGCAGTGCCGGCCGAGTTGTTTCCGCAGGTGGGAGCGGTCAGTCGCGAGGTGGTCGAGGCGATGGTGCGTGGTGCCCAGCAGCGCAGCGGGGCGCGTTTCGCGGTGGCTGTCAGCGGCGTCGCCGGACCCGATGGCGGCTCCCCGGAGAAACCCGTCGGCACCGTCTGGCTGGCCTGGGGCGATGGCGCCGAGATCGAGGCCGTGCGCCGCCAGTTCCCGGGTGATCGCCTGGCGGTTCGCCAGCAAGCGGTGACCGAGGCCCTCAAGGGGCTGATCCGACTAGCTGCAGGAGAAAAAGCCGCCCAGGGGTAGGCGAGCGACTTGCCCTATGGAATAATACTGTCTACTTATACAGTTGTTGGTGGCCGCCAGGCCCTCTTGATTTTAGTGAGGACTTCAATGGACGAGAACAAGAAGCGCGCCTTGGCTGCTGCCCTGGGCCAGATCGAGAAGCAGTTCGGCAAAGGCGCGGTCATGCGCATGGGCGACCACGATCGTCAGGCCATTCCGGCCATTTCCACCGGCTCCCTGGGCCTGGACATCGCCCTCGGCATCGGCGGCCTGCCGAAAGGCCGTATCGTCGAGATCTACTATTCACGTCCAGAAAATCGGTTCATATGATCGATTGAATGATTTAGAGTGATCTGCAGGTCGGTCACAGCACCCAAACCAGTTCAGGTAAAAGCTTAAGCGAGGGCGGACGATGGAAGCCAACAAAAAGAAGGCGCTAGATGCGGCTTTGTCGCAAATCGAGAAGCAGTTCGGTAAAGGCGCAGTGATGCGAATGGGCGAAGAGCCAAGAGAACCTATTCCGGCTGTTTCAACTGGCTCTCTCGGACTTGATATTGCGCTTGGTATTGGTGGAGTACCCGAGGGGCGTATAATAGAGATTTACGGACCCGAAAGTTCTGGTAAGTCCACTTTATGTTTGCAAATTGTCGCGCAAGCACAAAAGCTAGGAAAGACCTGTGCATTTATAGATGCCGAGCATGCGCTTGATCCACTGTATGCGGAAAAGCTGGGAGTAGATCTTGATAGCTTGTTGGTATCGCAACCGGATACGGGCGAACAAGCATTGGAAATTACCGATATGCTCGTGCGATCCGGCTCTGTCGGAGTCATTATCGTCGACTCGGTAGCTGCATTGGTACCGAAGGCTGAAATCGAAGGCGAAATGGGCGACTCGCACGTAGGACTCCAAGCGCGCTTGATGTCTCAAGCGTTGCGCAAACTGACTGCAAGTGTGAAACAGACCAATACCATCCTAGTCTTTATTAACCAGATTCGCATGAAGATCGGTGTGATGTTCGGCAACCCCGAAACTACAACCGGGGGAAATGCACTTAAGTTTTATTCTTCTGTTCGAATTGATATTCGCCGCACCGGTGCCGTTAAGGATGGCGAGACCGTGATCGGTAGCGAAACGCGCGTTAAGATCGTAAAAAATAAGGTGGCCCCGCCGTTTAGACAGGCAGAATTCCAGATCATGTATGGTGCTGGAATCTACAAGATGGGCGAGCTTATCGATCTAGGTGTGCAAGAGAAGCTGATTGAAAAGTCAGGTGCTTGGTACAGCTATCAGGGCAACAAAATCGGCCAGGGTAAGGCAAACGCTGCGCAATGGCTGCAAGATAATGAGTCGACTGCACAAGAAGTTGAGAAGCTGATCCGAGATAGACTGCTTAGTGTCACTCCAGCAGCCAAGCCAATTGGTAGCTCAATTTCTGAAGTTCCAGAAGTCGAATATTGATCGACGCGTAAGGCAGCACCATTTGGTGCTGCCTACAAAATATGAATGATGCCGGAGGCATTATACTCACGGTGAAGAGGGGTTACACCGAGCGCAATTTCGGTAAGTATACTGAAAGCCTCGGTCATTCCTTTTGCTATGCCCTCGCATCTGCATACGAAACCTTCTGGCCAGATAATAATTCAACTGAAAGAACATATTATTATCACATTAGTACGCTTCTTGATTTCTTGGCCGAAGATTGTTCGCAAGAAGAGCTCAGGGATTTTTTGAAAACTGGAGACGTCTCAGGCGCAGGCGAATCCTACATTGTTGTGCTTTTCCATAATTTGATCAGTTCTTACCGCAGTTATCTTAGTGAATTAGGTGTTGTAAATCGAACTAAGAATAACTATGCGGCAGGCGTGCGCGCGTTCGTTCACCATCTTGCAAGTCGGGGGGTCGTGCCGCATGGCTTGGACATCAAAGGTTTCAAGTTTGAGCGTGGAATAGGCCCCACACTGCTTGATGTGACTATTCATAAAGAGATTGATATCCAGGCGCTGATTGCTCAGCATCAGGATACCCTTATTGACGAAGGGCTTGATGATCTCGAGGGTATAGAAAGCCTTCTTTCAAATATCTTCGACGAGGCAGTTGCTGGTGGTTCAAGTGAGGCGGCGCTTGATATCGTTGAGGCATCTACTCGCGTCTTAGATAATCGCCTGGACACATTGAAAAGCGCCAGTGCTGATTTGGTAATACAGCACTATAAACTACTTCAAGAGGCGCGGCAGTGGGCGAGTAATCAAGCATATCAACGGAAAGCGAAAAGCTTGAAGGATATGTTTCGTCAGAATACCGATGGGGTGACTGATCGCCTGGCGTCAAAAGTCATGGGTGCGGAATACGCTATCTTGCTGGATGGCTGTGCTCTGCAGGTGATAGTTACATATTGCTATCTCTATCATGGCGGAGTTTATCCTTTGGACGAGGATGCTTCCTACGCACTCTTAGCTAATCGCATACAAAAAAGCGGTATCTCTATATCCGACGTTCGAAACGCCCTCGGTTATTCGCGTGAAGCACGTGTGGCTGCGTTTGTATGGCTCTCGATTAAGTACGCAATCAATCCCGATGCTTTATTAAATCTCGCAACGAACTGTCTTATTCCCATTGGCAATGATGGGCAATATCAGCTTGTCTGGAATAAATTGCGTAAAGGGGCCGAGAATCAGGAGTCAGTAGTTGTAAGTTCTCGTATGGATGGAGTTGCGCTTACTTGTGAGACCTTGACAGCTATTGATGTCGTTGAGTATCTGCGGATATGTACCGAACATATTCGCGATTTTGCGCGTAATGAAGATCGCGATAGTTTGTTTATTGGATTCTACAAAAACTTCACAAAGGGAACTGGCGGTGAGCGAGTGTACGTGCCGTCAAGGCTCGCGCTTAGAACAATAAATATTGCCTTTAGATCACTCTGTCTAGAACTCTCCGGAGAGCGTTGGTCAAGTACACTGAAAGCACTGCGCGGCAGTGTTCTTTTGTTGACTGGACTTGTAACGCGAGATGCTATGCAAGTAATGCAGGTCGGCCGTCACAGTGACTTAAAGATGGCGGCTAAGTACACTTACCACCTGCCTGAGATTTTGCGTCGTGAAAAGAAGATTCGAGAGTTTTTAGAGTGGTTTGAAACGGTATTAACCGTCAGTATTGATCAGTTTGCAGAGAAGGTCGGTATTGACCCCGAGG
Source organism: Metapseudomonas cellulosilytica (assembly GCF_049334135.1). NCBI lineage: Bacteria > Pseudomonadati > Pseudomonadota > Gammaproteobacteria > Pseudomonadales > Pseudomonadaceae > Metapseudomonas > Metapseudomonas cellulosilytica. The sequence continues at coordinate 92,441 of NZ_JBHZGN010000002.1, read as the reverse complement.
CTTACGAGAGGCGTAAGCAGAGCATACTCAATCAGCAGTTCGGTGGCATACATTGTTCAGATCCCACGGCCGGCATTCAGCCCGGCACGATAGAGGGGGAAGTCTGCCATCGCATCGATAAGTGCGTCAGTTGCGCGAATCGCCGTAGTTTGTTTCTCGCCACAAAAGAAAACATTGCTAATGTAATCCACTGGCGCGAGATACTGACTAAAGCCGAAGTGCGCCTAAGGGGGGAGGAGTTTACAAGGTGGCATCTGTGGAAGCTGTTCGTGAACTCAATTCTCGATAAGCTCTACAGTATACGGGAACACCGCAGATTGCTTACTCAGGCAGAAGAGTATTGCAATAGCCATAGTAATCCTTATATTAACATTATCCCTATTCACGTCATCGAAGAGGCTAATGCATGAGTGTAGTTGACATGAGTGCCTACAGGAGTTACTTCGATGATGAATACGGCCTAGATAAGCTTAAATCTTATTCCGCCTCCTGGTTTGTCGGAGCATCGTCTTTTACTGATAATCAATGGGTTGTCGAGGATGGGCCGGGTCGACAGATTATCCGATTTGATGTTGCTGTGGCGCCAAATGAGTTGCTTACGGATAATCAAGATCTCTGTCATGCGATTAAACTTTCGGCATACCTCGTGCGCACTATTAGTCATGATAAAAATATGGGTGGTGCTTTATCTGGTATCTCTCAATATAAACATGTAAATGACATCGTTAACCACGTTCGTTGGCTCAGGCTGCAAGGTGTTAATTATCTTTCCAGTGTGAATGATGGCGTATTTACTATTTTTAGGGATTCAATTGGCAAGCCGTTGTATGCACGCCTGAGTCTTGAGGATCGCTTGCGAGAAAAGCTTGAAGAATTACAGGGTAATCCCGCAGATCTTGATAAGTACAAGATATTTCGCAACAGACTTGGTCATGTAGAGTTTAATGTAAATAAACTAAGCGAGGCTCTCGGTGTTAGTGATCGAATACTAGGGAGTCGCGAAGCGCCGATGCTGGTAATGCTAACCAACTTCCGCCTGCATAATGGATTTTACATTAAAGATAGTATTAAGGATCGTTATGCAGGGGGAGGTGTCAAAAAAAACTTAGAGATTTGCAGTCAAGATTCTATCCGCAAAGAATTGACGTCCATTTCAAAGCTCTATCGTCAGTGTCAGATATTCAAAGACCTTTTCCCTGCTAGTCATCAAATACCCAGCGATTACTTCCAAAAAAATAATATAAAGCCTACGCAAGTATCCAGGGAAAAGGGGCGGCCTGGCGAGCGCACGCGCGATATTCCGCAGCCCATTTTCTTTGAGTTGATGGATCGAGCAATTCGCTGGGTCGTCGATTTTGCGCCGCTATTGCTTGATCTCAAGTCTCGGGCTCTCGTGCAGCACGAAGAATACTTGAGTGACGCAGGGCGCGGAGGGAAAGCAGACCATAGGATGCAGTATGCGTCGAAAAGGATGCGAGCATGGCTAAGTAAGCAACTTGCCCAACTGGATGGCCATCCAGGGAGTCCATATCCTATATGCGGGTTTGCAAAGGACTATTCTGAAAAGAAAATTGAAACGGTCTTGGCTACACAAGTTCAGGAGGGGCACGCACTTCGTGCTCAAGGGTTGACATATAGGGCGGTCGGCGAGTGCTTGGGTGTAAGCAAGGCGACAGCGCATCGCCTTATTACTAAGGGGCGTGCCGAGAGCGGTGCATCGCTGAATAAATGTCTGCACCATTTACTCCCCACCGCTTGCTTGCTGGTTATTTATTGCTTCACAGCCCGGAGGGAGTGCGAAGTCGAATCGCTCACAGCAGGTTGCTGTGTGGATACGCAGAGTGGACCAGTTATTGGCATGTACTCTGCCAAGGTTTATCAGGAACGCAAGTATTTTCCTGTCACGAAACTTGTTGCTAAAGCGGTTCAAGTGCTTGAGGCTCTGACTGAACCGGTTCGTAATGAAGGGAATCAATCGCTACTTATTTTTCCAGCCCTCAGTGGTGGGGTTGTTAATTATTGGTCCAGCGGAAAAATAAACGAATTCTCCGAGTATGTTGGTGTTCCAGATAATGAAGGAACTCCTTGGAAGTTTAGCGAGCATCAGTTTCGTCGATTCTTTGCAATGATGTTTTTCTACAAGTTTGAGTCTGGAGATCTCGCAACGCTGTCCTGGCACTTGCGTCACACAGATTTTGAAATGACTGCCAAGTACATAACGGATAAGGACTTCCGCAGTGCTTTTGAAGAGGTGAGGTCAGAGCGCATTTTGTCATTTGCACAGTCCGCTGCTAATGAAAAAGCTGAAGTGCTGTTTGGAAATATGCAGAAAGAGTTGGGTGAATTTTTTAGATCGTTTGATGCTGTTTCAGAGCGGCGAGCTGAAAAGATGATTGAGAAGGTTGAGGATATTGGCTACGTTCTTAACTTTGTACCTGACGGGGCATGTTTCGGCCAGACACCGACTTTGTTACAGCGCAGCAAGTGCATCATGGATGATACTGTTCAACAGTCTTCGGCTTGCCGAGGGTCGTGTGTTGGTTGCCCTAATTTGCTGGGCTTTGAGACTGGCATAACTGCAGAGGATGTTGGCCTGGTTCTTGATCCCATGTCGTCACCAATGCTGAAAGCTTTTGCCGACAGGCAGGAGGCTAACAATGCCTAAGCATATTAGTGAAACGAACCGACAAAGGAGCGAGCAGAAGATTCAGCGCAAGCTCGACGGTCTCAAGCACTACATCGAGAACGGAGTTGCCGATTTTCCAGTTCCGAAGAAGTTCACCCTCAACTGGTTTGCTGCCTTGGCTTTTGAGCCCTATGAGAGCGTATCTAAGGCCAGCGATCAACTTAGGACGGGGTCAGCTACGCACGAGCGTGTGATTGCGTCACTTGCGAGCGCACAGGTGGTTCTGGAGAACGGCAGGGCTGAACAGGGTATTTGTCTCAAGTCAAAGCGAATTAGCGAGCTTGAAACCAAGGTTAAAAAATATGAAACGATGATGCCGGGCTTGTCGCAAACTATCGTTGATTTGCTTGATCAAGTGCGTGAACTTGAACAGCGTATTTCCTTGCAACAAGCCCAATGGACTGACAATCGTTTCAGTGCCAGCAAGATCACGGGTCGCTCAAATGTTTGATCTGTTGCCGACGAAGAATGGCCAGCACATCGTTGTTGATGAATCGGGCGCGCTTCAGCGTCACGTAACGCAATATTTGCTTGATCTTGAAATAGTTCAGTGTCATGAAAAAACCTATATTCGTCAGATCGCATATCGACTTAAGGCGTGGTTGAACTGGCTTGGTGAACGCGATATTTACGATGTCACAGACAGGCTTTTGTGCAAGTATCGTGATGAACTAAAAAACTCTGGCGACCTTGAAGCCAAAACTATCAATTACAGAATTTCATCTGTCTGCGCCTTCTATTGGTATGCCGAAAACACAGGCTTGTGTCGTGGAATTATCGGATCTAACGACATGCTAAGCGGCCGTGTGTTTCGTATCGTCGTAAATCGGCCTAGGCAAGGGAATAGTGTTAACTATGAAATACCATTTTTGCTTGGAACTGTTCAGCAAGCAAGAAAGCGTATTCCGTCCGCAGACGAAATTGCTGCGCTGAAAGACGGCATTGCTGATAAAACTTTGGAAAGCGGTCTGCCGCTCGCCGAAGAAATCAATGTGCGCAATCAATTGATGCTTCGCTGGATGGCGGAAGCAGGGCTGAGGCGCTTGGAGGTTGTATCACTACCCGTGAATGCAATTCCGACCAAGTTCCTGCCCAATACCATGGTGATGGTCACTTTGACCAAAGGTACAAAGTTTAAAAAGGTACGCGACGTTGAGGTCGAGTCCTCGCTGATTCAAGAGACCCTTGATTACATTGAGTTTGAACGTCCAGAGATAGTTAGAAAGTGCCATGCTGGTCATGATCCAGGCGTTGTATTTGTAAGCACTCACAATGCTAATGGCGGCATTTTTACTGCGCAAGCGATTACTGATCTGCTTGACTCTGTAGATAGTGATATTTCGCCGCACGCGCTTCGGCGCTATGGGTTGACACGTTATGCTGGTTATCTTTACCGCATTCAGCAGTCGCTTTACAAAGCCGGTGAGATTGCTGAAATCGACAGGCGCAGCATCGAGTTACGACTAACCCAGCAAGCGGGTCATGAGAAAATTTCGACAACATTCAGATCTTATGTCGATGTGGCTATAGCAATGTCTTTGTCTGATTCTGGAATCAGCTCTCTGGAAGAGAGTCGTATCCTGCTTCAATCACAACTTGCGATGATCACGTCTCAGATTGAAGCGGCGAGATCGCTAACAAGAAAAATTTAGCGGTGTCCTGGAGGAAAAGATCGTTTAGATAGCCGTGGTGAAGATACTGAAAGCGATCTACGAGGAAGACTTCCTGGGATTCTTATATGGGTTTCGCCCTGGTCGAGGGGAGCATTATGCATTGGACGCGCTGACGGTGGGGATACGAAGTCGACCCAATAGATGGGTACTGGAAATAGTGGCTGCTCTCTTCAAAGGCACATCTCCAGCCTTCCAAGACATTAAGGGGAAGATCCACCTCCATCATTGAAAAAATCTCGCGCGCAACACGCCCGAAATTCCTTAAGTCTTCGTCGCCGTCTCTAAACATACTGTTCACCATCCGCTCGCGCTGCAGGCCTGCAAGTGTCGTAAAAAACAGGGTTCGCACAAATGGACCTCATGATACTCACCATCATGGGGCGAGCCGCACATGCCAGGATCGTCAATGGGGGGACGCCCATTACAGAGGCAAGATCATGCGTCTTTTCAAGGGCAAGGCCCGTTGCGCCGGTCTCCAACTGGCTCAGGTATGTTTGGTTGCTGACGTTCCCGAAGAGGTAAGCGTCGCTGAGGATGAAGAGGGTAACCAAGCGGGTAGATGATGAGAGCAACTACAGCACTCACCCCGTAAGTAGTAGGGGCAATCTTCGAGCATCTGAGGTTATCTTTTCCGCAGGACGTCACCTTTGACCCTTGCCATTCAAGCTCCCAGGGGGGGGCGGCGCTGGCTAAGTAGTATCCTCTCAACTCGGTATAAACTAGGGTCTTTTCTGCGGCTCGTGGATGGTAGGGATCTCGTCATTCGCGGCGAGGTCGGCTTCCTTTTGGCGGAGACCCGCAAGCATCGTGGCCCGGTCAGATTGTTACGGCAGACAGTCCAACATCACATCGTCATCGATCAGCGATACACAGCGCGGTCAAGGCTGGACGCGGAAGTCGATCTCACAGACATGGAGCGCGATGCGCTGGCCCACGCAGTGTCTAGAGATGCCTGGCGGAGAACGGTTGGAAGGTGGATCGCCGGGGCGCCTTGGTCGAAGCTACGAGCAGTCTCGAGTGATCAAGAACGGCTTCATCACGGCATTGCGTAAGAAACTGGCGCAGAAAAAGAGTTGATTCGAATTCGGGGGAAGCATGGGTATTTCGTATTACCTTGCATGTTTGGAGACCCGGCAATATGTCTGGGTTGGTAGGCTTGCCCCACAGGGGGCGGTGCCGGTGGCGGACGTCGACGGCTCCGTCGCCATGTTCGCGCTGGAGAATCGGAACAAGCCGTTGATCGTCGTGAGCGAAAGCCATCCGATTCTCGAAGAGGGCATAGAGTGGTCGCCGCCGACAGTGCAGGGACAACCATGACAAATCAACGCGAACCGAATCCACTGGACCTGGGCTGGACAGCGCACACGCAAAAAGAATTAGCTCTGGTGGAAGGCATAACGCCGCTTCTACACAAGCTTGCCCAGGGGCGCGAGATTGCGGGGCTATCTGCGTATAAGGAGGGACGGTAATGGAAGATCTGCTGCCAAAGCACCCAGGGTCACGAGTCCCCGTTTTCGCAAAAGGGGCACAGTGGATACGTGCGGATTTTCATCTGCATACCCGTGCAGACCGCGAGTTCAAATACGCTGCCGATGACGACTTTTACAACAGCAGCTACGTGGATGCGTTGGAAAAGGCCCAAATTCGACTGGGTGTGATTACCAATCACAACAAGTTTGATTGCTCTGAATTCAAGGCATTGCGCGCTACTGCCCAGAAAAAAGGGATTGCACTGCTGCCGGGCGTAGAGCTATCCGTCAATGATGGGGCCAATGGCATCCATACGTTGGTCGTGTTTTCCAACGACTGGCTTGCCGATGGCCATGATTACATCAATCCATTTTTGACTAGCGCTTTCGAGGGCAAAACACCTGCACAATACGAACAGGAGAACGGACGCACCTCATGGTCGCTCCTGGAGACAATCAAGAAGCTAGAAAGCTATCACCGCGACTTTTTTCTCGTATTTGCCCATGTTGAAGCCAACAGCGGACTTTGGGCTGAGCTGGATGGTGGCCGTCTGGCCGAGCTTGGTCAAAACGAGTTCTTCCGCCGCAGAACCTTGGGTTTTCAGAAGGTTCGCACCCATGATGGTGCAGGCAAAGACAAGCCCAGCCGAACCAAGGTTCAAAGCTGGCTGCAGAACTGGTACCCAGCCGAGCTAGAAGGCAGTGACCCCAAGTGCCTCGACGAAATCGGTCGGGGGAAAACCTGCTATCTCAAGCTTGGCGAATTGTCCTACGAAGCGGCCAAGTTCGCCTTGAGCGACGCCCCTTCACGTGTAGCTTTGGATCCCCCAAAGCACCAGGCTTCGCATATTCGTAGCATCCACTTCGATGGCGGAATCCTCGACGGGCAGACGCTGCATTTTTCCCCCGAACTCAATACGCTCATCGGCATCCGTGGCAGCGGCAAGTCTTCTATTCTGGAGGCAGTGCGCTTTGCTCTCGATATCCCTCGGGGCGAGAAAGCACAGGACACCAAGTACAAAGATGAGCTGATCCGTCACACCCTGGGCAGTGGCGGCAAAGTGACGCTGACGGCCTGCGATGTGTACGGGCAAGAGTTCACGATTTCCCGCATCTTCCGCGAAGCCCCGAACGTCTATCTGGACGGCAAATTGCAGCCCGGCGTGTCAATTCGGGAAACCGTTCTGCGCCGCCCGATTTACTTTGGGCAGAAAGACCTCTCCAGCACGGGCGAAGGGTTCGAGACTGATCTGGTGGAAAAGCTGGTCGGTGATAAGCTCCGTGTGCTGCGCGATGACATCGAAACCCAACGCCAGCGTGTGCGGGAAGCCGCCCAGCGTTGGCTCAAACTCAGCGACGCTGCCGAACTCAAACGCGACTACGAGCAGCAGCTCACCGATTCCAACTTCCGCCTGAAGAAGTTTGAGGAGTACGGAGTAGCCGACAAGCTTCAGAAACGCCTAGGGTTTCAACAGGATGCCGCTGCGCTCACGCGCCTGCGCGAGCGGGCAGACGACTTCACCCTTGCCCTGGGCAGCCTGATCGCCGAGCACGAGGACGAACTTCGCAATGCGATGAGCTACGTGTCCCGGCAAAACCCAGAGTTTTTCGCCGCTTATTACGCTGAGTTTTCGCATCTCATTGGTAGGGTCGAGCAACTCAAGCAGATCGAACAAGACGCACGTGCCATTGCAAGCCGCCTCAACGCTCAACAGGGCGAGTTCGAAGGCGCACGCAAGAGCCTTCAGGAAGAGTTCGCGCAAGTCGAACGACAACTGGCCCAGGAACTCAAGCAAACCGGCATGACCGCCATCCAGCCGGATGACTTTCTGGCCCAGCAACAGCGCAAGACTAAGGCGGAGCAGATGCTGGAGGCACTTGCCAAGCAGGAGTCCCTGCAGACCAGCATCCGCGATGCGCTGTTTGCCGAGATCGACAAGCTCAATGAACTTTGGCTGCACGAATACAGCACCATCAAAGGGGAGCTGGACCGTGTGAATGCCAGCCACACCGCCCTTCAGATCGAAGCCGAATTCAAAGACGATAAAGAGTCTGCCATCAGCTTCATGCAGCAGCTCTTCAAAGGCAGCAACATCCGCGAAACCACCCTCCGGGCGGTCATGGAGGACTACGCCGATTTCGGTGGACTCCTGCGTGCACTGCCGGGTGCCTTGGTCAAGGCGGGCAGCACACCTGAGGTCTTTGAAAAGACCTTCATGCAGAATCTGGCCGAATTCGTTACCTGGCAAGTTCCGAACCGCTTCGTGATCCGTTACCGTGGCAAGGAGCTGAAGCACCACTCGCTCGGGCAGCGTGCTTCAGCCCTGCTGCTCTATGTCCTCAGCCAGCGGCAGAACGACGCCATCATCATCGACCAGCCCGAAGACGATCTGGACAACCAGACCATCTACGACGATGTGATCAAGCTGCTCCGCGAGATGAAGCCTCACGCCCAATTCATCTTCGCCACCCACAACGCCAATTTCCCGGTGCTGGGTGATGCCGAGCAGGTGCACGCTTGCCAGTACCAGGATGAAAAAGTCGCCACTCGAAGCGGCAGCATCGACGCCCGCCCGGTGCAAGAAGCCATCATCAACATCATGGAAGGAGGCCAAGAAGCCTTCAACCGTCGTAAAGAGGTTTACAACCTATGGAAACCACAGAGCTGATCGACATCCTCAGCCGAGGTGAGGACAGTCGCCATCAGTTCAAGGCGGACATCACCAATGCCGATGCCTTAGCGGCAGAGATCGTTGCCTTCAGCAACACCTCTGGCGGGCGGATCTTCATCGGCGTGAGCGACGATGGTTCGGTGCGCGGTCTGTCCAGCGCCGATGTGGCCCGTCTCAACCAGCTCATCGCCAACGCGGCCTCCCAGAATGTACGCCCCGCCGTGAACCCGCTCACAGACAACGTGGCACACCCTGCGGGCACGGTGCTGGTTGTCTCCATCGCCGAGGGGATCAACAAACCCTATATGGATAAAAACGGGGTGATCTGGGTGAAAAACGGCTCCGACAAGCGCCGTGCCACCTCGCGCGAGGAAATCCAGCGCTTGTTCCAACAGGCAGGCTTGGTGCATGCCGACGAAACTCCGGTCGCGGGTCTGGGGGGCGGCGATGTGGACATGCCTTATTTCGAAGCCTTCTTCGAGCAGCAATTCGGCGAGCCGCCCGCCCAGCACCAACAGCCGCTACCTCAGTTGCTGACCAACATGAACCTGATGAACCAGGGGCAGCTCAATGTTGCTGGCGCGCTGCTGTTCGCCAAGGCGCCGCACTATGCGCTGCCCGCTTTCATCGTCAAGGCGGTGGCCTTTGTCGGCAATGAGATTGAGGACGATCGCTACCTCGACAGCCGCGACATCATCGGCAAGCTCGCCGATGTGTTCCAGCAAACGCTGGGCTTCATCAGTGCCAACACCCGTGCCCTGCAAGGGGATCAGGGCATCAACTCCGTGGGCCGCCCAGAAGTGCCCCGTATCGTCTGGGAAGAGCTGGTCGCCAACGCGCTCATCCACCGCGACTACTTCATCAGCGCCCCGGTGCGGGTGCTGGTATTTGCGGATCGGGTCGAGATCATCAGCCCCGGCCACCTGCCCAATAACCTGACCATCGAAAACATCAAGGCCGGCAACTCCAACATGCGCAACCCCATCCTCGCCTCCTTCGCTACCAAGCTCCTCCCTTATCGCGGGCTGGGTAGCGGCCTGCTGCGCGCCCTGCGGGCCTGGCCTGCAATTGAACTCATCGATGACCGCGCCGGCAATCTCTTCAAGGCCATCGTGACACGGCCCCAGACGCTGCTAGCGGTGGAATCGTCTGCTCTCGACGAGGGGCGCACCGTATGAGCGGAAACGACAAGCGCCCATTGGTGCCACTGTTGCGTTTTTTGTAGGTTCGGAATGCGAAGGGGTTGAAGGAGGTTGGCAAATGGGCTGTGCACGGCACTAATTCAGGGGAGGCGGGAGATATCCTCATAGCTGTAAACCTATCTCCGGACCAGATAAGATTCACTCGACCCTTTCCTATTTACGGGCTTCGTTGGCATGTTGGGCAAGCCAGTTCTCGCACTGGGCCAGCATGTCGCCGCCTACCACGGCTTCCCGCGTTTAGCCTGCCCGCCGCGCCCATGCGGTGGTACATGAGCCTTCTTGAATCATTTGCTCAATGGTGACTCGCTCACTCGTGGCTATTTCCTCGATTAGATGCTTGACCATTACATTCGTCGATCAAACGCATCAGAACATGGGTAAAATTGAGTCTCACGTTATGGTGCTTCACGCGTGATACCATTCCCCCATCTACTACGTGCAATCTGATGAAAACAGCCAAAGAGCTCGCCAAGCATTTGAATTTGTCCGTGTCGACGGTGGGGCGTGCGCTTGCCAATGATTCGCGGATCAGCGTGAAGACTCGGCAGCTAGTCATGAAGGAGGCTGAACGATTTGGCTATGTCGCCAATCGAGCGGCTCAGATGATGCGCGGCGGGTCAAGCAAGCTCGTTGGCCTCGTGCTCTCTGATCTCGGCAACAGCCAGTACAGCATTGGCGCGCATGCCCTTTCGAAAACGTTGGAGGCAGAAGGCTATCAGCTGGTCCTCTCAGAAACCAACGATGATCCCGATGCCGAATTACGACAATTGCGCGAATTGATCAGCGCTAGCGCCGCCGGTATTGTGATTACCCCAACCAAAAATCCACGTCCAGAAACCATCCGACTTCTTAAGTCCACGCCACATGTTCAGTGGATTAGACGACATCCGTCTCTGGGCGAACAGTGGTTTTGCTTCGACAACGTCAAAGCGTTTGAGGCTGGCACAAGGCATCTTATCGCCTTGGGGCACCAACGGATTGGCTACATTGGACCACCCCCATCAACCTTTGTTGGCGAAGAGCGCCTCAATGGGTTTCGTATGGCGCAAATGAGCGCGGCCATCGACGAGGAGCTAATGGTGTTCGGCCCTGGCGCATCGTCGGAGTTCGGGCGCGCGGCTTTGCGCCAGCTCCTTGCATTGACGGAGCCGCCGACGGGTATTGTGCTCGGCTCATTGCAAATCACCCGAGGCATATTGGATGAGGTGATCGATCAGGGCCTAAAAATCCCCGAACAGTTTTCGGTCGTGGGATTTGGTGACGAGCCGGGATTCCGTTGGTGGCAGCCTGGGTTAACAACGATTTCTGTTCCAAACTCCGAGATTGCCACAGCCTGCGGTCTCTGGCTCCTGCATCAAATGAAGAAGGGCAGTGCGGCGTCTAGCGCTCCCTTTGGGTCGGTCACGCCCGGGGAGTTGGTCGTGAGGGGCAGTTCAGGCCCGCCCCCCGGCAGGATCTCCTTGCCTCGTCCCGCAGTCCCATGCAAAGCGCAAGGGATGAGTTGAACCCATCCTAAGAACTACCACCAAGTAGTATTGCGTGGGAACTTACCGAAAAGCGCGCCCGCCGTCGGCGATAAAATTGCTGCCAATGACGCAGGAGGCTTCGCTGCTCAAAAGGAACGTGACAACGTTTGCTACCTCTGCCGGTTGTGACAGGCGACCCAGCGTGTAGCGGGAAATGAATCCGTCGCGGTCCACGCCGTCCCTGGAAAGAAAACCGTCGGTCATAGGGGTTTCGACGGCACCAGGGCAGACGCTGTTTACACGAATTTCCGGCCCCAATTCTTTGGCAATGGTTCGGCTGTATTGGACCAAACCTGCCTTGGCTGCGGAGTAGGCTGCGCTGCTGACCCCTGGCATGAGTGCCGCGAGCGCGGCGATGTTCACGATGGCTGCGCTCTTTCCATCTCTGGCTGCCTCGCGAAGATATGGAAGCGCCGCGCGGCAAGCCAAAAACGGAGCCGTCAGATTGGTAAGGATGCTTTCATTCCAGCGCTCCAGGTCGCACTCTTCCAGGGTACAGACGTCAAGGACCCCTATCGCATTCACAAGACCGTCCAGTCCGCCCATAGACGCGGCAGATTCGTGAATGGCGCAGGTGGTCGCGTCTTCGTCGCGCAGATCCGCACAGAATGAATAGCCACCAGTGACAGCCTGCACTTCGGACAGTCGCTCTTGCCGCCGCCCGATGATGGAGACAACGGCGCCTTCTTGACTGCATCGCTCGGCTATCGCGCGGCCAATTCCGGTACCGCCGCCGGTGATAACAATGCGTCGCCCCAAAAGACGGCCGTCACGTTGCGATGGCTGGCCAGTCCCCTCAGGTTTCATCGAGAGCGTGTCTGTGTTGATTTGTGCTGAGTTCATGCGATTACCAATAATACCTTCCCAAAGTGTTTGTTGTGCCGCATCAGCTCTTGTGCCAAACCTGCCTCGGCAAGAGGAACCACTCGGTCGATCCGCGGCTTGAGTTTGCCCTCCACGACCAGTGGAAGAACGTCCGAGGCAAAGGCTCGGGCGATGGCGGCTTTTTCTTCCATGTTTCGGGTGCGGAAGGTCACCCCGGTGATTTGCGCGCGCTTAAACGCAAGCATGCCGATATCCAGTGTGTCGCTAGCGCCCCCGAGGCGGCCTACCGCAACAATGCGCCCGCAAATGGCGAGGCTATGCAGGTTCCCGGTCAGAGCGCCGCCGCCAACCATATCGATGACAAGGTCTACGCCTTGCCCGCCTGTTGCCTCGCGTACCGCTTCGGACCAGCCGTCCTTCATTACAAAGGTGTGGTCTACTTCCGTGCCCGTCAGTTGATCCAGTTTGTCCTGCGAACGCGCGACCCCGATCACCGTCTTCGCACCGCTTAACTTGGCAAGTTGCGCAGCCGCTTGGCCTACACCAGAGGTGACTCCTTGTATGAGGACCGTTTCACCAGTGCGCAGTTTGCCTTGCGTAATCAAAGCGTCATGTGCAGTCATGAACCAGGCGGGTAATGAGGCGGCCGCTTGCCAATCGATCCCATCCGGCAGTTTCACCGCGATCCTATGGTCGACATTTGCAAATTCCGCGTGCGAGCCGCGCGAAACCGCCATTATCCGATCGCCTACGGAAAACCCAGTGCAACCTGGGCCCACTTCAACGATTTCCCCGGCCAATTCGCTGCCTGCAACGGTGTTCGGTGCGTAGTGATCGGAAGTAAGCGCCAGATCGGCACGGTTAAGGCCTGAAATCTTCACCCGAACGAGGAGTTCCCCTTCGCCGATCGTCGGCTGTGGTACCTCCGCCAGGGTGAGCCGGGGTTGATCCGGCTTGGTGTTATCAACGATAAGCCCCTTCATTCCAAAACCTCGCCAGTGACCTTTTCCAGTGACAGCCAATTCTCGGCATTCACCGCTTTTCCAAGCAGGAAGCGCGCACGTTTTTCGTCCTCAGGCAAAGGCGGCGGTGCGCCGTTTGTCGCTGCCAAGCGGAGCCCCTTGAGAACGTCTTCAAATAGAGTGCACATAGGCAAGAGCAGGGCGAGCGGATACAAAATTTGTGTATAGCCCATGGCATGAAGCTCGCTGACAGGCGGTGAAGGACAATCCTGGCCCCCATAAACGACGACTGTGAGCGGCGTTCCACGGAACGCTTGGCCGATACGCTCAAGCTCTTCGGGTCTGCGTACCCCGGCAAGGAAAAGCCCATCCACCCCACATTTCAGATACATCTCCGCACGGCGGATTGCGGCGTCCAAACCTTGCGCACCGTAGGCGTCGGTGCGCCCGATGATCCACATATCTTTGTTGTCACGAGTATCGAGGGCGACCTTCAGTTTTGCCGCGATTTCCTCGTCACTCACCACGCTCACAGCTGCGCTTTGACCAGGCCGCTTTACAGCGCGCATTTGATCTTCAAGCACGAGAGCGCCAACGCCGAGGGATTCGTTGACGCGGACGGTCCGAGCGACTGATTTCACATCCCCGTAACCGTCATCCCCGTCGACCATGCAGGCAATCGACGTTGCATCAAGAACATCCCGAGTTATTGCTGACATGTCGGTCAGGCCCGCGAGTCCCAAATCGGGCAGTGCATAGCGTGCCGCAAGTGCACCAGACCCACTGATTGCCATCGCCGGGAAACCGGCCATTTCAATCAGTCGCGCCGAGAGCGAATCATGAGCGCACGGCATGACAAGCGGTACGCCTGGGGTTGCCAGTTCACTGAAAGTCTGGCGCTTTGCCATCTCGCTCGGTCTCCTCTCCTGGTCGTGGTTTGGCTTGCTCAACTCTGCATTGTGCAATCGTTATACTGTCTTTTGGTGGTCTGCTCAAACTCGCTAAGCTCAGGTAGCTTTGCCGACATTTCTTGACGTGTAAAGGGTTTTTTCGGATCTCGTGCCGGGCTGGGTAATGCCGATTCTTGGTTGTTTTTGCTTTACTGGTGCGCACAAAAAAGCTAACGTTAGCACCAAGGATCGAATCCGCACATCACAAAGCGCCCTGATGGCCGGCGCGAACATTGGAGGAGACAAGCGATGACCAGGCGTCCAATCGACCCCAAGTTGCCTGAGGTTTTTGGTTTGGATCACGCCGCATACCGATGCCGGGATGCGCAGGAGACATGTGATTTTTACGAGGGGGTGCTTGGCTTCCCGCTTGAGGTTGCAATGATCAACTATCGGCACCCGACCACCGGCGAGGTGATGCGCTATTTGCACCTGTTTTTCGACATTGGGAGCAACGTGCCCGGAGAGCCGTCCTACTTGGCGTTCTTTGACGTTGCGGATGTTCCTGACGGATCCGTCTTCGACTTTAAGCGTCAGTGGGGCATGGACCTGCACTTCGCCATGAAGGTGAAGAATCTCGACGCCATTCACGAGTGGCGCGTACACCTCGAAGAGCGTGGCGTGGCGTGTGACGGCCCAGTGGATCACGGAGTATGCACATCCCTGTATTTCCACGACCCGAACGGTTACCGCTTAGAGTTCATTACCTACTCCGAGGAGAATGCCGAGGCGTGGGAGCTGCACAAGCGCGAAGCTTATGAGTCTTTGGAGGCCTGGAACAAAATTAAGTCCCAGCCGGCGGAAGCAGCATCCGGCAGAGGGGAACCACGTAATGGCTAACCAAGATCGTGAGGTGTCTTACGAGTGGGTGCATATTTCTTATGAGGAGCGTTCGCGTTTCGCTGAGACCTATGGCTATTCAGGGACACAGGGGAAGACCAATTTAGAGGGCATGCTCCTGCGTCCGAAGGGCTTGTCATCCAAGACCCTCATTATCTTGATGCACCCAAGCTCCACGCTGCATTTGTTACCTGTGCCGCAAGCCTTTGCGCGGTCAGGGATGCATGTTCTGTGCGCGGGTAGCCGCTATCCAAAGAACGACACCGCACTCATCATGGAGAAGGTCGTTCTCGATCTCGGTGCCTACATCCGCCATGCAAAGGAAGAGTGGGGTTACGAGACAATCATTCTTCTAGGTTGGAGTGGTGGCGGATCACTATCGCTGCTTTACCAATCGCAAGCCGAGACGCCAACGATCGTCGATACCCCAGCGGGCGACCCTGTTGATATTGCTGGGGCCAAGCTGATTCCCGCAGACGCAGTTGTGTTTCAGTCGGCTCACGCAGGCAGGGCCTTGCATCTTGCTGAGGTGATTGATCCATCCGTGCGTGATGAGGCCAACCCGGATGACCGCGATGTGGAGCTCGACATCTACGACCCCCGCAACCCGAACCAGCCGCCCTACACAGCCGAATATATCGCGCGTTACCGCGCGGCTCAGCGGGCGCGTATTCATAAAATCACTAGTTGGGTTAAGGACACGCTTGAGGATTTGAAAAGCCGTAGTACTGGTGAGCTCGAGCGTGGCTTTGTCGTGCACCGAACATGGGCTGACCTTCGATTCCTGGATCGGTCGCTGGACCCAAATGACCGTGAGCCCGGTGGCAAGCTTTTGGGTGACCCCGAAACCGTGAACTCTGGACCGATTGGTTTGGCGCGATTCTCGACGTTGCGCGCTTGGCTCTCGCAATGGTCTCCGGAGGATTCCCGCGCCAATGGTTTTGAATGTGCCGCCAGAATTAGCGCACCGCTTCTGGTGATCGAAGGTAGCGCGGATGATGGTGTTCCGCAGCCTGATTCCAGGCGGATTTTTGAGTCGGCCGCATCCGAGGACAAAGAGATGCACGTCATCAAGGGCGCGACGCACTACTACGCGAATCAGCCTGAGCAAATCGCCGAGGCGACAAGCCTTGTCCGAACCTGGTTAGAAGCACGTCAGTTGCTTTGAGCCAAGCTGAGCGCCTCGCGTCCTCACAAGTGCCCACCTATATCGTGCCGGGCATGCCCAGGGTGACGCAGGTGTTGCGAAAGCCGCATACACCCAAGCGGTTGGTCATTCTGGAGTGTTCGGGTATGTCGCGGTTTCGACATCCGCCAACGCCACTTGCCTAGGCGCGCTCCGTGATGGCGTCGCCAGCGAAATACTCAAAGCCGTACCCCTGTTCTGGAGTCAGAAATGGCAGAAGTAATAGATAAACCGCGCCAAACCAAGCTTGAAGATCGCTATGAGCTGCGTGAGGGGTTCGTCGCTCTGTCTGGCACGCAGGCTCTCACCCGTTTACCGCTTGAGCAGCGTTGGCGCGACCTTGACGCTGGCCTTAACACGGGGGGCTTTATCTCTGGCTATCGCGGTTCTCCCCTGGGCTCCTATGACATGGAGCTGCAGAGGATCAAGTCCAAGTTAACCATGCTAAACGTCGAGTTCCAGCCGGGGGTTAACGAGGACCTCGCCGCAACCGCGGTTTGGGGCACGCAATATGTGAACCTCTATCCAGGAGCCAAAGTTGATGGAGTCTTTGGCATTTGGTATGGCAAAAGTCCAGGAGTTGATCGCAGCGGCGACGCCTTTCAGCACGCCAACACCGCAGGCACAGCGCCCAACGGCGGAGTGATTGCACTGGTCGGCGATGACCACGCTGCCAAGTCTTCGTCCCGTTCGGCACAGTCTGACATGCAGCTGAAGGCCTGCGGTATGCCAATACTTTATCCGTCGAACACTCAGGAAATCCTCGATTACGGTTTGCACGGGATTGCGATGAGTCGATTTGCCGGTCTCTGGGTAGCGATAAAGCTGGTGACGGATGTGGTTGAGACGACCTCGACCGTCGAGGTTGGCCCGCATCGCGCACTTCCTGTGTTCCCTGACAAGCCGACAGTAGCGCCGAATGGTGTGCACATCCGCGCCAATGAGCCGCCTCTAGAAATGGAAGCGCGCCTTTACGAGCATCGAATCCCCGCTGCCATCGCCTATGCGCGCGCCAACAGGCTCAACCGGATAGTCCTTGCCCCACAAGTGCCGAAACTGGGCATCGTGTCCGCAGGAAAAAGCTGGACGGACATGCGCAGCGCCCTGTCCGACCTGGGCCTGACCGAGGAAGCTGCTGAGCAGCAAGGTATTCGCCTTTTGAAGTTGGGCATGACCTATCCCCTCGATCCGCAGATCATTGAAGAGTTCGTCAAAGACCTGGATCAAGTTCTGGTCGTCGAAGAAAAGCGCTCGTTTATCGAGGAGCAAATTCGCGCCATCTTACAAGCCAGCGGCGAGAATATAAGAGTTTGGGGGAAGGCCGATCCGGCTGGCATGCGCCAGACGCCCGAGGGAGTACCTTTACTACCAATATCGGGCGAGCTGTCACCCAAGATCGTCGCGCGCACCATCGCCGGACTTGCTGGTCTGAAAGCCCCGTCATCGAGCGACGAAGGGGCTGTACCGACCCTCGAAGTGCCGGGTCTCTTGCGCGCCCCGAACTTCTGCTCAGGCTGTCCGCATAACCGGTCCACCGTGGTACCCGATGGCAGCCGGACAATGGCCGGGATCGGCTGTCACGGCATGGCAATGTGGATCCGTCCCGAGACTACCGGCACCGTGACCCACATGGGTGCTGAAGGCATGTTCTGGGTGGGGCAATCACGTTTCACCAGTGAAAAGCATGTCTTTGTGAACCTTGGGGATGGCACCTTTTTCCACTCTGGCAGCATGGCGATCCGGCAGGCCGTTGCAGCCAAGGTGAGAGTGACCTACAAGCTGCTCTACAACGGCTACGTATCGATGACCGGTGGGCAGCATGTGGACGGAGATCTCACGGTCCCGCGCGCAATTGATTTGGTGCGCGCCGAGGGGGTGAGGCGGATCGCGCTCGTGACGGATGACGTGTCCCGCTACGAGGGTATTAGTCTGGGGCAAGGTGTCGATCTACGTCCGCGCAATGATCTGGATGCGGTGCAGCGCGAGCTTCGTGAATACGACGGGGTGTCGGTGCTGATCTATGACCAAGCCTGCGCGACTGAGCTGCGCCGCCAGCGCAAGCGCAACCCCAACATAGACGTGGCGAGGCGTGTATTGATCAACGCCGAAGTCTGCGAGGGCTGCGGTGACTGTGGCGTTAAATCCAATTGTATGTCGATTGAGCCATTCGAAACGGAACTGGGCCGCAAGCGCAAAATCAATCAGTCGAGCTGCAACAAGGACCTGACCTGCGTTGAGGGTTTCTGTCCCAGCTTCGTGACTGTGCGCGGTGGAAAGCTGAAACGCCAAGTGGGTGTCAGTGCGGAGGCATCTGACAAATGGGGCGATTTGCCAGAGCCGGATCTGCCCGATACCAAGGGCGGATATGGGGTTCTTGTTGCCGGGATCGGAGGCACGGGGATTGTGACCATCGGGGCGATCCTGAATATGGCTGCAACCCTTGAGGGGCGCGAGAGCAGTGTTCTTGACGTGACGGGCATCGCTCAAAAGTACGGGGCTGTGATGTCGCATCTGCGCTTCGCGCCATCAGGCGAGACGCTACGTAGCTCCCGGCTTGGTCTGGGCGAGGCAGATCTTATTATCGGATGCGATCTCATTGTTGCGTCCGGTGATGAGGCGGTCAGCAAGCTGGACGTCAGCCGCAGTTACGCCGTTGTCAATTCGGTTGTAACACCAACTTCGGACTTCCCTAAACGACCTGATTGGCAGGTCAATGTTGACGGGCTTATAGAGCGTCTACGAGTGATGACGGGAGAGAAGGTCCTTGCATTGGAGGCCAGCGAAATTGCGACAGGCCTTATGGGGGATGCCATTGCAGTAAACATGTTTATGTTGGGCTTCGCATGGCAGCAGGGGCGCGTCCCCGTCGGACTCAAGTCGCTTTACCGTGCAATAGAGCTCAACGGCGTGAAGGTCGATTTTAACATCCAGAGCTTTGAGTGGGGGCGCCGAATGGCCGTCGATCCCGAAGCTGTGCGAGGCGAGTTGGCGAATGAAACCAGGTCGGGCGTTGAACAGGTTGTACCTTCCCTTAAACCTAAGTCTGATCGCGTGGAAGACATCGTTGCAGAGCGTAGCCAACGCCTTATTGCTTATCAGGGTAAGGCTTTAGCCAAGCGATATGCGTACGTTGTGAGGCATGCGCAGGAAAAAGATGATGAGATCGGCGCAGAGGGTGCCTTGGCCGGAGCGGTTGCACGGTATTACTACAAGTTGCTTGCTCACAAGGACGAGTATGAGGTGGCGCGCATTTACTCCTCGACCGCATTCCGCGAAGAGATCGAAAGCAATTTCGAAGGTGACTACCGGGTGCACCTCAATCTTGGAGCGTGGCCTTTCTCAAAAATCGATCCCGTCACAGGAAATCGTCAAAAACGCGAAGTAGGCGATTGGATTTTTCCGGCAATGCGGGTTCTCAAATCTATGCGAGTAATACGCGGGACGCTAATTGATCCGTTCCGTAACAACGCGGAGAACAAATTCGCTCGTGAACTTCTCAGAAACTACGAGGACGATCTGGCTCTGATCCTTGAATGCGTCGGCAAGCAACTATGCGTGTCCGATGCCGTTGCCCTGGCTTCACTGCCTGAGAAAATTCGCGGCTACGGACATGTGCGCGTCGAGCATGCCGCGAAGGCTGCCAACGAACGCGCGGCGCTTCGCGCGGCGCTTCGCGAGGCACGCGTGTAAGGCCTGGCTAATTAGAGCACTGCCACGGTATGACGAGAGAAAGCGCCCGCGGGGAGTAATTAGTCGCTGCTGGGTGTTCTTTGATGAAGATGCCCAAGTTCTGGTGTTGGACAAACCAAAGCTTGGGTCTGCCTCCATGATCTGGCGGAGAAGCCGCAGGCCATCACACAATTGAGTGCGCGCGGGATTTCTGCACTCCTTATTTAGCAGGACGCACGCTAGGTACTTCGCATTGCTAATGCATATTTGTGTGCAGGAAAACGGCCAAGCCACTCCGCCAGGTAAGTTTTCTGAAATCGCCGTACCGCGTTTTGTCCAAAGTTGCTTGGTTTATGTTGCGAGCCTGATGCCGAAGCTATGGAGATGACCATCAGGTACGGCTTGCCAAACTACAAGGATACGAAGAGCCAATGACCATTTCACTTTTCGATGCACTGGTTCCTTCTTGGATACAGGTTTTGGGATCAGTAACCACGCTCTTAGACAAGGCCGAGAGTCATTGCGTGGCGCACAGCGTGGAACCCGAAGTGCTGATGAACGCCCGCCTGGCGCTTGATATGCGCCCGCTGAGTTATCAGATTAAAGCCACTGCGATCCATTCTATCGGGGCTATCAATGCGGCGCGTCAGGGAAAATTCACTCCTGACCAGTCGCAGTGGCCCGAAAGCTTCATCCTCATGAAGGAGCGCGTGGAATCGGTAATAGAAGAGTTGTGGGATCTGGACAAGGACGAGGTCAATGACCTCGCCGGCCAAAACCTACTGTTTGAAGCCGGAACCTTCCGAGCGGAGTTCTTGGCCGAAGAGTTCCTGCTCTCCTTCTCGTTGCCAAATTTTTATTTCCACGTCTCTACGGGCTACGGAATTCTGCGCGCCCAGGGGCTCGACATTGGCAAGACTGACTACCTGGGCAGGCTTCGTCATAAGTCCTGATGCCTGCTCGCCAAACCACCATCGCATGACGTAGACGGATGACACAATGAATTTTGACCTTTCGCCAGAACTTGAGCGCTTGCGTGACCGGACGCGGCGATTCATTGCCGAAAAAATCATTCCCTTCGAAAACGATCCTCGTCAAAGCGCGCACGGTCCAAGCGAAGAGTTGCGCCGTGATCTGGTCGCGCTAGCGCGGGCAGAAGGGCTTTTAACGCCGCATGCGTCCAAAGAGCTGGGTGGTCTTGGCCTCAGCCACATTGAAAAGGCGGTGGTGTTTGAAGAGGCAGGTTATTCATGGCTTGGACCAACGGCGATGAACATTCACGCACCGGATGAGGGCAACATTCACCTGATGGAGGCAGTTGCCACCGACGGGCAAAAGGATCGCTGGTTGCGCCCGCAAGTCGAGGGGCGCATTCGTTCCTGCTTTGCGATGACCGAGCCTGCGCCTGGCGCGGGTGCAGATCCCAGCATGCTTCGGACCAGCGCAGTGCGTGATGGTGACGATTTCATCATCAACGGTTTGAAGTGGCTGATCACCGGCGCGGATGGGGCCGACTACGTCATCATCATGGCGCGTACGGAAGACGGTGACGCCACAATGTTTCTGAGTGACATGGACGCTGACGGCATCACTCTCGAGCGCAGCATGGATGCAATGGATCGCTGTTTCACCGGTGGTCATGGCGTACTGCGGTTCGAAAACCTGCGCGTGCCCGCAACAAACGTCCTCGGCGAAGTTGGCAAGGGATTTCGCTATGCCCAAGTTCGTCTGGCCCCCGCGCGCTTAACCCATTGCATGCGCTGGCTCGGTCAGGCGCGCCGAGCGCATGAACTGGCGGTGGAATACGCAAGCCGCCGCGAAGCCTTTGGCAGGCAGCTCGGCAAACATGAAGGCGTCGGCTTCATGCTCGCCGACAATGATATGGACCTACAAACCGCCCGGCTTCACATCTGGCACACCGCCTGGATGATGGACCAAGGTCACCAATGCAATTTTGAATCCAGCCGGGCCAAGGTCGTCTGCTCCGAGGCAGAATGGCGCGTGGTGGATCGTGCGGTGCAAATTCTGGGCGGTCAGGGCATGACCGGTGAAACTGCCGCCATGCGCATCTTCACCGATATGCGTGCATTCCGAGTCTATGACGGGCCGAATGAAGTGCACCGCTGGAGCATGGCTCGCAAGATTATCAAGGCATTTGAGGATGCAACGGGGGCGACACAATGAGCGTATTTGGTCGCTTTTCCCTGCTAGGCAAACTCGCCATAGTAACGGGCGCATCGAGTGGTCTGGGCGAACATTTCGCTCGGCTTCTTGCAGCCCAGGGCGCGCGAGTGGTTGTCGCCGCACGTAGGGTGGATAAGCTCAAAGCATTAGTCGATGAAATCGTCAAAGATGGAGGCGAGGCCCGGGCGGTGGCACTGGATGTAACCGATCCGGCCAGCGTCAGTCAGTGCTTTGATGGGATTGCCGACTGGGGGGCGCCGAACGTTGTGGTGAACAGCGCGGGCGTCACTGTGACCGAGTCCGCTCTAAAACAAACGCCCGCGGACTATGACATGGTGATGGACACCAACCTCAAAGGGGCTTGGCTCGTCGCCACGGAGGCTGCGCGACGCATGGAGGCTGCCGGGCAAGGTGGCAGCATCGTCAATATCGCGTCGATTCTGGGTGAGCGAGTGGCGGGCGGCGTTGCGCCTTATGCGATTTCCAAGGCGGGCATGGTTCAGGCCACCAAGGCGCTGGCCTTAGAGCTCGCGCGGTATGACATTCGAGTCAATGCGCTCCTGCCCGGTTATGTGATCACCGCCCTCAATCGTGACTTCTTGCTTGGGGAAAAGGGCGACAAACTCCGCTCGCGTATTCCGAGCCGCCGTTTCGTGGAACTGGATGATCTGGATGGCCCGCTTTTGCTGCTTGCCAGTGATGCAGGTGCCTCGATGACGGGGGCGACGCTCGCGGTGGATGCAGGTCATTTGGTGAACACGCTATGATCAAGACTCTCGATATCCCCGCATTGCAGACCTACCTTTCGGAGCAGGGGCTCCCGTCTGATGGTTTGGTCGCCATTCCGCTCGCAGGCGGACAGTCCAATCCGACCTTCCGCCTTGAAACCAGAGACCGGCAATACGTCCTCCGCAAAAAACCCGAAGGCAAACTGTTGCCGGGGGCGCACGCCGTCGACCGCGAACATCGTGTTATGCACGCTCTTGCCGCGACGGACATTCCGGTGCCGGAGATGCTGGCCTTTTGTGAGGATGAAACTGTCCTTGGAACACCGTTTTACGTGATGGAGTTCCTTGCTGGACGGGTCATCACCGACCAGTCGTTGCCTGGTATGCACCCCGAGGATCGCGCAGCTATTTATAGCGAGATGAACCGCGTGATTGCGGGCCTTCACGCGGTGGATTTTCGCGCGGTTGGGCTTGAGAGTTTCGGCAAGGTTGGTAACTACATCGAACGGCAAGTCCGCCGTTGGTCGCGTCAGTGCAGCGAGGCTACCGTACCGATTACAGCGGACATGCGGCGACTCATGGAGTGGCTGCCGGGGCGAATCCCCACTAATGATGAAACAACATTGGTTCATGGTGATTTTCGCCTGGACAATCTGGTCCTGCATGCGACGGAGCCACGTGCGATTGGCGTGCTGGACTGGGAGCTATCCACCTTGGGAGACCCGCTGGCGGATTTTTCGTATCACTGCATGAGCTGGCACATTCCCGCCACACTTTGGCGCGGTATCGCTGGGCTGAACCTTGCCCAGCTGGGAATTCCTGAGGAACCCGACTACGTGCGCAACTACGTTTTGGCGACGGGCCGCCAGCATGCACTCGAGCACTGGGATTTCTATATGGCGTACAACTTGTTTCGGATGGCAGCAATCCTACATGGGATTGCCCAGCGCGCCGCGGATGGAACAGCTGCTGCAGAAGATGCCATCGAGACCGGGGCGAAAGCGGGTCCGCTTGCTGCGATCGGTTGGCAATGTGCATTGCGCTATGAAGCATCGCGCAAATAGTTAGCCCTTTTGGTTTGGTCGATGCATGGAGCATGCTCGCCCCAATCTCTCGTGTTTTTGCGTCGGCCAAACCTTTTTTTTGCAGCGTTTCAGAATGTCTTCGGGTTCATCCTCCGCGGAATGAAGTTCCGGGTCTCCAATGGGATTGCCCAACGTGCTGCGGATGGAACAACTACCGCGGAGGTTGCCATTGAGACCGGGGCAAAAGCTGGTCTAGTTGCCGCGATCGGTTAGCGACGTGCGTTGCGCTATGAAGCATCGCGCAAATAGTTTGCCTTTTGGGTTTGGTCGATGCATGAAGCATGTTTGCCACGACCTCTCATGTTTCTGCGTCGGCCAAACCCTCTTTTTTCGCAGCACCTCAAAATGTCTGCATTGCTGATCTTGGTCCTGCGAAGTGACCTGCCACCAAGCCGGCGTCTCGAAAAACCAAGCGAATCTCGCAAGTTCCCGCTTCGGTGGGGACTTTTCTTGCCCTCCGAAGAGGTCACCAATATCATCCCCTCAAGGCACCCGGTAGGTGCCGGCCGTCCACACAGGCAAAGCACACGCACTATCGTGACCGCACCACAATCGCCCATTTTTTGGGTTCCTCGTAGTGGACACTAGGCCCAGCCTTGGAGGCTGAGGATGCAACACACCCTCTCTTTCGCTGCGGTGCAGCAAGCTAAGCGTCACGCCAAAGCTCTCAAGAACACCTTCCCTAACCTGGCCCACACCCAGCGCCTGGACAAGGCCGCGGTGGAGTTGTTCGGCGTCCGTGACTACCACGAGCTGAACAAGCGCTACGAGCAGTTCATCAACCGGGACGTGGATACGCCTGGCGGCCCGAACAGCATCAGCCATTGCCGTTTCTGCGATTACCGCTTCGCGGCGGATGTGAAAGAAGATCAGAGGCTTCACCGTGAGCGCCATGAGCGCTTCCTGGCGGCGGTTGAAACGCTTGGGTACCGTCCCGGTAGCCACATGGAGCGCAAGCGCTTGAAGCAGGATGGGCACCACCAGGCCAGCCACAGCCAAGTGCTGGCAGATCAGGTTGCCGGCGTCCTGATGGTCACCCGTGGATGGTTCGATCGCTCGCTTAGCTCCGCAATCTCGGGGGGCTACTGGAAGAAGCATCCGAACTTTGACGCCTACGTGGCGATGATAGTCCCGCACCTTGAGACTATTTTTCAGCGTCAAGTGGCGGAGATCATTTCCCAGTACGGTCGCACCGACGGTGTAATCCCGAAAGATGATACTTACTGGTCGCCTCGGTAATCGGTGGCCCCGGTGCAATGGTGTTGCCATTGCACCGGGATATCACCGTTTGGCTAGCGCCTGCTCCATCGCCAGATCGCTGTAGCCAAACCAGTTCTGCATCAGATGCACGCGCCGGAGCGCCATCGGCGAGGAGAGGCGATAGCAATGGAATCGGGGGTTTCCTTAGGTAGCAATCAGGAGCATACGACGCTACCTACTAGACAAAGCGTGGATACTGGACGCCACATCTGCCTAGCAGCTGAAACTATCTAGCGCAAGACGGGCACGCGCAGCTAGGGCTGAATCGCCCCCAATTGCCCATCAGTTCAAGGAAAGCCCTAGATTAGGAATGAAATTTGCCTATAGCTTCACCGTAAAGCTCTAGTTGTGTCCTCAGGCCTGTGCATTATGAGCAACACCCTCCACGCCCAACCGTCCAGCGAGTACACGACGCACCTACACCGTGTACAAACTCACGACTCTTCTGAGCATGCTCAACACCTGAGCGGATGGCGGCTCGCCTACGACCAGCTGAGCCCTGGTCCATTTGTGGGCGAGCTGATCGAATTTCGCTTGGGAGAGGTGCAATTGGTGCGCGATCGCTCTAATCAGGCGATGAAAAAATCAGGCGCTGCCGTGGAGGGCAACATCGCGTTTTGTGTGAACTTGAAATACCAAGGCGACGTATATTGCTCTGGACATATGATCAGCGGACCCTCCTTGCTAGTAGCACATGGCGACAACATGCCGGAGTTGAAAGTACCGGAGATCGTCGACATCCTGCTCGTATCCATTCATCAGGATACTCTACGACATACCTTAGAGCGCCAAGGGAGCAGCTTTCAGCTTATTGATCATCCCATGTGTTACCAAATCGGCGATGCTTCAGCTTGGTACGAACTAAAAAATGTAATTGATGAGCTAGTAAACGCCAGGTTTGGTGGAGAGGCTCTTCAACATGCGTCGATTCGTGAAGACCTTCGCGCCGCAGTGACTTTACGCCTGCTCGACATCATGACTTGTGATGAGCCCCTATCGCTGAAACCCACAGCACGCAAGCGCATGGTAGATCGCGCCTGCGAGTACGCCATGAACCACCTGAACGAGCCCTTCACGATCCTTGATCTTTGCAACAGCATTGGTGCGAGCAGGCGGAAGTTGCAGTACTGCTTCCAGGAGGCGTTTGGGATCAATCCAGTTGCCTATCTACGCGCTCTGCGTCTCAACTCGGTACGGCGTGAACTGCGCGAGAAGACCTCTGCCAGCTCGATCCAAGACGTGGCTGCACGTTGGGGTTTCTGGCATATGGGCCGATTTTCCGTTGAGTACCGCGCGCTGTTCGGTGAAAGCCCAACGCACACGTTGCGCCGCTGAAACTGTGCTGAAATCGGATAGGAGCCTCTTCTGTAGAGCCATAGCATGTCCCTGCACCACTAATCTGGACGGGCACATGCGATGCATAACAATAAGATCACCGCGAACCTCTTGGCACTCACCGTCGGTCTCCTGACTGCCTCCATGGCGGCAGAAGCAACCGAAAATGGCAGGCCGACCACAACCTTTGGTGTCTATGACTTCGGCGCGGGCATCACGCCTCCACCATCGAAATACGGCACCTTGTCCCTGCGTACAGGCTACTACTCGGCGGACATCCTCAAAGACAGCCACGGCAACCGATCTAAGAACGATTTCTCGCTGGACTTGTGGAGCATATCCGCCGCCTACTTCCGGATGACAGAGCACCAGTTGTTCGGCGCTCGATACGGGTTTGGCGGTGTGCTGCCGTTCTTCAAGATGGATGCTGAATTGGACATTCAAACGCCAATCGGCACGCAGACGCTCAAAGCAGATCCCTTCCGAATGGCCGATGCAGTGTTCATCCCATTGATCTTGCAGTGGGACGTATCACCTAATCTGTTCGTCAACACCTCCTTTGCCATCACCGCACCGACCGGTGACTATGATAAGAACCGCCTAGTCTCCCCCGGTACAAATTACTGGACTTACTCGCCTGCGGCGAACTTCACCTATATCAGCAATACAGGCTTCGAGGTCTCCTCTAGCTTTCAGCTCGACTTCAATACCCGCAATCACGCCACCGACTACAAAAGTGGCGTCGAATACAAACATGAGTTTGCCGTGGGCCAACACGTTGGCCCTTGGACCGTTGGCTTAGGCGGGTTTTATTACCGTCAGCTGACCGATGACGATGCCCCTAACTTGGACACCGGCAACCGCTCGCAGGCAGTGGCCATAGGTCCAGCGTTGGCCTTTTTCAAACCGGGCAAGCCGGTGGTCAATATGCATCTCTACAAGGAATTCGATGCGCGCAACCGCACCGAAGGCTACACCTTCGCCTTGCGTGTCTCTCAGAGTTTCTAACCCCCCAAGGCTATCCCTACCGCCGCCGATTGCTTCTTCGCTCCTAGGAGCAGTCCCACCTCTCGCAAGGAAAACACCATGTCTTTGAAAGACCAGATTCAAGCCGCAGAACATAAATTGGCAGAGGCAATTGCCAGCCAGGAGATCCAGAACGTGATCGCGCTATACACCGAGGATGCGTGCTTCCTGCCTGATGGTGCCCCAACGCTCACCGGGAAGGCGCAGATCGGCGCCTTCTTCGAAAGCCTTTTCATGAGCGGCATCGTCGGCGGCCGGTTCACTACGGTGGATGTTGATGGCGACGACAATGCGGCGACCGAAATTGGTGCTTATGAGCTCTATGTTCAAGCTCCCGACGGCTTGCGCATGACCGCTGCAGCGGGCCGTTATCTTGTGACCTGGAAACGAATCGACGGCGAATGGCGACTGCACCGGGATGTCGTCAGCCGCGACAGAATCAGTGGCTGATACGGCGAGCAATTCGCTCACGCGCATAAGCATCCTTCTTTAATAGTGAGTACGCCCCGAATGAAAAACGCATCAACTGGCACCACGAATGCGCCTCTCTCGTCCAACGAGCCCTGGACCTGGAGCGCCGTAGACCTGGCCAAGGCAATCAGAACCCGGAAACTCTCTTCTCGTGAGGCAGTGGAAAGCTGCTTGACACGCATTGATGCAATCAACCCACAGATTAACGCTTTCACTGAAGTCAACCACGAGGAAGCGTTGGCTTCAGCAGATGCCGCTGACCGCGCGCTAGCCGCAGGTGAACCGCTGGGCCCACTGCATGGCGTCCCCTTGTCAACCAAGGTCAACATCGATCAGCGTGGTCGTGCAACAACCAATGGGGTGACCCTGTTCGCCAACCATGTAGCCAGTGAGGACTCGCCATCGGTGGCCCGGGTGCGCCAGGCCGGAGCGATATTGAGCGCCCGCAGCAATGTGCCAGCGTTCTCGCTACGATGGTTCTCCAGCAACGTGCTGCATGGTGTCACTCTTAACCCCTGGGATAAGGGCCACACACCCGGAGGTTCGAGTGGTGGCGCCGCCGCTGCCGTGGCGACCGGCATGATGCCGCTGGCCATTGGCAACGATATTGGCGGTTCGATCCGTCACCCCGCATTCTGTTGCGGGGTGACGGGTATTCGCCCAACCGTAGGACGCATACCGCGCTGGTTCGGCCCAACCAACATGGACCAACCACTCTGCGTGCAAGCCATGGCTACAGATGGGCCAATCGCTCGCAGTGTCGGCGACCTGCGTCTGGCGCTTTCGGTAATGAGCGGTTTCGACCCCCGTGACCCTCTGTCCGTACCACTGCCTTATACCCTCGAGCCAGCCGTACGACCTATCCGTGTCGGCGTGCTGCGCAATACGGGAACCCCCGCGACGGCGGCGCTCGAAGCAGCACTCAAGGACGCTGCACGCTACTTAGCTGACGCAGGTTACAGCGTAGAAGAGGTCGAGTTGCCAATTCTTGAAGAAGCCTATCGCCTCTGGTATTTGCTGGCCTTGCAGGAGCTGCAAGAAATCACCCCGCTGATCGAACAGTCAGGTGACCAAGGGGCGCTGCGGGCTATGCAATACACCTGCGAGGTGGCTAGAGATTGGTGGGGGGCTGAGCCGAGCCTGAGTGACTTCATGCACGGTTATGCCCGCCGCGGCACTCTGATTGTGCAGTTGCAAGCGTTTTTAGAGACCTATCCAATTCTGCTGCTGCCGGTCAGTGCCGAGCAGGCGTTCCCACAAGATATCGACATCGAAAATATCAACGGCATGCGCCGGGCTGTCGAAGCCAACTGGTCGATGATGGCAATTGCCAACCTGGGATTCCCGGCGATGTCAGTGCCGGTCGGCGTCGCAAGTGGCCTGCCCTGTGGGGTGCAACTCCTCGGTCGGCGCTTCCGCGAAGAGGAACTACTGGACGCGGCCGAAGTCATCGAAGCTCGCGCGGGCAATTTAACGCCCATCAATCCACGCTGATGAAAAATGCCCAGATACACCAGCCATAGATGGTGTATCTGGTGAAATTAAGGAATAAAGTCTGTCTCGCCTTGCCGAGGCGAGGCTAAGTGCCCCGTGGGGCTGAATGTGCGCTCAGGAAATCGAAAGTCTGTCGCGCGCCCCGAAAAGACGCGGGATCAGATAATCGCGTAGGAATAAAATCTGTCGCGAGTAGCCTCACCTCAATCATCCTAGATGAGATCGCCACCTGTCTGGACGATGCGATCCTGAAGCAGGGCGAACGGTCGGACGATGCTGTCGAAACGCTCCGGGGAGAAATGAAGGCTGAACGAGAGGACTTGAGCCGTCACTTCGAGGTGATGAGAAGCGAATTGCGCCAGGATTGTGCGGATACAACCAATAAGTTCATGGAAATCGAAGAGCGGATGGGGCAGTTAAAGCCAGCCCTCCAGCCTACCGAAAATGAAAAAAGCCGCTCTCAATGAGCGGCTTTGTCTTAGCGGCGTCTGCCAAGGTGCTAGTTATTGCAGCCAACCCTCAACAACCTTCGCCCCGAACTCGGCCTTCCATGCCTTGAGCACTCTGTGGTTGCCCCCCTTGGTCTGGACGGATTCGCCGGTGTGCGGATTCTTGTAGGTTTTCACTTGGCGCTCGCGGCGACTGCTGGTCGCCTTTTGTTCAGCTCTAGAAGCTCGTTGCGGGTCAAGCAGAGTGATGATGCCGCGCAGGCTCATGCCGTATTGTGCCATCAGCGCACGTAGCTTGCTTTCGAATTCGATTTCGCGCTTAAGCCCTTCATCGTTTTTCAGTACGTCCAGTTGCTTCAGCTGTTCTGCTAGTTGGGCTTCAAGAGCTTTAAATTCTGCGAGTTTTGACATGTAAAGACGACCTCTTCGTTTGAGAAGTTATTCGTGTAGATGCATAGCATTGCACGAAATCAATTTCCAATGTAGGGAATCGAATTCTTTCCTCGGGTGCCTCAAAAGTAGGGGGTACCCCAGTAGTTATTACTCTGCCGGTTCTGGCCCTATCTGACGCGGTGCGACCAGGGCAGTTGCTCTGGCAGATCGCGATCATTGACTCTGCTCTCGATTTCTGAACAAGAATCCTGAATCAAGGCGCCCTCAGCCCAGTGTTTCTCGCTGTGCCAAAGTCGGCTAACGCCAGGCGTTCATCACGATTAACTTTGCATCATCGTTAGTCAATCTGAGCCCCAGAAACCAAAGTGTCTGCACGTGCACTTCGTGGTCGGCTTGTCTGCGATCTCCCTGCACCTTCTTCGGCTCGCAAGGCCGCGCCGACATATCAACCATCGCGCTTGGGAAATGGCTTCAGCAGGGGGGCTATAAAACCTGGGGTCTCGAGCCCCGAACAAAGAACGATTACTCAAAGAGGCAGTAGCATGTCCCAATCGTTGCAACGTACCCTGATTTTCGGCGGTTCTGTTCTAACCCAGAACGAGCGGCGTGAAACACATGAGGCCTTGGTCCTCGAAGGCGATACCGTGCTGGCCACTGGTTCGCTCGAAGATATGCGGGCACTAGCAGGTTCTTCGTCGAGGAAAATCGATGTTGATGGGGCCTGCGTGATGCCCGGGTTGATCGACAATCACCCGCACTTTCTGCATTTCGGCAGCTTCGATGTGTCGTGCGTCAAGCTGTACGATGCTCGCGACCACGACGACATTAGAACTCGCATCCGCGAGCGTGCTGCTGTCACTCCGCGTGGCGAATGGATTGTCGCCACGCCGGTAGGCGAGCCGCATTATTTTATCCGCCGCTCCTGGCGTGATCTGCCTGAAGGCCGCCTGCCTAACCGCTATGAACTGGACGCCGCTGCCCCGGATCACCCCGTCTGGATTCAGGCCTTCGCGCCGACATTGCCCAATGTCTGTGCCATGAATTCGAAGGCGCTACAGGTGCTAGGGTTTACGCGCGATCTGCCGGATTACATCGACGATGTGTTCGTCGAAAAAGACGCGAACGGCGAACTGACGGGCATCTTCAGTGGCTACGTGACCAATTACTACAACAGCAGCCGATTCTGGCTGACGCGCGTGCTTGCGCAGGTGATGCGTCCGAGCGACGACCTCTGGTACCAGGGGGCGATGGCGGGGCAGTTATCAGCCGCGCAGCGAGGCATTACCGCCGCATACGAGGGCCACGCGATGGAGCCGGAACACATCGCCGCCTATCAACGCGCGCGGGATGAAGGAAGCCTGAACATGCGTGTCCTGGCGGCGCTGGAGGTAGAGTCTGTCGCGTTCGATTTCGGTATGGGGCTGACCGACGATGGTCTTCGGGCCCGGTTTGCGCTGGCAGCGGGTTTGACACAGACCGTCGATCCGCTGTTTCGTGTCAACGGCATGACGCTCGGTGTCGGCGGGCCCGGCTGGACGGGCCACATGCCGACCGACCGCACCTACAGCGACCCCTTTGGGCGGCCAACGCGCGGACACTCGTTTATTTCAGGGGATATTGAGCGTGAAGCGATCGACTATTGCCTGCGCAATGATCTCCGCTTGAATCTCATGCCGACGAGCGGTCGCGATCATCGTCGGTTCCTCGAGAATCTCCAGCCATTCCTCGCCGACTGGAATGTAGGTGCCAGGGAATGGGTTATGCAGCACAACATTTTTATTGACGACGCCACGATCGAGCGCTTTGCCGAGCTGCAATTCCATTTTTCCGGCACCATGAGCTTCTGCTTCGGAAAGGGCGATATGTACCGGCAGCGCATGGGAGAGCAAGTACTCAAGGAACTCTCTCCCATCGGAAAGATCTTCGCTTCAGGCGCCAACATCGGTTTGGGCAGCGACTGGGGACCTGCAAGCGTATTCGAGCACCTGGCGCTCGCGGAGACACGCGAGTTTGCGGGCTCCGGATACCGGCACGACGGCCCGGGCTATTCCATCACTAGACAACAGGCGCTAGACGGGTGGACGACCAATAACGCCAAGTTGATGCAGTGGGCCGGTATTGGAGCGTTGAGACCTGGGTATAAGGCGGACTTGGTCATTGTCGATCAGAATCCGCTCACCTGTACCCTTGATGCGTTGCCCAAGACGCAAGTACTACGAACCGTGCTGGGAGGGAAGGATGTATTTGATAGGAGCATTCTTCCTCGTCTAGACGAGGTCGAGCTGCCTCCTGAGCGCTTGCAATCCCTAAAGAGGTCCACGACCCTCCGCTCAGCGGATCACGAGTGCGGCCCGCACTGCAATCACCCGAAATAGATAGCTTCTCGGCGGCATCGCCACGCGGGGGACCAGCTGGCAAGCTAGTTCGCAGCACGGTGTCGCCGCCGAGCGTTAGCAGGCAGTCAACGGACTTTCAGTTTGCCGTCTTTTTCGGATACGCCAGGCGCATCCTTGCGGTAATGAGGAAACAGCTGCGAGTTTGGCAAGCCACCTTGATTGGTGCGGACGTATTAAGCTCGAAACGACGATGGTTAATTCATCTATACGAGTGCGCGGCTGAGTGAAGGCGGCCTCATATTCATGTATGCGCAGCGAAAGTTTCCGCGGCTGTGCGATATTCTGAAATTTTAATGGATGTTCCGATCTGTGACGGGAACTGTTGCCGCAGAAGGTGTGCGGCAGCGGATAAAGGCCTTGATCAAGGTCAAGACCGTTAGTGCCAAGTATGGTGGGCTCTGCAGGCAATGCTGTACTGCAGTGTGGTCACTAGATAACCTGGGCGCAGGAGTTGGATTGGTTGTTAACCCTACACGCTCCTGGCTAGCTGGTTCACATGACGCAGAGTTTCCGAAGGAAGCTCATTGAATATTTGCTTGTACTCGGAACTGAAACGGCTCAAGTGCCAGAATCCCCAGCGGGCAACGACATCCTTAACCTGTACCGGTTTTTCACCGGCGTTGATTAGATCTCGCCGAGCGCCATTGAGTCTTAGTAGTCGCAGATAAGTGACTGGATTTATATTCAAAAGATCTTGGAAGCTGTACTGCAGTGCACGCCTGGAGACGCCGATTTCTCGGCAGACATCGATTATCTGCATTGGCTCTGTAATGTTGTCGAGCAAGAACTCACGTGCTCGGCGGACAATCTGTACGTGATTAAATTCTCTGTAGACAATTGGTGGAAGATTGAGGTTCTGGAGAATAATGGGGGCAATAATCTCCATCGTCGCTTGCTTCACTGCTGAGCGAGCCTGTCGGTGGGAAAGCAGACTGGAATCCGCGCAACAACCGTCGAGTACGCCCGAGAAAGCTTCGACCATCCGAGCTCTGTAAGCCGGGTCCTCAACCAGCAGCATCCCACGTTTTAGCCAATCCTTGACTGATACATGCTCCACTGTCTCCATATACTCGGCAACCGAATCTCGAGAAACTGCAACGATAAGTAACTTCATGGGCGGAACGAGTGCGTCGTACTCGTTATCGCCTCGAAAGGCAATAAGTTCTCGATCCCAGCGTCGTCCGTTTATCCGACCTTCATGCTCCATGCTACAAGGCAGTGCAAAAACGTAAGAGTTGCACCAAGCTGTGCCAAGCTGATTGCTTGTTACATTTCCCGCCTCAGTGTAAATCTGGAGTCCAGGGATCCACATTTCCCTTGTCTCGCACTGATACTGTCCTGAAGAAAGCTGGGTATACTCCAAGTCCCAGCCGTCGAATGCCGCAGAATTGGTGAACGGATTTGAATGGAGGGCTTCCTGCACGTAGTAGACTTGCTCGTTGCCGCGTTCATCTCGGATCATGCTGCTGTCTCATGCCTGGGGAGCAGGCGGTAATGCTGACGAGTCACCGGTTGGTGTATTGGTAAAGCAAGATCTGTTCCATTTGACAGGACACTAAATGGGGCAGTGGCTCTTCAGCAGAAGTTGCTAAAATCTACCGCTTACCTGGGGCTGGTGGACGGATGGCATTAAAATCGGCGTCTTACTCCGGTTTTCACCCATTCCAAAGGCCTTGGCTGGTGTAAATATTGCTTGTTTTAGAGCTTTGTACATGATGGCGGTAATGTAAAAAACGTTACCAATGGCGCAGTGTTACCTTTGTGTAATCGAAGTGCCACTTAAGGGAACTCGCACAAAATCCCAGCTAAGTCTGCTGGAGTGGCTCCTTTAATGCATCGGAGTCTTGCCGCGCGGCTAACATGAGTTTTTCAGGCGTCGAGTATGTCGGCTAACGTAAAGAGATCCGGCGCGAACGCTTTCTGACGGAGATGGGGCGGGTGGTGCTGTTGGAGTGGAGCGATTCGTTCTGCTCTAAGGCTGACATCGGTCTTCTGCCGTGTCTGCTGGAAACTATGTTGCGCATCGCGCCTGCTGCAAAACTGGTTCGGCGCCGATGCCAAGTTTCTGCTTGGTTCGCGGCGTCGCAGATTGGTTTGCCAGCCTTGCCGATGTCTCCTCATGGATACGGCGCAGTTGGGCAATGCTGCTCGCGCTGTCGAGCCCTTGGATGGCTCGCCGACATTTGCTGGGCAGCGGGGGAGGTGCGCCCGTAACGTGGGAAAATCCTCAGGCAAAGTGTCGGAACAGCGGCGGAGCTTGAAAATTTACCCCACCGCCTGCTTCGCAGTTTTTTGAGGTGACTGGCTGCCGAATTGGAAAACTCGGGGCTAATTCAGACCATTCTTAAGAGTGATTACAATGAGTACCGCAAACGTGCCCAGCCTGTCGGCCCGACGTCGAAGTCTGCTTCAGGGGCTGCAAACGTTCGGCGGGTAGCTCCAGTTCGTCAATTCGAGTTATGACCCCGGTGTCAAAAACGTCCTTGCCTCCCATTGTCGTTCTGAGAACTTGAGTCTTTGCTAGCTCATCGAGGCTGCAGGTCAAGACATTGCGGTCAACGATGGCAAGATCAGCCTTGTATCCAGGCTTCAACGCGCCGATACCTTCCCACTGCATCAATCGAGCATTGTTCACCGTCCAGGCATCAAGTGCTTGTTGGCGGGTAATTGCGTTACCCGGGCCGAGATGCCGGCGCCCAGACCCAGCAAACTCCCGTGTCTCGGCGAGCGCCATATGTTCGAAGGTGCTGGCAGGTCCCCAATCCGAGCCCAATCCAACGTTGGCGCCGGAGGCCATCATCTTACCGATGGGCACGAGATCCTTGAGCACATGCTCCCCAATGCGTTCTTGGTAGAGGTCGCCCTTGCCCCAGCAGAAGCTGGCGCTGCTGGTAAAATGGAAATTCAGCTTGGCATAGCGTTCGATGGTCTTTTCATCGATGAGGATGTTGTGTTGCATAATCCATTCTCTGGCCTGCACATCCCACTGCGCTAGGAACGGCTCCAAGGATTCTAAAAATTCCCGGTGGTCCTGATAGCCTCCTTGCACCATGTTCAGTCGAACGTCATTGCGCAGGCTGAACTCGATGGCGGCGCGCTCGATGTTTTGCGGTACGAAGGTATGCCCATTGGCTGGGCGGCCGTACGGATCCTTGTATGTTTGGTCGATTCGGAGAAAACCAGACCAGGCACCGCCGCCTCGGGCCAACGACATGCCGTTGACCCGATAGTACGGGTCGCTCGTTTGTGAAAGCTTCAAGGCAAGCTCGAAATTCTTATAGGCACCCTCTTCGGTCAGATTCAAGCCGAAATCAAAGGCTGTAGGGGCAGCATCGAGGGCGGCCATGACGCGCATCGTCATGCGCCCCTCGTCTCGAACGCGCTGGTATGCCGCAATATGAGAGGCATCCATCGCGTGCGCTTCATAGCATGCTGTCACACCCTGTTTGGCCGCTCTGACTTGTCCAGCGAGTCCCCCCCAATACCAGATGTCTTCCGGCGGCGGCGGCATTTGCGAAACGACGCGAGTCATCCAGAAGGCGCTGGGGTTGTAGTAGTTCGTCACGCTGCCGCGAAAGATACCGGTCAGTTCACCGCGCTCATCCTTTTCGATCCAAACATCGTCCACGATATCGGGGAGATCTCGACCAAGTCCGAGGACCTGCAGGGCCTTCGAGTTCATCACGCTGATGTTAGGCACTTGGGGGGCATACGCTTGAATCCAAACAGGATGGTCCGGTGCGGCGGCATCCAGCTCGTATCGGTTCGGCAGACGACCTTCGGACAGGTCCCGCCAGGAGCGGCGGATAAAGTAATGCGGCTCACCAACTGGCGTCGTTACGATCCATCCGCCTGTCGGTGTGACAGCTACTCGCTCTCGAATGCGCGCCCGTATGTCATCGTGATCGCGGGCGTCGTACAGGTCGACGCAGAGTGCGTCGAAGCTTGCCAGGTGAAGGAAATGAGGATGGTTGTCGATGATGCCGGGCATCACAGCCCCTCCATCAACATCGATCTTCCGCGCGGAAGAGCCCGCGAGCGCTCGCATTTCTTCGAGGGGCCCCGTAGCGAGGATGGTATCCCCCTCAAGAACCAGGGCCTCGTGAGTTTCACGCGCTTCGTTCTGGGTCAAAATAGGACCGCCGAAAATCAGCGTACGTTGGATGGGGTCATTCATCGCATTGTCTCCTGAATTAATGACTTCTGGTTTAGATGTCCGTTATTGAGTTGGTGAATTAGGCATCCATGTTCCAGATATCTATATCCCAGAGCCATAGTCCGTTCAGGCGCTTCCAAATCACCATGTACTTGGCATGAACTTCCGTCCCGTCAACAAGCGACAGCACTACCTTTCCGATTTCGTGCGCCCAATCGCCGTGAAGCTCCAGATGCATAGTTGTTAACTTTAGGCTCTTTAATCCAATTTTTTGTGCGGATTCTTCCCAGAAATTAGCGATGCTTTCTCGTCCTACGATTATCGGTCCGCCTGGTGGAAGAATCTGAGCTTCCTCCGTATATACCTCCCAGACCGCTCTGCGAATATCTCCAGAATTGAAGGTTTCCTCGAACTTACGAATTGCTGCTTCAATATCATCGTGATCCTTGGTAATTAAGTAGGCGATCTCAATCATGGTTTTGCTCCTTGGGTGAATATTGGCGCCGCACATTCAGGAAGACCACGCTACGATTTGGCTTCACCGACAAAGTTGTGTGACTGTTACCGAAGCTCACTCTGAGGCGTACCCACTCGGAGCCTTGAAACCACCGAGTACTTGCTCTACGAGTTGGGCAAAGCGTAGCGGCGTGCGGTCTTCCAGGTGGGGGCCAATCAGCTGCACCCCCATCGGCAATCCATCGATGAAACGACCAATAGGGATCGACGTAGCTGGCAGGTCGGCAACGGTTGCGAGAGAAGACCACTGCAATCCGTCGAAGTAGGGTAGGGGACGGCCGTTGACCATCAAGTTGCGAAGGTCCCCAATGGCTATCGGGTTTGCAGAGTCGCTGCCGACGTGATCATGTGGAAATGCAGTTGTGGGCATTACCGGGCAAATCACGAGATCGTAGTTGGTAAAGAAATTGCGCCAACTCCGATAGAGGCGTTCACGCTGCTCTATCACAGCGAAGAATTCACAATGGCGCATGGACCATGCTCGGGCCGCGCGCGCTGTGTAGCTGCCATCGCCCGGCGAAAGCGAGGCCGCTGTGTCGAACACTTCCTGTAGTACATGCTGCGGCAGGTCCCCTACATATGGCAGTAGAGTCATCAGGTATGTCTCGTAAGAGACTTGCGGATCTAGTTCCGGCCGCGCGCGTAAATCAACCTTCACTCCCAGTTGGCGCAGGTCTTGCGCAAATGCTTCAATCGCTCCCTGGTATTGCGAATCGACCGCATAGGTGCTGTCGTCAGTCCACAGGGCGACACGGAAGTTTTGCAGGCGTTCATGGCGGCTCGGCGGAATATTGATACTCCACGCGGGCAGCTGAAGCTCGGAAGGTGCAACCAGCACGTCCATGGCCAATTCCAGATCTGCTGCGCTGCGCGCCATCGGACCGCAGACACCAAGCTCGTAACGCATAAAGCGTCCTGGAAGCGGTGGTATGTGTCCACGCATCGGCACCACGCCGTGACTGGGCTTGTGGCCAAATATTCCGCAGAAGTGGGCCGGGCAGCGAATCGAGCCGCCAATATCACTACCAAGCTCAAGCGCAGTAAGGCCTGCGGCGACGGCTCCTGCGGCACCGCCTGACGACCCGCCTGGTGTGCGCGAGGCGTCCCAGGGATTATTCGAAGTCCCGTAGATCGGGTTATAGGATTGCCAGTCGAAGGCGCCGGGAGGTACGTTCGTTTTTCCGAAGACTACCGCTCCTGCCCCCTTGAGCCGTGCCACTGCTTCTGCATCTTGTTGTGGCCGATGATCGGCGAGAAGGGGCAGGCCGCAAGTGGCAGGCATGCCAACGACTTCGTAGGTGTCTTTGATTGTCATTGGTAGCCCGTGGAGCGGAGGTAGATCCGTCTCCGGAAAATTGTCCGCTTTGCGGGCAGCCTCTAGTGCTCCTTCTCCATCCAGTGCCACGACTACGTTAAGCGCGGGGTTGTGCTTCTCGACGCGCTCCAGATGTA
Source organism: Metapseudomonas cellulosilytica (assembly GCF_049334135.1). Lineage (NCBI taxonomy): Bacteria > Pseudomonadati > Pseudomonadota > Gammaproteobacteria > Pseudomonadales > Pseudomonadaceae > Metapseudomonas > Metapseudomonas cellulosilytica. The sequence continues at coordinate 53,836 of NZ_JBHZGN010000002.1, read as the reverse complement.
GCTTCAACAGCTCGACTGCACCGATCTTCCTTGTGCGAAGTAGCCCCAGCAGCTCGGTTGCCGAGCGGAACGCCAAGTCTTCTAAGCTCATTGCCTGCCTCCTTTTAAGCTCTCGGTGTCAAGGCATACCCAGAGGTCAATACGAGGTAGCCCCTAGGAGGAATGTTCCAATGTCAATTGCCATTCAAAAGCTCTGAACCATCGGTTCGCGTCTACTGAGACGCAGGATTGCAGGCTGGTCCTGTAAATCGAGGAAAAGCGAAGAAACCTCCGTAACCTTACGGGTATAAACCGGTTCAAGAGCTTCGCCGGGATCAATTCCGGCAAGGATCGGAGCGGTGGTGCTTGGCTCCCACCCTGTCGCTAAGGACGCGCGGCATGCACGTAGGGGAAGATTGCAAATGAAGGGCCGTAGACGTTAGCCAAAATTGGCACGCCCAGGCCTCGCTGGTAACGGCTGTTAGGAAGGCGTGGAGGGCTCTGTGACCATTCAGTATTCCCGGATGATGATTCGCTGGGTCATGAGCGGGCGGCTGAGGGATGATCTTGCTTGAGATGCTCTGCGCATGGAGGTGCGGAGACGCACTAGCCTCATGACGTCATCGTCGTCCGCGGCATTCAGCGCTGTTCGGTGGCTCACCAGGAGCTGATCCGCGCTCATCACTTCCGATGCAGCATGAGCGTAAGCGTGCGGCGAACACACCTTCCTGATCCTTGCGCCAAGGGCGATGGTGCAGCGCAGCAACATGCGATTAATGCTCCTTACGAAGGTCAGGTGTGGAGCGGACAAGGTGTGAGTCAATGCGAGAGGGCTCGACGAGCATTCACGAATAAGAATCACTATAAATTATGTTGAAAAGATAATTCGCCTAATTTCCCTATAAATGGCACAAGGCTGTACGCCGTGCGCGAGCCCAACCAACTGAACGTGCTCAGATTGCGAGCGACAGTGCACCGGGGTTTCGTCGGCATGGATCACGCATTGGGCAAGCACCGCTTCGCGCAGGGCACCGACCAGGGGCTGGACGCTTACGCATGAGCGTGAAAGGCAGCTGTTAAAAAATGCCTGTGCTGAGCGCATCTTTTCGCCTGGGGTCCACGGCGAGCTCTTCACGAGCAGTCCTACATCGAAACTACCTACAGCCGCCGACGGAGCCACAGCGTGCCGTGCATTTCAGCTCTGAAGCCTTAGAGGCCCGGATGAGTGCTTAAAGTCTTGCCCACCGATGCTGGGCAAGGTAGCTCGGATTCTTAGCGTGATCATGATCTGTTTTTGCGGTGCCAAATTTGGCTAACGCCGCACTTTTTCGGCTCGTAATCTTGCAGACATCAGGATTGTCGCGAGGTGCCGTTTCACTTAGTGGTGGAGGGGCGGTCACGCTTCCTGTCGTAACCAAGACAGCCTTCGACGGAGGAGATAGGAAATGACAAGCAGTCCTGCCATCGTCGACCTTTCGAGGTCCCGATATTTGTGGCTCAGCCATGGCAGGGGCACTAAAGAACAGCCGGCGGCGTGTAGCCCAAGACCTGACTCGCTTGATCTTAGTGACTAGTGTCTCAAGAGCCTCGACCCCTCTATCCCGTTTCTCGAGCCCGACGCAGGGAGCGTTTCAGTAACAACGCTTAGGGGGCGCTACCAATGTGCCGCGCCATCGTGAGTTTAAAATACAGGAACAATAAGATGAATAAACTATTCACCCCGCTGTTAGTCACCCTGCTATCGTTCGGTCCTGAAACGTTTGCGGCCGTCTCTGCCGAAGAAGCGGCGAAGCTGAATAAAGAACTTACGCCTTTCGGTGCCGAGCGGGCTGGGAACAAGGATGGCACCATCCCGGCCTGGACCGGCGGCTACACCACGCCAATCCCCGGAGACGAGCCCGGCGGGCGTCGTGGTGATCCATTCAAGGATGAGAAGCCTCTGTTCTCCATTACGCCTGCGAATGCCGATCAGTATGCCGATAAACTCACTGATGGTACCAAGGCACTGCTGAAGAAGTACCCTGAGAGCTTCCGAATCAACGTCTACAAAACCCACCGTACTGCAGCAGCACCGAAGTGGGTGTATGACAATACCTTCAAGAATGCGACCAGCGGCAAGATGAACGGCGACATTCCGGAGGGTGTCTACGGCGGAGTTCCCTTCCCCATCCCGCAAAGCGGCGCGGAAGTAATGTGGAATCACGTGCTGCGCTGGCGCGGAATTTCAACATCTCAGATGTTTAAGGGCTACCAGCTTACTGCAAATGGCAAAGCAGTAATGGTTTCTGATCTGGTTCAAGATATCGAAATGCCCTACTACTTGCCGGATAGCAGTCTTGAGGAGTTGGCTAAGACCAATAATTACTGGAGGAGCCGCCTGGACACCACGGGACCGGCAATTCGTGCGGGCGAGGCGCTCGCCGGAGTCGAAAACTTTGATGGCGACAAGGCACAAGCCTGGGTTTATCTCGTTGGTCAGCGTCGGGTACGCAAACTGCCAAACGCCTGTTGCGATACCCCATCACCGGCCACCGCTGGCGTAATGAGTTTCGACGAAGTCACGACCTTTGCTGGTCGGCTCGATCGCTTCGACTGGAAGATTATAGGTAAACAGGAGAAGTATGTACCTTATAACAGTAACGGTGCGCTTCAGGTCAAAGATGACGCAGAACTGATATCTGAGCACCACCTCAATCCTGATCACGTACGCTGGGAACTGCACCGGGTTTGGGTAGTAGAAGCCAACTTGCGCAGCGGCAAGCGCCACCAGGCAGTTAGGAGTCGCTACTACTGCGACGAGGACAGCTGGATCTGTCTGCTAGGTGACCGCTGGGACGCAAAAGGTCAACTCTGGAAGACACTTCATGCGGACGCTGTTGTTGCACCTGACGCTCCAGCAGTGGTCATGACCAGTTTTGGCTTCAATGACCTCGTATCTGGTACTGGTTTTGAGGCCATCATCAACAATAAACCGAAGCAGTATGCGCTCGTGCCGCGCTTTGCTAAGGATGCGTTCTCGGCCGATTCTCTAGTGGGTGATAGCTTGCGCTAAATGATCCGCATCGCTAGGCATCAAAAGCGCTGAGTCTAGATAGATAGGTTTCACTTTATTAGTTGTGGTTGCGATTGACGTCGCACTTTATGCTGCTCATTCGAAAGGATGTGCAGCATTTTTTTTGGATTGAAGTTTCTGGTGGGTCCGGATATGTAGTATAGTAAAATTTGGCTTGGCTGTTATTTCTATAAGTAATCTTGGGTGCTCATGATTGATGTGAGCATTCAGTTGAAAGCCATGTGATTCGTTAGAGTCATATGCCACTGGCTTGGGTCAAAAGCCTAGTCCTGTGCCCCATCATATTGCCAAGCTTCGCCTCATTGGGCTCGGCGACATTGCCATAAGCAAGGTCGCCATTTTTTTGAGTAGGACTCATTTGGCGGAAAGTTGTATGCGTATTTTAATTCCGCAAGGTCAAGGTTATGGGGTGTCAAGGAGAATAATCGTAATAAGACTGCTAGGCATAAGATTGAATGGGCATTCTTGCTAGTGGCAGTGTGTGGCAGCGTTTCCGGTACTGCTGATCGCTACGTTGGTTATCGGCCCCGGTAAACGACCAAATTGCTGGTAACGGAAAGGCTAGTCGCAACCCGACTTATTAATGGCATAGCCCTGATTGGGCTGGCACGTAGTTATTTAGAATAGGTCGGGGTTGGAGGGGGCGATTGATAACGCCGTATCCAGAATATAGTTCACTGAAATGGTCAAGCAGAAGAGGCTTGGTGAAACAGTTTACATTATGCTCGTAGGGAGCAAACTCTCCATCATGGTCGACCTATCCAGTCTTCTCACTATTTCAAGAAGGGAATTGGGTGAGTACGCTTCACTTGCTATAGTCCAGATCGGCAGGATAGAAGCCGAGTTTTGACTAGTACGAAACGCCTGACCTGGCTGATACTGACGATAACCGTTGCCCTCGCGAATTCGTTCGTCCTAGTGGGCGGGGGGCGATTGATCGTGCTACTGGGATAGAAGAGGGGCTGCTCTAGCCCCCTCCCAACTATCTACTACATTTCCCCGTAACCCAAGAAGCTCACGATGGGGCTCTAACATTATCCAACCGTTCGTTCAACTACCCGCCGCGGTTGAGCTTAGAGATCTAGTACCAAGTTAGGCGACTTACTCCCTGAGCAACAGACAAACATGGTCTTGTTTGCTTCTCTCTCGGCATGGCTAAGAATGGAGTCACGGTGATCCGGAATGCCTTCCAGCACCCGTACTTCACAGGCGCCACAAATGCCTTCGCGGCAGGAGTTCATAACTTCGACTCCGGCTTCACATAGTGCATCCAGGAGCGTCTGTCCTTCCTGAATCATTAGGGTCTTGCCCGTCCTGGCCAGCGATACCTCATAGCCGCCGGCAGTATTGGCTTCCTGCATTGGCGCGAAGCTTTCGTAATGGACTCGTTCGGACGGGACCTTCGCGGCAGCGGCCTTGTATGCTTCCAGCATCCCGCTGGGGCCGCAACAATAGTAATGTCGCTCGCCATCGTCTTCGGCAAAGATCGCTTGGATCCGTTCGATCGTGGCTTCGATATCTAGTGCGAGATTGAGATGCAAGTGGCCGGTACCAGATGACCGCTCTATGCGTTCCAGCAGTGCGGCACTTTCGCGATTGCGGGCGAAATAGAACAGATCCCAAGGCGCGCCCAGTGCGTTTAGCCGTTGAGCCATGCTCCATAGCGGGGTGATGCCGATACCCCCGGCGATAAGTGTGGTCCGGTGTGCTCCTTCGGCCAGCGGGAAATAGTTCTTCGGAGCGCTGACCTGTAGCCGGTCCCCGGCCCGCAGTTTTTCATGGATCAGCCTGGACCCGCCACGGCTCTTAGTATCCTTGGCCACGGCAATTACGTAACGGTTGGTCTCGCACGGGTCGTTGAGCAGCGAGTAGCTACGAGGCGTGATTCCCTCGATAATCAGGTCGATGTGCGCTCCGGCGCAAAACAGGGGAAGTTTGACGTCTTTCACAGGGCGCAGTTCGTAGGCGAGCACATTGTTCGCCTCGAAGATGATGGACTTTACATACACCGAGTATGTGATGGGCGAATTCATATCTACCTCAAACCGCGCAGGTCGCGGGCTATTGCGGTCTTGCCAAACGTTAAGGCCGCCCGTCATTCGCCGGGCGGCTGTAGGTCATGCGAAGCTCGCTTTGCGATCCTGCAGCTTTTGCTCAGTGAACTCTTGAATATTGGTATTGGTTGGAATGATTTCCGCCAAGGCGCGTAGCGCTCGGTAGTCGGAGGCTTCGGCCTGAAGGCAGTCCTCGCCAGCTTCCGACTGTCGGATGCGTTCCATCAGTTCGCGGCGCAGGCGCACGATCGCCAAGTCGCCACTGCCGAGGAACTCGCGAGTGCGGTCGACAATCGGGATACTCTCAGCAACCGCGTAGTCTTCGAAGATCACGCCCGGTACACCGCTCCAGCTCTTGCTCGCACGCATGGCTTCGCGGTCTTGTCCGTAGTTCGGCGTACCTTGGCGCGAAGCGGCAAAATTGTCGTCTGAATCGTCAGTGCCCAGCAGGGCAAAGTCCGGCAGGTTATTGTCGATCGGCTGCCGGGTGTCCCAGTAGATGTACCACTGCAGGCTCCGGGTGTTGTTGACCGGCACCACGATGATCAGGAAGCCGGCTTCGGCATCGGTGGTGCCGATGAAGGCAGTGCCCGGAGCGACGAACTCGGTGACCCGAAGGTAGTCGTTCTCGCTTCCGCTACTGCGCAGGGAGTACGAACGCATCCCGTAGGAGCGCTGCTCCAGGGTGTACTTTGGGGTGTCGTTGCCGGTCACCAACTGCAGGCCGGCCTGGGGCAAGCTGGCGTCGGCGGTGGTGTCATGATGCAGCAGGCCAATGTGTGCGGAGTCGAGCAGCGTCTCGACATTCTGCAGCCAGTTCGCTTCGTTGTATGACGCACGAGGACGGGCATGTTCGCGGGTGAGGTAGGTGAACGCGTAGTCGCAGAACTTCGGCGGTTGCCCTTCGCCCAGATAGGCCCAAACGATCCCACCGCCTTCACGGACCTTAAAGCCTTGACCTTTCACCTTCTGGCAGAAGCTCTGGTCTTTCTCGGTGGGCATGCGTGTGCAGTTGCCGTCGGCATCAAAGCTCCAGCCGTGAAAGATACAGGTCAGGCGATTGCCTTCATTGCGCCCAAGGGCTAGGGAGATGCCGCGGTGCGGGCAGGTTTCGTAGAGGAAGCCGACCTTGCCGTCGTCGCCGCGAAAGGCCACATATTTCTCGCAAAGTAGTTCGACTTTTTGGGGGGCACCACCGGGTTTCAGCGCTTCGCTGCGCAGGGCAGGAATCCATTGCTTTTTCCAGTAATTGTGCAGGGGGGTGCCTGGGGCGACGTCCGTCAGAAGACGGTTTTGTTCAGCAGTTAACATGCGGACACCTTTGTTCTTGTGGGTTTCTCGAACCGGGTAGGTGGGTGTTATCTTAACGATGATGTATCTTAGATGTTAAGATAAAATCAGGCTATCCCTCGTCAGATGGGCTGTCAAGGTGTTTGGCTGACGTGGCTATCTGGAGCTGTGCGTATGTTGCGCACCTCGCCGCAAGAAGGGATGGATCGGATATCATCAGTTCTTCACTCTCTTGCTGGATAACCATGACCGACTTGTTTTCCCCCACGGCCAGCCCTGAGTCGATTGCTCAGGCGTGGCAGAGAGAGCGTCCAGATCTCGACCACACCGGCCTCTCCATCGTGCTGCGCATCCGAAGCTTGGCGTTGCTCATCGATCAACACATTTCCGAGATCGGAGACAGGCTCGGACTGGACCACAAGGAGCTGATGCTGCTGTTCGCTCTGCGGCGTAGTGGCGAGCCATACTGCATGCGGCCTACCGACGTGTTTAGGTTGCTCAAGGTGACTTCCGGGGCAGCGACTTATCGCGCTGACAAGATGGTCGAGAAGGGCGTGGTGGAACGGGTCGCCGATCCCCTCGACCGGCGCAGCCAGCTGATCCGTCTGACTTCTAAAGGCATGGGGCTGATCGATTCCGCCGTGACCCTGCTGGCGGCGACAAGTCTGGATGGTCTCAGAGAGTTCGAGGGCGACATGCAGCGCGTAGAGCAATTGGTATCTCTGTTGCGCTTGGTGGAGAGCGGTTGGCTGCAGATGACGCCCCTGGAGCGCAACCCGCTGTTCCACGAGCCTATCGCTGACAGCAGGTCCAAGCGCTAGCCTTGATCGCCTCGATCAAACGTCCTGTGGTCGTCATGCTTTTTGAAGTCAACGAGTGTTTGTTGCCAGGTTCCCAGGTGCTGAATGGTCGTGCGGTTGAAGGGGGCGCATCTATTGGCTGTTTGCCAGAGCTGACGCAGGGCGAATGGCCAGGTTTTCTAGATGCATGCTGTCGGAATGGCGATGCCGGACGCTAGGCCGTATGCGTCCGGTGAGTCCCCTTTCGAGCTTCTGCATGCGGGGCTGATAGTGTCCAACCATTGTGAGCGTCGACGTTCCGGCTCCGAGCAGATTGAGGCGGAGTAAGTGCGGTCGAAGGCAAGTATTCAGACTGCCTACTACTCTGACCGCATAGGCAAAGTCGACTTTCGCACTGAACAGGAAGCCCGAGTGTTTGCTGAGCGGCTTCAAGCCCGGTTGGAGGCGCCGCACGACCTTCCGCCAAGCTGTGATGAGCTAATAGGCGATCTGACCTGATCACCGGCGAGTACGGCAGCAATTGTTCTAGGTGCGAGTGCTAGCCGGCAGCAGTTCGGCAAGCCGGGCCAGTTCTGTCTGCACCTGCGCCAGAGCCACGTTTGCCTGGGCATGCCAGTGCCGGCTGAGTGCCTCCAGGTCTGGCTCCTGCTCGGCTATCCGGCACCATTGGTAGCGGTCGTGCCAAGTGCCCAGAGCAGACTGCACACTTTTCAAGACCATCACGGCCTTAAATGAGATCGAAGAGTAGGCTGGATACGCGTCTGTCGCGTAACGAACGCGTTTTACCAGCAGCCGAAGCCGATGAGGATCATGATCCGGGCTTACCAAGGCAGCTTTCAGCCGCTCAACCTGCATCGTTAGGCGCCGGGCAATTAATCGGTTCAGTTGCTTCAACTCACCGCGCTGCTCAGCGGCACGAAACGATTCAGGCCATTCATCCAGGCTGACGAAGAGCTGATGGAGCACCGTGCTTTCCACTATGTCGGCATAGCTCGAGAACAACCTGCGCGATCTGACTTTTGCGGCTTGGGTAAGCCCATTGCGACGGAGTTCATCGATCAAAACCTCCAAGTCGCGCACCGGGGTCGTCAGCTTCCCGACACCTGACAAGGCCTCCTCCAGTCCGGCGACACCTGCTTTCCCGCGCAGAGGATACAAGAGGCTCCGCAGGCGGCGCAGATTGATCCGTAGGTCGTGCAAGGCTTCACCGTCAGTTCTGGCTGCAAGGCGCGCGTAGGCGTGATAGAGCGCGGTTTCGAGAGTTAGAACTTCGGTAATAATTTGATCGACGGCAGACATCATGTCCCCCCACATCGCTCCGCAATTAACCTAATCTCTGCCGCACAGCGGCAATCTGGTCCAGATGGCTCGGAAGGGCCTGAGGTCGCAGGCAGGGCTCGGCGTCAGGCCAGCTAGTGTCAGTCATGCCGGCACTTGGTGGATGAATTTGGGGCTCATTGGGTATCCCGCACCTCCTGCTCGGAGAGCTGAGCCAGCCCATCTCCGATCTGGGCAAGATAGTAGGCAGCGCCGCTAGGAACGGCGCCCAGTTCCAGTTTCAGCAAGCGCGGGCGAACGAATTCGTACATGCGGCTAAGCTTGGCAATCTCACCGGCAGATTGCGATTGCGTGCGGGCCAACTCTGAGAAGCCTTCTGTAATACGACGATCCAGCGTTTCCGGTGCGTCTTCCTTGAGTTCTTCGATGTAGACGCCCAGCGAGCCGAACGTGCGGGTTTGGTAAAGCAGCAGCAGGCGTTGTACATCCAGGCTCAACCGATCGATGGTTAAGCGCGACCCACCTTTGGGGCTGAGTGGCATGTAACGCTTTTGGGCGATCTGATCCAGCGTTGACTGGGTTTGCAGGATTGGATTGATCCACAAGGGGCGGAGTTGAGCATCGCTTTTCGGCTGACTCTCAAGTTCGGCAACTTCCCTGGCCAGCTGATCAGTGAGCTGTTCGAGCGCCGGGTCTCCCACCATGACAACTAACTGCTGGATCCTTTTTAAGTCGTGGTGATAGCGTTCGGCATAGCGTGGATCGTTGTCGATCTGATTCGGGTTGAAGTGCAGGAGCAAATGGCTTCCTGCGCTGAAGGCCAAGTACCGAATGGTCTGTAGATTTTCTGCCAAGGGTTCGGCTTGGGCGAAAAAAGACAACAGAAGGAGCGGAGTCAACGAGGCGATGCGCATAGGAGCAATTCTTTGTTGTTATGGTTAATGCATGACGTCATCAGGGTTCGCGTCTCGGCAATTAAGCATCCGCTAAACCGCTTCACGTTGTTTCGAGAGAACGAAGCCTGCTCTAGGTCATGGGTCCGCCTTGGAGTCCTCCTCAACCGTAAGTCAGTGTCCATTCGGCTGGGGCAGGGTGAACTGCTGGCCCTCAATTGACTCTAGGCCACCTAACCAAAGGGGCTGCCATCCCAAACATCTGGCAGCCCTCTGAGCCAAGAGTCTCAAGCCAAGAGGCTTAATCTGGGCTTATGACCCAAGCGGTCTGCTATCTGAAGCTTATCGGCCACGCTCTGCGTAGAAGCCTTGCAATTGAACTGAACTTTCCGGTGTGCATGATCCACCGTCGACGATGATGCTCTGGCCGGTGACGTAGTTTGCCTCGTCGCTTGCCAGGTAGAGCATTGCGTGGCCGATGTCGTGCGGGTGGCCGAGGCGCCCGATCGGCACCTGAGTGGCCATTTCCACCTGTTCTTCGCGGCTGATGAGTTGGTCCATCGCCTGGGTGAGGATGAAGCCGGGCTCGACCGCGTTGACGGTGATGCCGTCTCGAGCGTATTCGAGCGAGGCGGCGCGGATGAATCCGTTCAGCCCGGCCTTGCTGGCCGCATAGTGCGCAAGCAACGGCATCGCCACTCGCGGGCCAGTCACCGATGACGTGAACAATATGCGGCCGTGGCCGCGTTCGCGCATTGATGGCGTAACCGCCTGGGTCAGCCAGAAGGCGGCTTTCAGGTTCACCGCTAAGGTTTCTTCGAGCTGAGCGTCGGCCAGGTCGTCAATTGTCGCCATCGGGAACACCCCGGCGTTGTGCACCAGAATATCTAGTGTTCCGTGCTCGGCGAGCACGTCTTGGACCAGTTGTCTGGCGTTGTCGGCCGTGCTGAGATCGGTCTGCAGCCATTGCGCACGGCCCCCGGCAGCCATGATCTCGGCGACGACCTTGCGGCCTTTTTCCGCATTACGGGCTACCACCACGACGTGGGCGCCCGCCTTAGCGAACACCTCTGCAATGCCCTGGCCGATGCCTTGGCTGGCACCGGTGACTACGGCCACTTTTCCTTGCAGTTTGAACATGTCTCACCTCTTTGTTGTTTTAGGCGCGTTTGCGGGAGGCCTGGCCTCAATGATTGGCAAAGTGAGCTGCTTGGTTGGAGTTACCATGGGTCTCGACAAACTCGGTAGCGAGGCTGCAAGCCAGGTCGGTTACGAAAGGGGCAAGTTCGCGGGCTACGTCTGTACCCTCTCGGGTATGAACCCAGCCGAGGTAGGTGAGGCCGCGAGCCATCATGAAGACCGGCAGTTTGGCCAGCACTTCATCCGGCAGCGCCCTGTGCGCACGATAGCCTTCGATCAGCGCGTCGCGGGCAACAGTGAAATTTGTGTCGGTACGGATGAAGTACAGTGCCGTAGCCAATTCGAATAGATGCCATCCGAAGCCCGCGTCATCGAAGTCCAGTAGACGGACTGTGTCGCCCGAAAGCATGAGGTTCTCAGGCACGAAGTCGGCGTGGATCAGGCCGTAGTAGTCGGCGTGCTCGGGAAGCGTGGTCATCGTTTGCAATTCGGAGCGAACGATTTCCCGGGCGGTCAAGATCAGCTCGCGTTGCGCTGTGCTGAGACTGCCTAGCTCCCAGAAGCGTCCCCAGAAGGGCTGTTCGCCGACCAAGCCATTCTCGTCCCAGGCGTGGCGCTTGAATCCCGCAGGCAGGCACCACTGCTTGCCGTGCTCATGAAGGCGTGCGGCGATACTGCCAATAGTCCGATAGGTGTGCTCGATCTGCTGAACATCGTCGCCTAGACCGCCTTCGGCCGTGCCGAGCTGGCTACCTTCGATCCACTCGAACAGATCGATCTGTAACGTGTCGCCGGTCGTGGGTAGGGTTGACAGGATGAACAGATCACCGGTGACGGTCGGCACCACGACTGGCACATCGATCCCAAATTGCTGCAGTGCGGCCATCCACTGTAGTTCGGAGTGCAGTGCCTCGTCCGAGTGGTAGCCGGCACGGTGCACGCGGAGCGCGAAGCGGTTGCCGTTGGTAGTCTCGACCTTGAATACCGCGTTTTCCCGGTACTTGATCAGGGAGATGTTCAGGCAGTTGATTTCCCAGTGCTGCAACGACGCCAGCGCCAGCGCCTGTAGATTCGCCAGCATTTCGTCCTGGCTGATTTCGGATTGTAAGCTCATGGGGCGGCTCCTAGAGGGTTGCCAGGCAATCGTTGAGGGTGTTGATGAACTGGTCGGCGTGCTCGGTCGTGAACGGCAATGGCGGACGGACTTTAAGCACGTTGTCATTCGGGCCTAGGCGACTGATTAGTACGCCGCGATCTTTCATCAAGTTGACCACGCGCTTGGCTAGGTCGCCCGCCGGAAGCTTGCGCTCGCGGTCCAGCACCAGCTCGATGCCGAAGAACAGCCCCGTGCCGCGGACGTCGCCGATTACTTCATGGCGCTGCTGGAGTTCGCGCAGCCCCTTGAGCGTATGCTCGCCCACCTGCGCAACGTGCTCGACCAGTCGCTCTTCCTGGATCACTTCCAGCACGGCGAGCCCTGCTGCGCAGGACACCGGATTGCCTCCAAAGGTGTTGAAATACATCACCCGCTCACGGAATGCGTTGACGATGTCTGCTCGTGACACTACAGCGCCGATCGGATGACCGTTGCCCATGGGCTTACCCATGGTGACTATGTCCGGGACTACACCGACCAAGTCCTGGCCCCACATCCGCCCGGTGCGGGCGAAGCCCGACTGCACCTCGTCAAATATCAGTAGACCACCTGCATCGCGAACCAAACGAGCCACTTTCTGTACGTACGCCGGGGGAGCGCTGGGCAGGCCCTCGTTCGCGAAGATGGGGCAGAACAGCAGTCCGGCGAAGCCGACGCCGGCTGCCTTCAGCGATTCAATGGCCTTGGCTACTTCAGCGACATATGCGTCGATCAGTGCATCGCCTTGCAGACCGTTGAGAGGGCGGTACAGATCGGGAAATGGCACCGTGCGCACTGTGGGGCTGCTGGACCGGCCGCCGGTGAACATGGTTGACAACTCATCCACCGCCGCGGTGTTTCCGTGGTAGGTGCAGTTTGAGCAAATGATGCCTTTGGCCCCGGTCGTCATCCTGGCAATCCGCAAGGCCAGTTCATTGGCCTCGCTGCCGGTGCAGGTAAAAAAGGCCATGTCCAGCGAAGTGTCGAACGTAGCTGTCAGTCTCTCCGCGTAATTGACCACATTCTCATGTAGATAGCGGGTATGAATGTTGAGTTGGGCGGCCTGACGGCTGAGCGCTTCGACAACTTTTGGGTTGCAATGCCCAACCACAGGTACGTTGTTATAGGCGTCCAGGTAGCGCTTGCCGTCGGCGTCGAACAGCCAGACGCCCTCGCCACGCACGATGTGCAGTGGCTCGTCATAGAACAGCGGCGCAGCCTTGCCCAACAGTTTATTTCTGCGCTTCAGCAGCTCAGTTTCGGTCACCAGTCGCTCCTCTTGTTTCGATGGTGGATCTGAATCGCAGGAGGTCCCGTCGGCAGCTCTGGCCTGGAGATCTGCAATAGCTTTCATGCCGACGCATCGGCTGTGTCGCCTAAGAGTAAGAAGGGCCGAAGTGGGACGTTATCCGAAATTGGCATGCGTCCAATTTGATTGGCGGGTGCAGGTCAGCAAGGGATAGATCAAGCTGCTCGCGCCAGAGTATGAATGTCAGTTTCTGGCGCCCGGGCCAGTTGCCCTGCCTCCAGTAGCGCACATTCCCTCGCGGGACCGCATAGGGCGAACCAGGCTCCTAGGGCGATGAGCAATTCAGTTCAGAGGCCCGGAATGACCTGTGTCTTCTCGGTAAGTGTTCTGCAAAGGCAGCACGAAGCGGCGCCAACGGCGATGACGAATCATCGCTCCTAATCATTCGCATTCTTTCCACTGCTGCCCCTCGATCTCCGTGCACTAGACAGGCTAGGCAGTGCTCATACGCTCGACTGAGCGCGCTAAAAAATGTGACGGGCCCCATGCTTCTTCACCTGGGGAGAGGTCCTTCTCCTGTAGAGACTTCTCATGGCAATACGCCACTAGTAAATTGCATCAATTGTTTGAATAGCCTGCCCCGGAAAAGGCTATGTCTGTGCAAGGGAATGCAGATGTCAGATGCGCACCAGGAATCGGGTGTTCCACCCGAAGTCGATACAGGATTGGCCTGTTTGGTCATGTTGGCCCGTTTTCATAATGTGGCCGCTTCTCCCGAGCAACTCGTCCATGAGTTCACCCCGCACGGCGAGTCCTTCGCCCTGCCGGAACTGCTTCTCGCCGCCAAGCACTTGGGGCTTAAAGCCAAGGCAGTGCGTAGCACCCTGGAACGTCTCAGCCATACCCCACTACCAGCCATCGCGGGAGATGCCAACGGCGGCTTCTTCATCGTTGCGCGCCTAGATGATGGCAAGGCGCTGATCCATGACCCACGGACGCAGCGCGCAGAAGTCCTGCCCCTTGCTGATCTGGGCGCACGCTGGAACGGCGAGTTGGTGTTGATACGCTCTGAAGCGACTATCGCCGGCGAGCTATCCAAGTTCGATTTCACCTGGTTCATCCCGGCCATCGTCAAATACCGCAAGCTGCTCGGCGAAGTGCTGCTGGTGTCCTTCGTACTGCAGCTCTTTGCCCTGATCACACCATTGTTCTTCCAGGTCGTGATGGACAAGGTGCTGGTCCATCGCGGTTTATCGACACTGGATGTGATCGCCATCGGCTTGCTTGGCATCATGAGTTCGAATCGCTGCTTTCGGGCCTGCGCAGTTATGTATTCGCCCACACGGCGGGTCGCACAGGCGGCAGAAATCCAGGCCGCGAGAGCCACGGTGGCCTCCCTGAAGGAAAGCCTGCCCATCACCCGCCAGTTATCCGCCGATTACAAGCGCCTGCTGGACAAGGCCATCGTAGGTAAACACGCCTGGCTGGAAAAGGAGCAGGCGCGGATGGATCAAGAGCGCGAACTTCTGGTGCAGCAAGCCCACGTGCTGGAGTTGATGGCCGCGAAGAAAGAGGCCGAGCGCCGGCAAAACAGCATCCTCGCCCAGACCCGCCGCGCGACGCTCGACTTGCAGTATGAGTCCGATCAGCTTGCCGCCGCCCTAGCCCAGGAGCTGAAGAAGGCCGAGCAACGCAACCGCCTAACGCGCCTCATCGCCCCGGTGGTTGGCACCGTGCAGCAGTTGGCCATCCACACCGAAGGCGGCGTGGTCACCGAGGCTCAGTCACTGATGGTCATAGTCCCCAGCGATCAGTCGGTGGAAGTGGAGGCCATGTTGGAAAACAAGGACATAGGCTTCTTGCATCCGGGCCAAGTTGTCGAGATCAAGGTCGAGACCCTCACCTTCACCAAATACGGGGTAGTGCACGGCACAGTTATCAGCATCTCCAACGATGCCATCGAGGATGAAAAGCTCGGCTTGTTGTACAGCACCCGAATCCAGCTGAAGGAAAACACTATCCGCGTAGGCGACGAGCAAATTGCCCTGTCGCCGGGGGTGGCAGTGCGGGCGGAAGTGAAGACAGATAAGCGCAAGGTGATCGATTACTTCTTAAGTCCGCTTAAGGAGTATCAGGATGAGAGTTTGGGGGCGGTGAGTTTTATTCGTTGTTTCGTCTTGGTTTTAGCTTGATGAGGTTGGAGCTGATATGAAAATTTCTACTGAAAACTCTCGGATATTTAATCGTTGTTTAATTTTTCCCGTCGCGATTGTTTATATGGTGGCGCTTGTTTTTTGTGAGGCAATTAGTAATGGCTTGCCAGGTGAGTATTATTTAATAATCCCTGGAGTTATGAAATTTGCTGGCGCGACAAGGTTTTCCTGCGAGGCAATTTCAATGTGGTCTTTATTTTGGATTACTATGCCATTGTTTTTCGTATCAACTGTGTATATATCTTTTTGTGCAGAAGTTGAAAGGAGGGCTGGAGTTATTGCATGCTTGATGGTTTCAATTGTTATGGGGTTGTTGTTTTTTGGGTTCGCTTGGTGGGTCTTTAATGGCCCTTCGGATAGCGCTAGCTCTGGAAGATTGATCTCACTTTATCGAAATAATTATCTTGGGTTCTTGGTTTTAAGTTTTAGCGCTTGGATTTGTTTTTATGGGCTTATATATGCGTTTTTAAAGGGCGTCATAATTAATTTTGAAGAAAAACTCAACTGAAATGGAGATTCAGGTTATGGCAGGGTCACAACAGTCGACGGCTTCAAGCGATTATCTTGAGGATTACGCGGTAAAGTCTATAGAGGCCTTCGCTCAGACAATGGAGAGCGTAGGTGAGAGGCTTGCCGGTCAAGCTATGTCCGAGGGGGATCGCTTAGCAGTGGTCTTGATCGCTTTGTCGGTGCGATGAATACGAGCCGCAAGAAATAAGGCCAGAGTCGCGTCCTGAAGGTTCAACTGGGTTTTCTCTATCTGGGGTGGCGGGTCGAATGCCCTTCGACATTGACACTGTTCAATCCCGTCGGCGTGACGGAGAGGTGCAGTTGCTTGTCTCCGGCCCCTGGACACAGAATTGCGCCGCCGCATGGAGTAGGTTTTTACGAGATGAAAAGGATTTTCATAATCGCCATCGCCTTGCTCGGGCTATGCCTGAACGACAGCGTGTGGGCTGGGAAGTCCAGCGTCGAGTCCCTTGTCAACGAAGGAAAATGGCGCAATGCGAGCAGGAATTTGTTCCTTGAGGCGCGACGTATCTCTCCCCGTTTGTGGGGCCTGGCCCGTGAACAGGCACTGGCCGGTTTCGTTGCGGATGCGGTAGAAACCGCTGAAGCAAAGCCGGTCGGTATGCGCCCAGTGATTCTCCTTGAAGTCGCAGAGAAAGCGCCCGATCTGGACGATAGCGAAAGACTTCACCTGTTGCAGCGGGCGCTGAGCTATGCCCGGCAAACAGAAGTGGGCCGGCTTGCGCTGACGAGTATTAGCATGGCCTACCTTCAGCTTGGCTATGAAGAGGATGCGCGCCGAGTTTACGAGGAGGCTTTAACATCTGCTGCGAAGCTGCCTGGCATCCACCGTCGAATGGCGGATGATCTTGTGATGAAGGAAGACGTTCGGCTACAAGCCTGGATGCTCCATCCACTAGTCGCGAGCCTGGATAAGATGTCCGATGCGGAAGAGGTGGCCCATACATGCGCCGCTCTGGCCAGATTGCAGATCCGCGCCGGTCTTCCAGAAGCCGCGTTGCAGACGGTACAGACGGGCTTCACTGCTGCCCAACGCATCGCCCGTGTTCCAGCGAGAAGGATAGCGAACAAGCGGCTGGCACAAGTAGCCATAGAACTGGGAGATATGGACGCGGCCAGGCAGTATGGTTCCGATGAAGTATTGGCGCCGGACTATGCCATACATGCTGCGGCGCTTGGATATCATGAGGAGGCACTGGCGATAATTGCCGACCTCAATGCCAATCTGTATGTGGACTATAGAAGCGAAACTCTCGGTACCATCATCTCAGGTGCGCTCAAGCGTGGCGACGTGGAGGCAGCCAGGATCTTCATAGGCCAATTGCCCGAGGGGCATCATAGGCTGAGAGCGCAGAGTTGGACACACCTGGCAGAATCCGAACTGGCCGGCGGAAACCGGAGTGGTGCGGAGGCGGCGTATAAAGCTGCCTGGTCCCAGTATGCGCATTCCTTCCACGATTCGGTATATGCCTGGGATATAGATGTCTTGATTGAGTTGGCTCGTTCCCTGCGGAGATCTGGTTTTACCGACAGCGCGGGAACAATTGCCGATGCACTGCCATCGTTCGTCGACCGGATCAGCTCGCGTCGCATCGCCGACCGGATCAAGGCTGAGGCAGCGGTTGCCACTCTCTATGCGGAACGCGATCAACCCCGGCAGGCCTCGGCGGCATTTTTATCTGCGTACCAACGAGCCAGCGGGGCGCGAGACGGCACGACAGGTGGTCACGACATCGAGTCGCAGGCTGAAAGCCTAATGGTGGTGGCATCAGCTTTAGCGGAGGCTGCACGCAAGACGCCCTGAGCAGATTTGATGAGGCAAATAACGAGGTGATGCACGTCCGATCCTGGCGCGATTTGCGCATCATGCGACAGTCCGCTTCGGGTCGATTCTGTTGAAAAACTCCCGATGCGATTTTCGCTCACGGAAGTGCGTGGCTGAGGTTGAAATCTGAGTCGTTGCGGAAACTGAACTGCTCCAGATTTCGCGTAGCAATGCCTAAATCGGCCGTTTTTGCGACTCCGTGCAGGTGAAGCGGAGTGACACCGACTTTTTCAACAGAATCGGTCGACTTCTGCCGGTCGTGACCGGCAGAGACCGGCCAAAAGCGGACCAAATGGCGTTCCCCAGTTCGGAACTGTCGGATCTTCTGCTGCGGCACTGGATCGCAAGGCGCTGCTGCAAGTGGGGGATCTCGAAATCCGAGTGTTAGGTCCCGACTTGGCGCGGCCGACATATACCTATTGAGGATTCGCCACGCAGGCACCCATGTTCATCTCGACAGCGATCGACCAATCCCAGTGCGGCATTGAATCGCGTCGGAGAGTGAGCAACCTCGAGGCGGCGCTAGGCCTTCGATACCGAAAATCTCCTCTCATTCGAGGACAGAGATATGCACACCAAGGCCGTGCTTAGTTTGAAGGACGCCACCCTGATTCTCTCCGCCGCCCGTAGGCGTAGCCCTCAATGGAATGAAAGCCGGCAACGCCACTGGTAGCTGATCTCGGTATCTATCGAAGATCAACTAGAGATGGGCGGCACATCAGTGTATAGGGTCAATCCTTATCCAGAATCTCACTTAGCGCGTACCTGACTGAGCCTCTACTGGTGCCGGGAACTGAGTCAATCTCCGAAGAGAGGAATTCAAGTAATTTATAGCCGCCAGGTTCGTAGGTAAGCACCTCTAATATCTTCTTCGCGTCAGCTGACCGCGCCGCAGCAGTAGCAATATCAACTATTCTCCAGTCCGACTTCATGAAGGCGTCTATCAAACCTTGGCGTGCTGTTCTGCACTTGTCCCAATCGCCGAAGCGAAAAATCATCGAGATGAAATGGGACGGCGTGTCTCGGGCTAACTCAAGATAAATGATCGGGAACGTAACTGGTATTAGGGGCGACGCAGAAACTGATGGCTGGGTCAGTACGTATGGCAGTAATCGAATAGAAGCCCTTTCAAGCGCTGTGTAGCTCTTTTGGTTCGACTCCCAAAGTAGATCTGCCACCGCCTCGGTTGCCTCTAGAGACAAATCGAGGGGAAGCCGCCTCGCCAACTGCTCAGCCAGCTCATCGACCGATGCACATAGCCGCTTACGAGCATCGCCTTTGCACTGCTTCATAGCCTCGATATTGCGCTCCGCAATCTTCGCCGGAACACTGTCGCTCAGGCCAATCGCGAAGAATCGGGATCCTGACAGCTCAGAGCCTGCTTCGTTGAGAAGGCCTGCTAGTTTCTTAGCGCTAACATTACTCACGCTTAGTTTAAGTGAAAGCTCTATCGCCCTAAGAGTCCAAACCACCGCGTCTTTTTTACTAAGACGAGGTATCAAAGCGAGGATCCATTTATACGAATCAAGAACAGGAAGGTCGATCTCTTTAAGAATCACACTTAGGAGATTTACATACGAAGGTAACTCTAATCCGAGCACCTCGAATACCCGTCTTACTAGCGCAGTGGAAGAAAGAAGATTCTTCAGTTCATTGCGCGAGGCAGAAGAAAGCATTGAATAAAGGAGAGTCTGGCGACGGTCCTCGGCGAGGTTGTCGTTGAACAACAGCCATTCAAGGTCAACGGCCTTGTGCCCAATGAGCTCTTCAAGCATTAAGTCGATATGCCTGCTAGGCGGCAGCGCTGAGACGGTATCGCGGACTCCCACTGATACTCCAAGCCTACGCGCACACGCCAAAAGCACCGAGCGAATATCTGGATGTCGAAGCCCGTTCACGTGATAGGTATGGACAATCTGGGATTTTAGTTCTTCTTGAGTGATACTTTCAAATAGTATCTCAGCAAGAGCCGCGTGCGAATCATCCACAAGCATCGGCCTTAGGCTCTTACAAAGTTCTCGAGGAAATCCATGGCCCGTCCGGGATATCGCTCTAGCTAGCCTAGTCGGCAGCAGGTCTCCTTCTTGCACCATTCGCCTCAAAAGAGGAGGGCTAGAAAGGGATAGCCGGAGCAGCTCCATGTCCTCGAGATCGGCAAGCTTTGCGGCAATATCTCGATCAAACAACGAATCCAATGTGTCGCATACACCATGAACCACAGGATCGAAAGCCATAGGGCCGGAAAGGAGAGATAACGTAAACCTAATAGCCTCGCCGGGCGAAGTGCGTGTAAGCCGCGCAGCTGATTCGGCTATCGCATTCTTCATCTCGAATGTTATTGGTTCGCCACTCAGCTTTGATACGAGCGCCTTAAGATATTTCCAAGCGTCTTCGGAAGGGAGTTCGGAAGTCGCCATACGAGCCGCCTTAACCAAGATCGGCTCTAAAGATCGAATTACTTCTGGCTTACGTGCCGAACGAGTACTCGCGATATCGAGCAATCCAAGCGCTGCGTTCGGAGTAGTTCTAGATTTTTTCTTCAGATCTTCCCAAAGCAGGGAAACACGCAAAGCTGACTCAGACCCTGCACCGTCGGCAGACATCTCGCCGATGGAGTCCAGCGTCTTTAAAGATGGATAGGGCGTGGCGAGCACGCTTTCCGCTATAGATTTTGACCATTGATGGCGAATTGGATCTTTCTTTCGGCCATCTATCCGTCTTCCAAGCCAATCACCGAATCGGGAACGAGCATCCTTGGGAGCGAATACGAGATCGAAACTGCGCCGCCCTATTGATCGAGGTGAACGGCAAAATGTCGAGGCGGAGAAATTCCTGCGGAAACTCGGCCATAGCGCTGTAACTACCCTGAGCGTAAGTATTTCCGCGTAGTCCGAGTCGAAGACAACAATTGGGGCGCGTTCCTCAAGAAACAACGCCTCGACAAGCTCAATACCATGCCGTGGATCGATATCAGCCAAAGGAGAAGGTTCCGTGTCCAGCAGCGCGCGCTTCTTCGCGGGTTCCACAGCCCCGACGTTGGAGATAAGGCCTACAACACCGGCGACGTTCTTTAACTCCACCCATGCAGGCATAGGCACTAAAACGCTTCGCGTCCGCACACAGCCAGCGCGAGGGGCGTCGAGGTCCTGCCATGTTCTAGCCACCACATAATGCGATCCACTTGGAAGTGGATAAAATGTAACGTAGGGCGAAAAGCGTTCATTAGGCCCTAAAGGACCTGCTATATCAGAAAGGCGATCAATAAGGTCCTGATCGTCCCTGGGCAGGCGAGCGGTGCTGGATAGCAGTTGATGTCCCTGCCGATACCCATGGAGCTGTTCGTCTAGAGATTCCAAACCTACGTCCCTATAGCCCAAGCGATTGGCAGGGTAATGTCGTCTACTGTCTGGACACGATCTGGCTCTTGCACAACTACATATCCATGATCCGTAATATGTCTATCGAAATACGTTGCTTTAAAATCGGGATCATCGTTCAGATCACCGCCTACGATTGATGTTCCGAAAATCTTAATACTAAGACGGCTTTCGCAAGCCAGCCGGCCAGCAAACAAAGGAAACTCTTGCGCTAAGTACTTCCTTGGCCCTTCGGCTCTGAGTTCTGGTCCAATCATATCCCATGCGGCTATGACAACGGATACCTTTGGAGCACTACCGTCAGCCCTATCAGCGAGGAATGTACTCAAGTACCTCAACAGTTCACACAATAATACCTGTGTTGGAATAGCTTGCTCTTGGCTCTCGATAGGAGGTTCGGCCAGATCGGCTGGCTCACCATTTGTGTCGTCTTCTATCTCCGAATCATCGCCAGACAGTAAATTGAGGACAGATCTGGCAGTGACCCAGTCTAGGGGCTGAATCGTCTGATCTGACGCGTGCCGAACAAAGAGAACAGCGCCTTCCGACTCTTGCAAGAGATTTAGCCACTCTGTAGAAATTTCAGACGTAGCGACAGCTTTAGTCCAAAGCTCACCTGATATATCGGGAATCATTAAGCTACGAAGTTCGCCGTTCCCAAAGCCCGCCCTGACATCAATGGAAAAATCGGCACGACCAACTTCCAGATTTCTATCAGATCGAGGAGCAAATTCGCCCATCATCAGGTGCTCAACGGCACTATCTACGTAACTGATATCGGTCGGGGTTTTATCTGCGCGCAGTTCCCCTTTTTTGCGCTGAAACGAGGGCCATAGGCGTGCTAAATAGTTTGTTTTCCCAGAATCCGGACCGCCTATGAGAATAATCGACTTTGATTCCACTATAGGCTCCTAAAACCAGCTAGCTTTCGAACCTTGCCTCTTTGGTCGTCAGGCCAGAATGCAGGGCATTCGCGCGAATGGTTTAATGTAATGTCGAGCAGCTCAGCGACTCCCTCGCCGGGCGGAACCAGATTATTCTCCGAGAAAGACGCAATCGGCGAAAGATTCAAACTGAATCCGCGGGATGCTGCTTCCGCCTGCACCTGATCAAACGCGGCTCGCGGGAAAGCACCGATGTCTCTCCAGCTAGGTACAAGTATCAACCTGGTACTGGATGGCGGAACGATTTCCGCTAGTCGCGTGATAAGTAACTCTGTTCGATGAATTGCATAGTTTCGCTTCTTGATATCTACAAAATCCCGCCCATCTACCATGATCCAAATTACAGCGGCCGATTTTATGAACTCAAACCGTTCTGAATCGGCCTTGTCTATCAGCGATGTTGACCATTCACCTGGTAGATCAGGCAACAAGACGTTTAAAAGACGTCCATCTGTTGTCCGACGTAGTTTGAAATGAAGAAACCCCGCCTGCCGATCATCTGCCAGTTCCGTTCGCACTGTTAGTTGACGTTGAAATTCAGCAGCGGCCCATTGTCGACTACCGCGCGAAATTTGCTCAAACGCCATCAGGCTGCGGCTGTCGGCATAGGAGTAACCTTGGAACGCGCCACGTGAAAGTAGCAAGTAAGCGCTAACCAAGCAGGCTGTTTTACCTGAGCCGGGCAGCCCTACGATGCCGACCATTGTGGTGGCTTCACTGCACATGAGCTCCTGAGCCTCTTCACGACCAAGGGTCATGCTGGAGGGAAGGCGCGGAATTTCCTCCGTGGGCTGTAGAACGGCATGCCCAGCTGCGTCCTCAATCCTTTCTGGTCGGTGCCAATCCCTCTCGTCTAGTTCTACAGCTTGGGAAGTGGGCTCTTCGAAATCATCGGCTTCCTGGAGATGCGGGCATTCAGACTCCAATGTACCTTGGATGCAGCGCCCGGTGATGCTATATGTGCAGCTATCAAAAGAGCATTGGCGCATACTCAGGACCCTTTCCGCCTATTTAACTGCAGCACACTCGATTCCAAAAGGGCGCGCCCACCCCAATCCCTAGTGGTTCTGGGTATTGCTGATCCGAACGCCTCAACGTCGCCACTCAGAATCGAGTTCAAGAGTGGATAGACCTCTCCCGCTGCGGTGACATCGTCCGTATTTATGAGTGCTTGCAGTTTCTCATTGCCTACTTCGAGCTCACCCACAAGCTGTGCAAGGGTGAAAGAGTTTTCATTCGAGATACCTTGCAAGGCGACATTTCGATGTCCACTTGAAGGCGGGCGTCGTAGCATCGAACCGCATTCCAACCCCGAATACACGGCGCGATTGACATCAGAGAGAGACGAGAGAGGCTTCTCTAGGACACCGCTCCAATCAGAGAGCCGCCACCAGAGAAAGTCGATTTCCTCTCGGTCGAGCTCAGCATTCTCGCGTAGGGATTTTACAAGGGGCTCGACAGCCGTTCTGAACGCGGTTTTGGAGCGAGCATTCGTCGGAGCGGAGTCTGGGATGTGGAGAAGCCCAACTTCTGGAACAACCGCACGTACTCGAGATTTCTCAGCCACTTCGGCGACTCGCTCATGAGTAGCGGAAAGCAGCTCTTCACGGAGCACCTCTAGCCCCTCCTTCTCCACAGTGCTCTGGAACGAGAGCGCTGACCAGCAAGCAGCCGCGAAGGCATCAATTGCCCCCCAGCCATCCTCGTCAGCTTCATCTTTGCGAACTAGATCGAGGGCAGCAACCACAGCAACGACTGCAATCTGGAGGTCGTTTCCTTCACGTACAAACGCATCGCTGCCGCTCTTAACTATCGCTTTCTCGACCGCGTGGGCGAGTTTGTCATCAACCGTCCCCGACTCAAACGCCCTGGCAAGAACAGCAGCAAATTCGATTGCGCTTGAGGCCGGGCTTAGTGACTGAATCCACACCTGGACCTCTGCCACCGCCAGGTTCAGCCGTCGCACTTGTTCGTCCTGAGGATCGGGCCAGAAAATGCGTGAGTGTTTAGCCATCAAGCTCATTGGTGATCCTCAGGGTTCGTTAGTGCAATTTCGATAGCCGCGGCCAATTCATCGCCAAGGCCTTTCTTTAGAATCCGTGCGAAGAATGCACGCTCTAGTGAATGGTCCAGCTTGTGCATGTCATCAGGGAGGCCAGCCAAGTCAACCAGAATCTTCAGTCGCTGCGCGTCATTTAGGTCACGGAAGAACTTCAAACGTAAGGTGCGAGCCCGCGCACCAAAATCCATTTCCGCTTTGCCGGCACCCGAGATAGGGTTGACTATTGCATTTACCTTTGGGGCGGCGGCGGTGTGTTGATAATCCTCAAGAGCAGGCGGAGCGGATTTTCTAAAGTTCGGCGAAGCCAGAATATGAGGGCTTTCTTTCCCTGCAAGGAACTCCTCATCCCTCGAGAACCTTTTGCGGTAATCATCCCAGGTTCTTGGGTTGATCGTAACGGCCAAACTATCCGTCTCTTGGTCCCAGTCAAACTCCAGAATGTTGTATTTGTAGGTATACTTGCCGTCTACGGCATCCGGCGCAGTTGCACCTGCGGCAAGCATCATTAAGTCTCTGCCGCCTTCAACGGGCGTCACTTCCACAGACGGGTAATGCTCGTGGCCAGAAATCACCACCCTTGCTCGATTCTCAATATACTTCCTGGCTTCGACGGTATCCAAAAACCAAGGTAAGGGGTGATGCATAAGCACAACTACCTCCTCGCCATCGACTTCAGGAATGATTCGTTGCCGCGCCCCCAGTATCAAGCCACCTTTAGGATCCTTCTTTGCGCATATAAGCGCAGAATTTAGACGAACGAAACGCAGTATTCTGCCGGGCGCGAGCTCGACGTAATAATCTGCAGAATATTCCCCTTGCGTATCGAGATCGCAGCCGTAGCCTTCGGCAAAATTGCGGTACGCCTCAAAGCGTGTGAATAAGGACTCTCGGTCTTTATCGTCGTCCAAGAGAGCATCTAATAAAGCATCGCCCTTTTCACGAATTAATTGCAGCTTCCAACTAAGAGCTTCATTGATTGCTCCCCGATCAATATCGTGATTGCCCGGGACCAACTGAATGCTTTTGGGATCGCAGCCGGCGCATTTTGCAAGTTGATCCAGCCAAGCTCCTGCGGCGGCGTACTCTTCTTCCTGAGCGGAGTAAGCAATATCCCCGGTGACGATTATGCCCGAAGCTTTGACCCCTTTGGCCTCCAACTCAGATTGCACATCCTTGATGAGGCAATCTTTTGCGTCGGTATTGGTGGCAAGCTTCCCACCGTCTTTTTCCTGGCCGAAGTGAATGTCTGAGAGATGAATGAATATAGCCGACACAAACGTTCCTCCGATGAACATCTAAAACGTATACGGCAGTAAATATCGAAGATCTAACAACCAGCAGGGGAACAGTATCACGGCGGCGCAGTACACCACTATTGGATTGTTCAAATCGGGCTCATGCCACCACACCATACCCTAATGAGAAGCGTTCACCTCGTAAATGCGTCGGGGGCAAGGACGCCCTCTTTCCGCTACCTCGCGTTGAGCGAGTTTCTCAACAGAATCGGCCGATAGCTGCCGTTCGCCAGCGGGTGCTTCTGTCCGGTTTTTGCCGGTTCCCACCGGCAGCTATATTGGGTTGGTTAGCGACCATGTACTGCAGCTGATCCACCTTTGTTCTCCCCAACGCGGAGGACAAGCCATGAACACCAATGCTTCGTACAGCCATAAACCTTGGATCAAGGGGAAGCTTGTCGGGCACAAAGCCCCGCTTCGACTTAGAGATATCTGGGCCATTCGTGTAAGACTCCAGCTCGCGGGAAAGGCTCGGGATCTGGCTCTCTTCAACTTGGCTATCGACAGTAACGCATTACAGCGCAGGCGGTCGTCGACCTCGCGTTCCCGGTGCAACCAGGCCAGGCCGCCGACCAGCGCCCAGCGCTCGGCCAGGGGGATCTCCAGTTCGCCGAAGACATCCAGATTGCGCGCGGTCTGGTGCAGTTCATTGACCTTGCGCCCCTTCTCCCCGCCGACGTTCAAATAGCGCGAATCCCAGTTGCGCCCCTGGCTCGCCTCCACCCCGCCGGTCCAGCGCCAGCCCTGCTCGTTCGCCCACGTCTCCACAGCGGCAGTGGGTTGCGATTGCGCAGCGGCCACTCGGTGATGGATTAGGTAGCCGTGCACGCCATCGAAGTACATCTATCCAGAGCGTGCCTGAATCTTTTGCCAAATTTGGCTAAATGGCTGGGGGAAACCTGTTTATAGTCCCCGGGTTGGCGTGGCTTTCTCCAAATATTAGAGCGTGTCGCCATGGTCCCGGTTACCTCGGTCAGCAGTCTGAAGATCGTGTGAATCTTCCTTCCAGGTGTGCCTCGACGGTTTAACAATCGGCCAGGACCCTCTTAAGCGTCGCGCAATAATGGAGAAAATGGAGCTTTCGTATGTTTCAGTTCGCCAGACGCTTATTTGCCGATCTTTCTGTCGGTAAAAAGCTGCTCATTGGATTCGGGTTGGTCCTGTTCCTGACCATAGCAGTGACTACTACTGGTTTTTTTGCCGTGACCTCAGTGTTGGGACATTACCACCGGGTTATGGAGCTGTCGGAAATTGATACGCTGATCTTGCAGACACGGCGGATAGAGCGGGACTTTGCCATAAGTCGCACAGAGGCCGATGCTCAAGCGGTACGCCGAGGGCTCGTCCGCGTGCGTGAGTTGCTTGGGCAATATTTGAAATCGGCCAAGGGCAATGAGAGTCGGGCTCTGCAGGCTATGGACCAAGCTGCGTCTGACTATCTCGAACAGTTCGAAACTTTTGTAGAGCAGCAGGATATAGCCCGCGATGCTCGCCAGCAGATGACCAAGGCAGCCAATGAGGCTCGCAGGCAGTTCGAGACGGTTGAGCTGGATATGTACGATCTGCTGCGTGAATTGGACACTAACAGCGCCAAGTTCAATGGCAGCGATCCGCTCGCTCTGGCCGAGAAAGCGTCAGGGTTGAGCAAGCGCATGCTCGACCTACGTAGCAATGAAAGCCTGTACATCATCGACGGATCTGCCGAAGCGTTGGAAGCTTGGATTTCCATCAGCGCAGAACAGGGCGCGCTCGCGACCAATTTGCGCATCTGGTTGGATGAAGGGCAGCGGGGCAGTATCGATGCAGCCCTTGTTTCTCTCAAGAGCTACCAAGACGCGTTCTTTAACTACCAGTTGGTGGGCAAGAGGACGGCCGAGATTCAGTCAACCATGATTGAAAGTGCTCGTTCAGCGCTGGCGTTGGCCGAAGAAGAGAAAAGCTTACAAGGTCAAGCTATGAGCGACAGTAGTCGCCGTGTGGTGTTTCTGCTCGGTTTGATGGGCGGTGTTGCTGTGCTGATCGGACTATCTGCCTCGCTGCTGATCGCGAGCCAAATAGTCGTGCCGCTTCGCCAAACAGTGGCCTTTGCGCAGCGTATTGCTGAAGGTGATCTGAGTCACGACATCACGCAGCAGCGTAATGATGAGCTTGGTCAATTATTGGCGGCGATGCAGGGCATGACTTTCAGCCTGAGGAACCTTGTGGGACGCATCGGCGAGGGTGTTAGCCAGATCGCAGTCTCTGCCGACCAACTTTCCACTATTACCGCTCAGACCAATCGCGGGGTGCAGACGCAGACTCTGGAAACTGAGCAAACAGCTACAGCCATGCACCAGATGGCTGCAACTGTTCAAGAAGTGGCCAGGAGTGCGGAGCAGGCGTCGCAGGCCGCCCGGGTCGCCGATCTAGAGGCGCAGCAAGGCAGCCAGGTGGTGCAGCAGGCAGTTAGCCAGATTGGCGAGCTGGCCACTGAAGTGCAGCAGTCCGCAGCTGCCATCGATGCGTTGAATCAGGAAAGCACGCGCATCGGTAGCGTGCTCGAAGTAATTCGGGGGGTGGCTGGGCAGACCAACCTGCTGGCGCTCAATGCGGCAATTGAAGCGGCCCGCGCGGGTGAGCAAGGGCGGGGCTTTGCGGTAGTCGCCGATGAGGTTCGCGCGCTGGCATGTCGCACCCATGATTCCACCGAGGAAATCGAAGGGTTGATCGCCGGCCTCCAGCTATTGGCGCGTAACGCGGTGCATCAGATGGAGAGTAGTTGCCAGCAAACTCAGCGCACAGTGGCTCTGGCTACCGAAGCTGGTGATGCTCTCGTCCGCATCACTCGTTCAGTGAGCACCATAGAGCAAATGAATCAGCAGATAGCCGCATCGGTTGAGCAGCAGAGTGTAGTTGCTGAAACCATCAATGACAGCGTTAGCCGGGTACGTGGCATCGGTGAGCAGAGCGCTCGTGCGAGTCAGCAGACTGCAGCGTCAAGTGCGGAGTTGGCACGATTGGGGCGAGAGCTAAGAGAGCTGGTTCAACAATTTCGCACCTAAGTAGCGACAGGGCTCTTATCGATGCAACGCCGATCGGATTGAGTCAAGTCATATCTCCCAAGAGAGGGTGAGCCCCATGAGGATTACTTCATCAAACCCAGCCGCGGCTTTCGACGCCTGGGTCCAGGATATCAACCGGGTCTGCGGATCATTCGCCGGGCGCCACCTGGGTGAAGGTTTCTCCGGACAGATCGAGTCGTTTTCTAGCGGGCCGCTAAGCCTGAGCGTTTTGCAGGCACGCGAGGTCAAACTGTCGCGTAGTTACATGGAAATCGCTAAGGACGACGACGACAAATACTTCGCGGTCTTTCAGTTGGATGGCAAGTGTAGCCTGGACCTGGACGGCTATGTCGTCGAATTGGGCCGTGGCGACATGGTGGTCATCGACGCGTCCAGCCCTTTTAGTGCCTCCTATGGGGCGACCTCGCGGATGATCTCAGTGATCCTCCCTCGTCGCCAGGTCGAGCAGCATTTCTGCCATGCGCGGGTGCGCTGTGGTGAGGTGATTCCTGCACGCAGCCCCAGTGTTCGGCTCGCCAGGCAGCTAATCCAGTACACAGCTCGTCAGTCTGGCATGGGCGTGCGCGAAGGCGAAGCGACGCTGGATGCTCTGTTGGCGCTATTGCGCCCTGTCATCGCGGCGCGTGAAGAGCCGGATGGTTACGAGAGTCTGTTTCTAAAGGCCGTTGCCTTCATCGATGCGCACATCCAAGGTGACCTGTATCCGGAGCTAGTCGGTCGGGAGATCGGCATTTCTGTTCGAGGGCTGTATCGCGTGTTCACTCGACGCGGACTAACGGTTGCGCAGTACATCAAATGCCGTCGTCTAGATCTGTGCGCCGAGGCTTTGTGTCGGGCACCCGCCGGGCAGAGTCTTTCGGTGCTCAGCGATGAATGGGGCTTCAGCGATCCCAGTCAATTTTCTCGCACCTTCAAGGAGCGATTTGGAATCAGCCCTCGTGAGTACCGTAAGCGCCACAGTAGATCTGGCACGAATGGGTAGCATTTCTGGCAGTCGAGTGAAAGTTGTTGGAAAAACTTTGCCATAGACTGGCCAAACGGGAGCGACCTTTCCGCCTCCCTCTGCCGACGAGGTTTACAACATGTCCCAGATTGAGCTTCTCGCCAGCGTTCGCGCTTTTCTCGCTAAGGAATACGGTTGCTATATCGATGGTCAATGGTCGCCGTGCGCCGCCGAAACCCTGCCGGTGTTCGACCCGTCCACGGGAGGTGTCATCGCCCGCGTCGGTGAAGCTACTCCCGCCGATGTCGACCGTGCGGTGCGCTCGGCGCATCGGGCATTCAGTAGCGGCGTCTGGTCGAACAAGTCGCCAGCGGAGCGGGAGCGCATCCTGTTGCGCTACGCCGATTTGCTGGAAGCCAATGGTGAGGAGCTGGCTCAACTGGAAACCCTGGAGCAGGGCAAGTCCATCAATATCTCGCGCATGTTCGAGGTTGGCGCCACGCTCAACTGGATGCGCTATGTAGCTGGTTTGACCACGAAGCACGACGGCCGCTCAATGGAGCTCTCCATCGCTTTTCCGCCAGGTGCGCGCTACACCGCATACACCCGCAAAGAGCCAATTGGTGTCGTTGCCGGCATCGTACCCTGGAATTTTCCGTTGATGATCGGCATGTGGAAGGTGATGCCAGCCCTTGCCGCCGGCTGTACTGTCGTAGTCAAGCCGTCCGAGGTGACGCCGTTGACGCTGATGCGCATGGTCGAGTTGGCCGGTGAGGCTGGTATCCCGCCAGGTGTGCTGAACCTGGTCAATGGGCGCGGTTTGGGCACGGGGCAGGCGCTGACTGAGCATCCTTTGATCAGTAAGGTCAGTTTCACCGGCTCGACCGCAACAGGCAAAGCTATCGCACGATCGGCGGCGGATCGGCTGCTACGCGTGACCCTTGAGCTTGGTGGCAAGAACCCCGCCATTGTCCTGGCTGATGCCGATCCGGCGCAGGTCATTGAGGGGTTAATGGCCGGAAGCTTCCTGAATCAGGGACAAGTGTGTGCGGCAAGCTCGCGGGTGTACATCGAGGCACCGCTTTTCGACCGGTTGGTGGGTGATTTCGAACTCGCCGTGAAGAGCCTGACGCTTGGGCCGGGGCTCGACCCCGCCGCGCAAATCAACCCGCTGGTGTCCAAGGGGCATCAGGAGAAAGTGTTGGGCTACTTGGCCGAGGCAGGCAGCGAAGTGATCCAAGGGCAGGTGGCTCCGGCGCAGGGTTATTACGTTTCGCCGTCGCTCCTGATCAACCCGAGCGATGGTTTTCGTCTGGTTCGCGAAGAGGTGTTTGGCCCGGTGCTGAATCTAATTCGCGTGAAGGATGCGGAAGAGGCCTTGGCGAAGGCCAATGACAGTGACCTGGGGCTGACCGCCAGCCTGTGGACCCAGAACTTCAACCAGGCTATGAACCTGACGCCGAGAATCCAGGCCGGTACCGTGTGGGTGAACAGTCATACGGTAATCGATGCGAACATGCCCTTCGGTGGCTACAAACAGTCGGGCCTGGGCCGGGACTTTGGCGTCGATTGGTTGGACGCATACTGCGAAACCAAATCCGTGTGTCTGCGTCATTAACACGGAGGGATTCGTGCCCCGCCTGATTCGCAAAGACGGGCGGGGTTGTCGTTATGAGCATTTTGTAAGTCGCCGTCGGCCGGAGGGCGACTTGTTCTCTCCACAGCCCAACGTCAACGAACAGGCGGGGCTCCTAGAAACAAACCTGATCAACACGCCCGACTTTGGGCACCCGGTCGTCTCGTATTCCAGCTCCGGCAACGGTCCGGGTAGCCGCGTCGGCTTGGTCGTTAGCCCGTCATCGCCGAAAGGATTCGTACTGGTAAGCGGACGCTGATGTTGCCTCAGAAACAGCGGACCAACTACTTGGTGATCTCGGGGCGGGATTACTGTTGGCGCTATCTAGTAAGATATTGATTTTAAATAGAAAATTGAATTGGCACGGGTGCTGCTTTATTCCTCTGCAAGCAAGGCCGCGAGTGTTCGCGGCGAAACAGCAGTGCAGAGAGCCCCATGTCGCAGACCCCGATTTCCGCCCAGTACCCCATCGGCATCCCGGACGCCCACATCATCCGCAGTGACGCCGAAGCCATCGAAGTGGCCCACCGCGTGGCGGCCTTCCTGCTGGAAGGCGACGCCGAGCGCGATCGCACCCGCCAAGTGCCGTCCGAGGTGGTGGACGTATTCTCCAACAGCGGCCTCTGGGGCATCACCGTACCCAAGGTGTTCGGTGGCGCCGAGGTGAGCTACGCCACGCTGGCCGAAGTGATCGCCATCATCTCGGCCGCTGACGCCTCCCTCGGGCAGATCCCGCAGAACCACTACTGCCTGCTGGAAGACATCCGCCTGCAAGGCACATATGACCAGAAGCGCTACTTCTTCGGCCTGGCGCTGAAGGGCAACCGCTTCGCCAATGCACTGTCGGAAACCGGCGGCAAGAACGTGCAGGACATCCAGACCCGCATCCGCCGCGACGGCGACGCCCATGTCATCAATGGGCGCAAGGGCTACTGCACCGGCTCGCTCTACGCCCATTGGCTGGCGGTGCTGGCGGTAGACGAGGACGACAAGGCCCAGCTGGCCTTCGTCCCGCGCGGCAGCGAAGGACTGGTGATCGTCGACGACTGGTCCAGCATTGGCCAGCGCAACACGTCCAGCGGCACGGTGCTGGCCGAGGACCTGCGGGTGCCGGCGGCGAACCTGTTCCCCACCTACCGCTCCTACGAGAGCCCGACCCTGGCCGGCCCGTTTGCCCAGATCACCACCGCTGCCATCGATGCCGGAATCGCCCGTGCGGCCCTGCGCGACACCATCGCCTTCGTCCGTGACCACGCCCGCCCCTGGATCGATGCCGGGGTGGAGAAGGCCAGCGAGGACCCGCTGACCATCATCCAGGTGGGCAACCTGGGGATTCGCCTGGAAGCCGCCGAAGCGATGCTGGAGCGGGCCGGCAAGGTGATGGATGCCGCGCGCCCGGCACTGGACGAGGACAATGTGGCCGCCGCTTCGGTCGCCGTGGCCAAGGCCAAGGTGCTGACCACCGAAATCGCCATCGAAGCCTCCAACAAGCTGTTCGAACTGGGTGGCACCCGCTCCACGCTGGCGCGCCACAACCATGATCGTCACTGGCGCAATGCCCGCGTGCACACCCTGCACGACCCGGTGCGCTGGAAGTACCACGTGGTCGGTAACTGGCTGCTCAACGGCGTGAAGCCGCCGCGTCACGACTGGTCCTGAGGCGCGCGACATGAGCAAGCAGATTCGCCTCAACGCCTTTGCCATGAACGCCGTGGGTCACCTGTCCCCCGGCCTCTGGCGCCATCCGCGCGACCAGGCGCGGCGCTACACCGATATCCACTACTGGATCGAACTGGCGCAAACCCTGGAGCGCGGCAAGATCGACGGCCTGTTCCTCGCCGACGTGCTGGGCGTCTACGACGTCTACCAGGGCGGCCCGGAGCAGGCCCTGCGCAATGCCGCCCAGGTGCCGGTGAACGACCCGCTGCTGCTGGTGCCGGCGATGGCCGCCGCCACCCGGCACCTGGGCTTCGGCGTCACCGCGTCGGTGTCCTTCGAGCATCCGTACCCATTCGCCCGGCGCATGAGCACGCTGGACCACCTCACCAGTGGCCGTGCCGGCTGGAACATCGTCACCTCCTACCTGGAGAGCGGAGCGCGCAACATCGGCCTCAAACAGCAGCTCAACCATGAGCAGCGCTACGCCCTGGCCGGGGAATACCTGGAGGTCTGCTACAAGCTCTGGGAGGCCAGCTGGGACGAAGACGCAGTAGTCGCCGACGTGGAGCGCGGCGTCTATGCCGACCCGGCGAAGGTGCACCCCATCGCCCATGAGGGCGCGCACTTCCAGGTGCCCGGCTTCCACCTCAGCGAGCCGTCGCCGCAGCGCACCCCGGTGCTCTACCAGGCCGGCGCTTCCAGCCGGGGCAAGGCCTTTGCCGCTGCCAATGCGGAGTGCGTATTCGTCGCGGCGCCCACCCGCCACATCCTGCGCAACCAGGTGGTGGACCTGCGCCGCCAGGCCGAACTGGCTGGCCGCACGGGCAGCGCTATCAAGGTGTTCAACCAGCTCACCGTGATCGTCGCGCCCACAGATGCCGAGGCCCAGGCGAAATGGCGCGAGTACCGCGAATTCGCCAGCCATGACGGCGCCCTGACGTTGATGTCCGGCTGGACCGGCATCGACTTCGGCCAGTACGCGCCGGACCAGGTGCTGCGCCAGGTGCAGAGCAACGCTATCCAGTCGGCGGTGGATGCCTTCACTGCCGCCGACCCGAACCGCACCTGGACCACCGCCGAAATTGCCGATTACTGCGCCCTGGGTGGCGATGGCCCGCTGCTGGTGGGTTCGCCGAAAGCCGTGGCCGATGAGTTGCAAGCCTGGGTGGAAGAGACCGACGTGGACGGCTTCAACCTGTCCAGCATCGTCGCCCCGGAAACCTTTGTAGATATCGTCGACCTGCTGGTGCCGGAGTTGCAGGCCCATGGCCTGTTCAAGCGCGAGTACGAAGACGGCAGCCTGCGGCACAAGCTGTTCGGCCAGGGCGACCGCCTTGCCGAGCCGCATCCGGCCGCGCGGCTGCGCAGGAAGGTGGGGCAATGAACAAACTGCTCGCCAACCTCGACTGGGTTGAGATCGGCCAGGCCTGTATCGACACCCTGACCATGCTCGCCCTGGCGCTCGGCTTTACCGTGCTGCTCGGCCTGCCGCTGGGCGTGTTGCTCTACCTCACCGGCAAGAAGCAGATGCACGAGAAACCCGGTTTCTACCGCTTCGCTTCGGCGCTGGTGAACATGCTGCGTTCGCTGCCTTTCATCATCCTGCTGATCGTGATGATCCCGCTGACCACGCTGCTCACCGGCACGTCCCTCGGCGTTGCCGGGGCCATCCCGCCGCTGGTGGCCGGCTGCACGCCGTTCTTCGCCCGGCTGGTGGAAACCGCATTGCGCGAAGTGGACCGCGGACTGGTGGAGGCTACCCAGGCGATGGGTGCCAGCACCTGGCAGATCATCTGGCACACCCTGCTGCCGGAAGCCCGCACCGGGTTGATCGCCGCCGTGACCGTCACCGCCATCGTGCTGGTGGATTACACCGCCATGGCCGGTGTGATCGGCGGCGGGGGCCTCGGCGACCTCGCCATCCGCTTCGGTTACCAGCGTTTCCAGACCGACGTGATGGTAGTCACCGTGGCCCTGTTGGTCCTGCTGGTGCAGGCCCTGCAGATGAGCGGTGACCGCCTGGTGATCCGCTACAGCCGCCGTTGAAATCCCGCCGCAGGGCAGCCGGCTTTCGCTGCCCACCCAAGGCCTCACGTTCACCCCACGGCGGCCAACCCAATACTGCCCAGGAGCACTTGCAATGAAAAAGGCTATCGCCATTCTGGCCGCCGTCGTCGCCCTCGAAGCCCAAGCTGGCGAGAAGCTCGTAGTCGGCGCCACCCCGGTTCCCCACGCGGAAATCCTCGAGTTCATCAAACCCACCCTGGCCAAGGAAGGCGTGGACCTGGACATCAAGGTCTTCACCGACTTCATCCAGCCCAACGTGCAACTGGCCGAGAAGAACCTCGACGCCAACTACTACCAGTACCGGCCGTTCCTCGATGAGTTCAACAAGAGCCGCCACACCAACCTGGTGCCGGTGGTGGGCATCCACATCGAACCCTTCGGCGCCTACTCCACCAAGATCAAGAAACTCGACGAACTGAAGGACGGCGCTTCCGTCGCCATCCCCAACGACCCGGTCAACACCGGCCGCGCCCTGGTACTGCTGCACGAAGCCGGGCTGATCAAGCTCAAGGACCCGAGCAACACCCTGGCCACCCAGCGCGATATCGCCGAGAACCCGAAGAAGCTGAAGCTCCGTGAACTGGAAGGTGCGCTGCTGGCCCGTTCCGTGAGCCAGGTGGACCTGGCTTTCGTCTTCGCCAACTACGCCCTCGAAGCCGGCATCGACACCAACAGCGCGCTGATCGTCGAGAAGGGCAAGGACCTCTACGCCGAATTTCTCGTCGCCCGTCCGGACAACCTCCAGGACCCGGGCCTGCAGAAGCTGGCCAAGGCCCTGAACTCGCCGGAAGTCCGCCAGTTCATCGTCACCCGCTACAAGGGCCAGATCGCCCCGGCGTTCTGAGCCGCGCATTGCCTCCCTTCGCTCGGACAAAACCCCTCTCCCAATGGGAGAGGGTTTGGGATGGAAACCAGAACCGATCGATTGTTGAAAAGGCCACAATTCCTTCCTGCCGCATCCTCAACACTATTCCCCGCAGCACTGACCGAACAGGCTCAGCCCTCGCGCCATGCCCTACCGCTGGTATGCACGGTGCCCCCTACCCGAAAGGCTCCGTCGCTTATATCAGGCAACTAGATTCGTAACAGGCGCCCCTGGAAGGCGAAGGGCATCAGCGAATTCGAAGCATCACGCTCGCTATTGGATTGCTCTGTCTGGATGTCTGTTGACGTGCAGCGACTAGTCTTACACCGACAGATGAATAATCCGCTTGCCATCGATCCGCTGAGGTCGCCCACGGCGATCAGGCCGCTGCATGTGACATGCGGTTCAGGCCCGGCAGGTGGCGAAGTGCACCCCAGTTGTAGAGGGAAGGGGAGGTGGGCGGCGATGCGCCTTGAAGCCTTGATGCCAAATTCGGCTAACGCGAGATTTCGCGCCTTCGTAATCTGATTCACGTGAGGGCGCTCTGCCACGTCCCAGGTGTCTGCCACCCATAGGCGGATAAATCCCCCCCCTGCTGATAACTAAAACTAAGCAACGGAGGATCCAAAAAAATGAATAAAAATAAAACCTTGTGCCCGCTCGCCATGTCTGTCGTGGCTCTCATGTCGCCAAGTGTGCATGCATTTGTGATCGAATCGGGCAATCCCGATCTCAAACTTCGGTGGGACAACACGTTCAAATACAGCAGCGCCAGCCGCGTCGAGGGTGCTTCGGATAAGTTGACTTCCTCAGTCAACCAAGATGATGGCGATCGTAACTTCAGCAGTGGTCTGATCTCCAACCGCCTCGACCTGCTTTCCGAGTTCGACGTGAGCTACAACGGCTTCGGTGCCCGAGTATCGGGAGCCGGCTGGTACGACACGGTCTACAACGAATCGAACGACAACAACTCGCCGGGCACTGTCAATTCCATTTCGCGCCCCTTCGACGAGTTCACCAGCGACACTGAAGAGTTGCACGGTCAAAAGGCCGAATTGCTCGACGCGTTTGTCTTCGGTCGGGTCGCTCTTGGAGATTCCAAGGCTACGTTCCGTGCAGGTAGGCACGCCCTTGTCTGGGGCGAGAGCCTGTTCTTCGGTGCTAACGGTATTGCCGGTGGGATGGTGCCCATCGATGCGGTTAAGGCTCTGTCTGTACCCAACACCCAGTTCAAGGAGTTGATTCGTCCGGTTCAACAATTTTCCGGTCAGATTCAGCTGACTCCGGATGTGTCGATCGGAGCCTATTACCAGTGGCGTTGGGAGGAAACGCGGCTCCCTGCGGTAGGCAGCTACTTTTCGACTCTTGATATTCTCGGCGATGGCGGCGAGCGCTTGATCGCCGGTGCGCCCGTCATTCCGGGTGGCCAGCCCTTGGCTTTCTTCCGGAGACAGGACATGAAGGCTAAGAATTCTGGTCAAGGTGGTGTTCAGGTTCGTTTCAGCGCCGGTGAGACTGACTACGGGCTCTATGCGATCCGTTACCACGACAAAACACCCCAGCTCTATCTTCGGCCTAGCGGCGGCCTCGATCCGGTCAGTGGGCGGATCGGTGAGTTCCAATGGGTCTTCCCTGAAGACATTACTGCTTACGGGGCGAGCTTCAGCCATACCTTCGGCGATTACAACGTAGCCGGTGAAGTATCCGTGCGTCGCAACACTCCGCTGGTCAGCGATGGCGCCGTCGACGTGACTGGTACTGGCGATAACGATAGCAATCCGCTTTATGCGGTCGGGAACTCGGTGCACGCTCAGCTCTCCTGGCTAGCGACGCTGGGGCCCTCGATTATCGCGAATGAAGCGACCTTCCTAGGGGAAGTCGCATGGAACCGCCGTACCAGCGTCACCAAGAATCCCGAAGTGCTTAATCCCAACGCCGATCGCGATGCGGCAAACGTACGTGTGCTCTACGAGCCGACGTACCGCCAAGTCTTCTCTGGGGTTGATCTTTCCGTGCCGGTCGGTCTGGGCTTCGGAATTGGCAACTCGTCCGTGGTGGGGTCTTTCAATGGCGACCACGTCGGCGATTTCAGCATTGGTTTGAAGGCGGTCTACCTCAATGACTGGCGAGGGGGGCTCACCTACACCCATTACTTTGGGCCGGAAGGCACGTTCCTGGATGAGGGGACCCACGTCTCTTACAAGCAATCGCTGAAAGATCGTGATTTCGTTTCCCTGTCGATCCAACGCACGTTCTGAGGTTGGTCCATGACTCGCTTTTCGTTGTCCGGCAAGAGCGCGCGCTCAGCGTTTTTTGGTGAGTCCCGCAAAGTAGCACGGAGCCAAACATGAATAGTGTTCTTCGATATTCGGTGTGGCACCCGCTGTGGGTAGCGTTGTTCATGTCGATAGTGTCGATTGCCCATGCGGCCCCGGTCGGATCTGCTTTAGAGAGGCCTTCGGTGGTCACCACAATGGCGGCGCGCTCGTATCTGCTGGGCATTGCGCAAGCAGGTGAGCGTCTCGTCGCTGTTGGCGAACGGGGCATCGTGGTGTTGTCCGATGATGCCGGCGTGAATTGGCGGCAAGTCCAGGCCCCGGTCAGCGTCACGCTGACTGCGGTGCGCTTTGCTGATGCCATGCACGGCTACGCGGTGGGCCATGGGGGTAGTGTCCTGGTCACCACTGATGCCGGCGAAACCTGGACGCTTAGCCTCGACGGTCGGCGTGCCGCGGAGATTGTTCTGGCTGCGGCTCGGGAAAAGGGCGATGCCCGCTCAGTTTCCGATGCTGAACGACTGGTTGCGGACGGTCCGGACAAGCCATTTCTCGATGTGCTGGTGCTTGACCCGCTCAATGCCATCGCGGTGGGCGCCTATGGGCTCGCCCTGGCCACTGCAGATGGCGGCAAGTCCTGGTCATCCTGGGGTGATCGCATCCCGAACCCCAGGGCGTTCCACTTGAACGTGATACGTGGTCATGGGCAGAAGATCATTATCGTCGGCGAACAAGGCTTGGTTCGCATTTCAGAGGATGGAGGTGCGACCTTCGCGGTCGTCCAGACGCCATACCGAGGTAGCTATTTTACAGCGGAGATGCCCTCGGAGAATGTGATTGTAGTTGCTGGATTACGTGGCAATGCCTTGCGCTCCGGGGACGGCGGCAAAACCTGGGCGTCACTCGCCTCGCCGGTCGAAGCATCCATCACAGCTTCTGCAATTCAGCCAGACGGCCAACTGGTCCTGGTGAACCAGGCCGGGTTGGTCATGCATGAGCAGGGGGGGAGCCTGGTGCCCATCAACACTCGTCCTCTGCCGCCTCTGAACGGCGTGCTCGCCGCGTCGAACGCGGGGATTTTCGTGCTTAGTCAGCAGGGCGTTGCTGTGGTCCATTCTGGAGATAAGAAGTGAAAGTTCCCTCGGTAGACCTCTCAGCGGCCACTGCCTGTTTCGATCATCGTTCAGGTTCCCTGCTGGAACGGGCGTTGTTCAACAACCGCCTCGTAGTGGTCATTCTCTGCGCCATTGTTACCGCTCTACTGGGGTGGCAGACGACCAAGCTTGAGCTCAATGCCAGCTTCGAGAAGACTATTCCTACGGCGCACCCTTACATCCAGGAGTTCAATACGTACCAGAGCCAGTTGGCTGGATTGGGTAATGCGGTACGTATAGCGGTGGAGAGTCCTAAGGGCACCATCTACGATCCCCAGTTTCTCGATGCGTTACGTCGGATGTCCGACGAAATTTTCCTGCTACCAGGTGTCGACCGGCTAAACATGAAGTCGCTGTGGACGCCATCGACGCGCTGGACCGGTGTCACCGAAGAAGGCTTGGAAGGCGGCCCGGTGATTCCGGAGGGATACGACGGCAGTCCTGCGAGCCTGGAAAGTTTGCGCGAGAACATCGTCCGTTCCGGTGAGATTGGCCAAATTGTGGCTACGGACGGCAAGTCGTCGGTGATTTACGTGCCTCTGTTGGCCAAAGACGCCGAAGGACGCCCTCTGGACTATGCCGTATTCGCTGGCCATCTGGAGAAACTACGCCAGAAGTACGAGGCTGAAGGCGTGTCGGTGCACATCACTGGGTTTGCCAAGATCATCGGTGATCTCATCGACGGTGTGCGTTCGGTACTACTGTTCTTCGCTGTAGCGGTGGCGATCGCTACCGCTACGGTGTTTTGGTACACCCGTTGTGTACGTTCTACGTTACTGGTGGTTACAGCCTCGTTGGTGGCGGTGGTATGGCAACTAGGGCTGCTGCCAACCCTCGGGTATTCCCTCGACCCATATTCGATTTTGGTACCGTTCCTAGTGTTCGCTATTGGTATGAGCCATGGCGCGCAGAAAATGAACGGTATCATGCAGGATATCGGGCGAGGCATTCCGAAGTTGCTAGCGGCACGCTTCACTTTTCGCCGCCTATTCCTGGCCGGCATGACTGCTCTGCTAGCAGATGCCGTTGGTTTCGCAGTGCTGCTGGTGATCGACATCCAGGTCATTCGTGAGTTGGCCATCGCCGCGTCGATCGGCGTTGCTGTACTGATCTTCACCAATCTGATCCTGTTGCCGATTCTGCTCTCGTACACCGGTGTCAGCGCTGGCGCGGCCAAGCACAGCCTGCGTACCGAGGTCGCCGATGAACAAGGACAGAGCAAGCATCCGCTGTGGGCTTTTCTGGACCGTTTCACTCAGCGTCGGATGGCCACCCTCGCTGTGTTAGGCGCAACGGCCATTGGATTGGCCGGCTTAGTTGTCAGTACACAGCTGAAGATAGGTGACCTTGACCCGGGAGCGCCCGAGCTGCGTCCTGACAGCCGCTACAATCGCGATGTGGCCTTCATGAACGCCGGCTACGGTGCTTCCAGCGATGTACTCGCGGTAATGGTCACCAGTCCCGATGGGCAATGTTCCCTGTATGACACGCTAAACAAGATCGACTCGTTGGAGTGGCAATTGCGCCAACTCCCGGGCGTTGAGACGACCAACTCGCTGTCCCTTTTGAACCGGAAAATGATGGTCGGTTTGAACGAGGCTAATCCGAAGTGGTACGAGTTTGTGCCCAACCAGAGCATGCTGAATACCGTAACTGCAGGCGCGCCGCGCGGGCTCTATAACGACAGCTGTAGCCTCCTCACGCTCTACATCTATCTGCGCGATCACAAGGCTGACACTCTGTCCGCCGTGGTTCAGTTCGTCGAAGCTTTCGCCCTAGAGAACAACACTGAAGACGCCAAGTTCCTTCTCGCCGCCGGCAATGCCGGGATCGAAGCTGCGACCAACATCGTAGTCAAGGAAGCCTGGAGACAAATGCTGTTCCTGGTCTATGCCGCCGTTGCGCTGCTCAGCCTGATCACCTTCCGCTCGTGGCGGGCTGTGGTGGTGGCCGTACTGCCGCTGATGCTCACCTCGGTACTCGCTGAGGCGTTGATGGTCATCCTCGGAATGGGAGTGAAGGTTGCGACCTTGCCGGTTATCGCACTCGGCGTTGGCATCGGTATCGACTACGCGCTGTATATCCTGTCGGTTACCTTGGCTCAGTTGCGCGAGGGCAAGAGCTTATCAGAGGCTTATTACCGCGCCCTGTTGTTCACCGGAAAAGTGGTGATGTTGACCGGTGTAACCCTGGCTATCGGCGTAGTCACGTGGGTACTCAGTCCGATCAAGTTCCAAGCCGACATGGGCCTACTTTTGGCTTTCATGTTCCTGTGGAACATGCTTGGCGCCTTGATCCTTCTGCCGGCGCTCGCACATTTCCTACTCAGGCCAAACGATATAGCGGCCACGTTCGCTCTGCAGCGCTCCGATGAGTCTTCAGCGGCAAAAGCTGAGGCGTCCCAAGACCACTGCGTAGCAATCCTGTAGTCACAGCCTGATGGATTACAAGCGCCATCGTCCATTGGCTGTGGCGCGCTCTGGGCAGAGATCTTGAAGACGCTATATGTCCGAGAGGTGCTCAAAGTTCGATGTGTTGTGAGATGGGAATGTCCCGTGTCTTAAGAGCCGGCTTTCCCACTAAAAAGCTTCCGACTTCTGGGAATAGGTGCCCGATATGGCGAATCAAACTAGCGAACTCGTTCTCGTAAACGGACTCATCTACACGATGAATACCGATCAGCCATGGGCCGAGGCCTTGGCAGTGGTGGATGGACGATTGGTCGCAGTGGGCAATGAGAAGGACGCGCGCGCTGCCGTGAGTGCGGACGCCAAGGTCGTCGACCTGCATGGGAAGATGGTCATGCCCGGGATGATCGACGTCCATAGCCACTTCCTCCTTGCCGGTCGGGCCGAGTTGTACGATGTGAACTTCCTGCCGACCACCAAGCTCGACCAGATCATCGAAATGGTCCGCGCCGCCGCTAAGGAGCGTCCGCTCGATCGCTGGATCGTCGGCGGTATCTGGGGCAGCAACATGCTCGACCAACTGACCTACGAAGCACGCCTGCGTCTGGACGAGGCGGCTGCGGGGCGCCCGGTGATGCTGCGCGACGACTCCCACCATAATCGCTGGCTTAACGATGCCGGCTTGAAATTGTGCGGCATCGACAAAAGCACGCCGAATCCGCCCAACGGAACCATCGTGCGTTGTCCTGAGACTGGGGAGGCCACTGGGCTACTACTGGAGACTGCATCAGCTCTGGCTGAGTCTGCGGTGACCAAGGCCCTGGCCGAGGAGCCGGAGCTAGATGTTGCCGCGGCCGTGCATGCCATTAAGCGTATGAATGCCTGCGGTATCACCGGTATTCAGGATGCGCTGACTGCGCGGATGGTAATGGATGCAATTAAGAGCGTGGCCGACCGTGGCCAGTTGACTTGCTGGATCGTTGGTTCGATGCCGGTCTTGGAAGGGCCCCTTTCCGCCGAAGAGTGGGGCAAAGACTTGTTCGCATTGCGTGATAGTTACCGCAGCCAATACTTCCGTCCGGAATTCGGCAAGATCTTCCTGGATGGCGTGCCCACCACCCGGACTGCCGCGATGCTTGAACCCTACCTGGCAGACGACCTGCACGGCTGCTGTTTCCGCGGCGCGACTTTCTTGACCGTGCCGCAATTGGCCCGAGAGATTGCCGCATGCGAGCAGGCCAATCTCAGCGTAAAGATCCACTGTACGGGGGACGGCTCGGTTCGCGTCGCCCTCGATGCATTCGAGGTGGTGCGCAGCTTCAACGGAGGAAACCGTCTGCACCAGATCGCTCACGCTGGCTATTTGCATGACGACGACATTGCTCGATTCAAGGCGCTC
The DNA here is from genome assembly GCF_049334135.1 of Metapseudomonas cellulosilytica. Lineage (NCBI taxonomy): Bacteria > Pseudomonadati > Pseudomonadota > Gammaproteobacteria > Pseudomonadales > Pseudomonadaceae > Metapseudomonas > Metapseudomonas cellulosilytica. The sequence continues at coordinate 11,229 of NZ_JBHZGN010000002.1, read as the reverse complement.
AATGTCGCTGCGGACCTGTCGCCGATGATCTGGTTCCCCGGGGTCATTGTTGAGCAACTCAACTCCGTGCTGTCTCCAGAGCGCGTTACTCGTTCTTACCCTAACCGTGACATGGAAGCCGCTGGGGTGCTGCTTGCCGTTGGGTCCGATTGGCCAGTAGTACCTGATCCGAACCCGTGGTTCAGCATGCAAGGCATCATTACGCGTCGCGATCCGAGTGGCGAGTTCCCTGGCGAAATGTGGCCCGAGCAAGGTTTGGACTTAGCCACCGCGCTGCGGGCCTACACCATTGGACCTGCCATGGCGATGGGACTGCAGAGTGAGACCGGCTCGCTTGAGGTGGGCAAGTCCGCTGACTTCATCGTGCTCGACCGACACCTCTTCGAGATCCCGGTCGACCAACTGGCCCAGACCCAAGTCCTGCAGACCTACTTCGCGGGCAATGTGGTGCATGAGGTCGGAGCATGACCGATACGGTCGATGCACGGATACCGGTCACGCTGTTGACCGGTTTCCTCGGCAGTGGCAAAACCACGACCCTGAATCATTTGCTTCAGCTGCCCGAACTCGCCGATACCGCGGTCATTATCAATGAGTTCGGTGAAGTCGGGATCGATCATCTGTTAGTCGAGCAGGTGAGCGAGAACATGCGTTTGCTGCAGAGCGGCTGTCTGTGTTGCACGGTGCGAGGCGACCTGATCGACACCCTTGTGGATTTGCACGAGCGTCGAGAAAGCAACGCAATCGCGCCGTTTTCTCGCGTGATCATCGAAACCACCGGGCTCGCCGATCCGACGCCGGTGCTGCAAACTTTCATGATCGACCCGCAGATGGTGCAGCGTTATCGCCTCCAGCAGGTCGTCACCACAGTGGATGCGGTCAACGGCGCTAAAACGCTCGACCGTCATATTGAGGCGGTCAAGCAAGTCTCTTTGGCTGATCGCTTGTTTCTGACCAAGACCGATCTTGCGTCTGCCGAACTGATCGAAGCGCTAGAGATCCGGCTATGTGGCCTCAATCCGGCGGCTGGTATCAAGAGGTTGATCGACGGCCGCATTGAGGCAGCAGATGTGCTGGAAGGGGCGGTGAGCGTTCCACGGCACGGCGCGTTCGACGTCGATGCCTACATGGCGAGGATCGAGAGCGGATACGGTGAAGCTAGTCACCGCGAAGGCGACGTCCACTCGTACTGCCTGGTACTGAATCAGCCCCTTGAACAGGAGCGTCTCGCCTATTGGCTGGAGCTAATGGCGTCGTTGCGAGGGGAAAACCTGTTGCGGGTCAAAGGTGTTGTCCAGGTGGTCGAGCACCTCGATCAGCCCACAGTGGTTCATGGTGTCCAGCAGATCTTCCACCCCTTGCGACAACTGCCGGAGTGGCCTTCGGCGGATCGCCGCTCGCGCATCGTGCTGATTGTGCAAGGCATTGATTATGCCGAGATCGCTAGGACTTTCGAGAAGTTCGTAGGGGTGAGCCTGCCGGCGTTTAGGCCGGTTTCTCCGATTAAGGCTGATCCAGTGAAAGATTCGGTGGAATTGCTTAATTAGCTCTGATCCGTCCTGAGCCAATTCGGCAATTAACGCCACACTCGTTCACTTGCTTGAGTAGCTCTATTCTGAGTTTTACGGGGCAAAGTTCTTTGCTCATGGATTTCATTATGAGGCCCGGAGCGGCCGCGAAAGTAAGCGCGATTGAGTTTTTAATCGCGGCGTTTTTACGCGCTTCGGTACTCCCTTATGAGTATCGAATTTAACTTGGCTTCACGCGAGAATAGAGGAGGTTGAGGTCGCAGTTGTTGATGTAAGCTCGAAAAATAAAGTCAGTATCAGTTATATGCAGATTTTCTGCTAAGCAAGCTCACTAGAATGAAGCCTGGAATGCGTGGTTACCGTGGCATGTATTCCAAGTGTGTATTCACCATGCCCTCAGTGGGGATAATAACGATATGAGCCAGACAAGTGTGCAAAGCAAGACATCTTCGTTCGTCGGATCTGTAAGCGGATCTTCATCTACACCACGGAAGAAGTTAAGTTTTCTGACCATGATGGCCATTTGCGTTGGCGTTGTGATTGTGCAGGGTTCAATGATATCGGCAACGCAAGGTGTTGGCCTCGGCGGTATGGGTTTCCTTGCGGCTCTATTTGTTGCCTTCGTGCTTGCCCAGTTTAACGCCATGTCCTTTGCTGAGCTGTCTTTAATGTTCCCAACGGCAGGGACATTAGGTACGTATACCCAAAAAGCAATCGGTCACTTCCCAGCAATCGTTGCTGTATTCGCAGGTTATGTCGTGGTGGCAATGTTGGCACTGCCGGCAGAGATGTTCCTCGTCGATGCGGTAATCGGTAAGCTTCTGCCTGGGGTATTTCCGGAAAAATTGCTTCCGGGTGCGATCTTGATATTGCTGACTATTGCCAATCTGGTAGGTGCTGATGTTTTTGCTAAAGTTCAAAATTTTCTGGCATTTATTCTTATTGTTGCACTGGTGCTGTTAGGTCTATGTGGTGTGACTGGGTTGGCGCAGCCATTCCCGCCTATTAGTGGTACCCCCGTCGTGTGGAGTTTTTCTTCCGTGATGGATGGTAGCTTCCTGGGGCTGATCGTTCTGGCGATGTGGCTGATGGTCGGTTCTGAGTATATCTGTCCTATGATAAATGAAGTTTATCAGCCAGAGCGTAATATCCCTCGAGTAATGAGCCTTTCTATACTGGCCATGCTTGTGATCTTTACAGCATTTGCAATCGGTGCCAGCTATTACCTCAGTGTTGAAACGCTGACTACGTCGCCATTGCCTTATGTGGATTACGCAAGCGCCGTGTTTGGTAAGGCCGGGCTTCTGATCGCCGCGATAATGGGAATAACTGCAACCTGCAGTACCATCAACACTGTTGTCGCGGCCATACCACGCATGCTGCAGAGCATGGCTGAGAATGGGCAGGCGTTTCCGCAACTGAAGATCACAAGTAAGCGGTTTGGTACTCCCTGGGTCGCTATCCTTTTCATTTCAGGCGTTATCCTATTGCCATTCCTGTTTTTTAGCATGGATTCGCTCATTACTCTGGTAATTGCTGCCTCCACTAGCTGGTTGCTCGCATATGTGGTGGCTCATGTGAATGTACTGGTACTGCGTCGGCGCTTACCGGACCATCCTCGTCCGTATCGGACTCCGTTCTATCCCTTGCCGCAACTTATTGGGATTATCGGCATGGCCTATCTTGCATTGAACAACTCTCCTTCCCCGGAAATGACTGCTGTAGTCTACAAGCTCACCGGTGGAATCCTGTTGCTGGTCAGTGTGATCGGGGCGCTCTGGGTCAAGTTTTCGATGAAGCGAAAGCTATTCGAACCGGACCTCGATTGATTGCCGAAAGGAGCGCCCCCTCAAGGGGCGCTCGTTCGTTATGAGATAGGGAAAAACAGGTCCATCCTGATCTTAGATTCTTATCGTTCAGGGTGCGAAACGCACAATGCTCCCATGGGGTCGAGTTTATCGCGATGGGCTGAGTGGATACCTAGGCGGCGGAGCGCTAAAAGTGCTGGTAGATAGTCGCCCGTAAGACCATGCGCTACTTGTTGGACGGGACTTGTAAGGTGTCTTCCAAAGACAAGTTTCTATTGTCGCCACGGAGTTGCCCTTTGCCAGGCATCGAATTGCTCGACGGGCATTGGCATTCCAATAAAGTAGCCCTGGACGACATCACAGCCCAATTCAGCCAGCCGGTTCCAGACCATCTGATTCTCTACGCCTTCGGCGACCACCTCTAGGCCAAGTTCGTGGCCAAGTTCTACCGCCGAACGGACAATCGCAGCTGAGCGAGGACTGTCAAGGATAGGGGCAATGAAAGACTGATCGATCTTGATTGCGTCGACAGGCAGCCGTTGCAGATAACTGAGGCTAGAGTGCCCGATGCCGAAGTCGTCGACAAACAGGCGCGCGCCCAGCTGCTTCAATGCTAGGAGTGCTTCCAAGGCTTTTGTTGGATCTTCCATGAACGAGCTCTCGGTCAGCTCGAACTGGATCCAGTCTGGCTCCGCCCCCCAGGTGACAATCAATCCCTCGATTCGCCTCAGAAGAGTCGGGTCCTGCAGATCATGGGCAGAAAGATTAACCGACAGAGGCACATTGAGGCCTACTTCATGCCACCCATGGCTATAGCGGAAAGCTGACTCCAATACCCAGTGGGTGAGCGGGATAATGAGACCGGAGTATTCGGCCAGGGTGACGAATTCGGCGGTGGGTATCAAACCCAGGGTTGGATGTTTCCAGCGCACTAGTGCCTCAGCACCAACAAGCTGCTTCGAATCGACATGCACCTTCGCTTGGCAATAGAGGCAGAGTTCGTTCTGCTCGATGGCGTGGCGCAAATCCGCCATCAGTGCCAGGCGACCCGCATAAGTCTGGTCCAATGTGGCCGAGTAGAGCACATAACTGCTTCCAGTGCGCTTCGCCTCTGCCATCGCTACCCGGGCACGACGGATGAGCCCATCGGGGTCCGTTCCGTGACCAGGGCAAACGGAAATGCCAATAGCTACCCGACCATTTAGGCGAAGCCCGCCAGTATCCAACGGAGCATGAAGCATGCTGCTCAGCCTAAGGGCAGTCTTGGTCGCGTAATCGACATCCCCCTGCGGCAGCAGCACTGCAAAGTCGCTTTCGCCCAAGCGAGCGATCAATTCCTGCGTTCTTAGTTCTGTTGCCAAGCGACGACCAACCTCTTGGATCGCCACGTCGCCACTCGCATAGCCCAACGTATCAGTGATCTCCTGCAGGTGGGTCATGCCGAGCAAGAGTAGGGCCATAGGTTGATGTTGTTCGTGAGCCGTATCGATTGCGGCCCGCAACTGCTCGCATAACCGTGACCGATTCGCGAGCCCGGTGAGCTCGTCATAGTAGGCCATGCGCTGAATTGTCGCCTCAGCCTCCCGGTGCTTAAGTCGGGTGCGCAGGTTGGCAATGCCATAAGCGAGATCGTCTGCGAGCTCAGCCAATAACGATACTTCGGCGTCGTCGAAGGCAGTAGGTTCGGACGCACAGAGGCCCAATGCCCCCACCACCTTGCCATTGATCCAAAGGGGAAAAGCACACGCAGCGGCATAGCCGAAGCGAACCGCTTGCTCCCGCCATGGAGCGGCGTTGGGATCGGTCAGAAGATTTTGGCCAATGCAGGGCTGCCCTGTTTGCACCGCAATGCCCCCAGGGTTCTTTCCTAGCTCGCTGTCGGCCCAGCTGAAAAATGTGGAGCGGAGGGTCGCCTCGGCGGCGGGGTCGGCCTCGGCCGAGAATGCACAAGCCTCAATAGTTAGTGTTTTCTCTGCATCGTCTAGAGCGTAGCCCGCACAGCTCATCCTGTAACCGCCCTCATCAATTATCACTCGGCACATTGCTTGCAGCAGTTCTTGCTCGTCAGATGCACGCAAGAGGGTACGATTTCCTGCGCTCAGCGTTCGGAGAGCACGGTTAAGGCGCTGCGATTCGCAAGATGCGTCATTGGTCGACGGAACGGCCCCCCTTTTTTCGGCATCTTGACGCGAACGAAAGATTGCCATGCTACAGCCCTAAGTTTGTTCCATGTCCAGTATAGTGGTATCTGCACGCACTTACATATATTTAGCTCCGAGCAGGGCCTGAATTGGTTGGTGAAATGTCGGAAGAGCTCTTCTTGAATTAACGGTGTTGCCTAAATATAAAATCAGTAAATTTAGCGTGAAGGTGATTTAATTTATAACTTTGTGAGATTGATGGGTGTTGGTGTTAAGGATTTCGTTGTGCCTATTTTCAGTGGGCAGAGAGGCTTAAGCTAATAACTTCAATGAGTTTTCTTTCTTTAAGGATGGTCTGAAATAGCTAAGTATTCCTGGCTGACTTCAGCGCCTGCCGATTTTTGAAAGCGGTCAATCGATCCCAAACACTCAGATCATCTGCGCTTCCCTATCTTTTGCGACGCCGCGGGCACCTCGCGACGGCCAGTTTCCGCATTACAGACGCACCTCACCTGGGTTGGCCAGCAATTGCCGCCGTGCTATCCACAGGCTCGACAGGGCGAACAACGTGACCATTTGCACCGCATTCCTGGCCAGTCCGCGGAAGCGCACTTTGGTGTAGCCAAACTGCCGCTTGATCACCCGGTACGGATGCTCGACCTTCGCCCGCACCTGGGCTTTGGCTTTCTCGATCTTGCGGATCGCTTTGTACAAGGCGCTGCGCTTGCCCTGTTTCTTGTAGGTGCTGCGCCGGGCCGCGATCTGCCAGATGACCTGGCGCCCGGCATGCTCGGGGCGTTTCTCGACCCCGGTGTAGCCGGCATTGGTGCACACCACGTTTTCCTCGCCGTGCAGCAGCTGGTCGACCTGGGTGATGTCCGCGACATTGGCAGCGGTCACCGCCACGCTGTGCACCAGGCCCGACTCTTCGTCGGCACCGATATGGGCCTTGGGTCGGGTAAAGCAGGGGTGTTACCACCCCTGCCTCCCCTGAGAACCGTACTTGAGAGTCTCCCCTCATACGGCTCAAGCCTTCCAACAGCCTGAATAAGACCGGGCTACCAGACGACGCGCTCTTCGGCGCTCAAGGTAAAACGTCCATGCCGGATCAAACGGGTTCGCTGCGCTGCGTATCTTGATATGCCGCACAATCGGAACACTGGCGGCGGCAAAAAGCCAAACCGGTTGGTTCATGCCGCGTGTTTTTTCCTTGGAAGCAAAAACCCAGTGCCGTTGACCCACGGTACGAAAGTATCGCTGTTTCACCCAATGGGCACTTTTCATAGGGTGCCGGCGGACAGCCCAGCGCCATAACACCTGCCAAATTCGATGGTCGATCCACGCGAAGCGCTTAGCCGCGACCACATGACGATGATACATAGCCCATCCCCGGATCACCGGGTTGAGGGTCAAGATCAGGTTCGCCTGCGTCGCCGCCTTGTTTCCGTTCGTGATTTCCCGAACCTTATCCAACAGCGCTTTCACACTCTTGCGAGCCGGAGTGATGAGCAGCTTGCCGGCGTACTTGCGTACGTTCTGGCCGAGAAAATCGAAGCCTTGTGAGATATGCGTGATGTGAGTCTTTTCATCTGAGAGCTCCAGGCCACGCTGTTTCAGGAAGGCCTCGATGGCGGGGCGAACCTGATGTTGCAGTACAGCTTGCGTGGCGCCGGTCACGATGAAGTCATCCGCATACCGTACAACGTGTATTTTGAATGGCTGACGCTGGCGTGCTGTTGCAGCCACGCTTGCGTAGACGACCTCTTCCAGTCCATCCAACGTCCAGTTCGCCAGTACCGGAGAGATGATTCCCCCTTGCGGGGTTCCCGCCTCCGTTGCGAACAAGGCTCCCTGATCGACATACCCCGCTCGAAGCCATTTACGCAGAATCGCTTTATCCATGGGCACGTTGGCGAGCAGCCAGTCGTGGCTGATGTTGTCGAAACAGCCGCGAATATCTCCTTCGAGCACCCAATGCGCTGAGCTGCGTTTCGCCAGAACATCGAAGCAATAAGCGATGGCGTCGGCCGTTGACCGGTGCGGTCGGAATCCATATGAGTTGGGGTCTGCACGCGTTTCGGCAACAGGCTCAAGAGCCAGTTTCCATAGTGCCTGCATGGCACGATCCTGCATCGTCGGAATTCCCAGCGGACGCTGCTTGCCATTGCTTTTGGGTATGTAGATGCGCCTCAGCGGTTGGGGACGGTAGCCCCGATGCTGTAACGCGTGTGCTCTCTTGAATTTGGCTTCTGGCGTTGACCATATCTTGCCGTCAACACCCGGTGTTCTCTTGCCTCTATTCTCCGTCACTCGTTTCACGGCCAACATCTTGCCGCTGTACGAGCGAGTCACCCGTTCATCCCTAGCCCCTCTCCGCCTTGATGCTGGCAGATTCGGTCTGGCCTCGCGGTTCGACCTACCGAGATATCGGCGGTTACATTGTCCCCAGAGCTTCAGACCCAGCTGTTACCGGCCACGCCTGTCTGGGTAGGGAACGAGTGGTGGAACAATCGGTTCCGTCGGGCGTTAACCTGTGGAACAGAAATCCATGCGACTTTCAGGTCGCACCGCCGAAGTAGTACTGGTTGCCCTTCTTGGTTTGATGCATCTCCGGGTCGCGCTTGCCGTCCTGGTTCTTGGTCGAACTGGGCGCATGAATCAGCGTCGCGTCGACGATGGTGCCCTGGCGCAGCGACAGGCCGCGGTTACCCAGGTAGCCATTGATCACCGCCAGAATCCCTGCCGCCAACTCATGCTTTTCCAGCAGACGCCGGAAGTTGAGGATGGTGGTTTCGTCGGGAATGCGCTCCAGGCTCAGCCCGGCAAACCGGCGCAGGAGGGTGGTCTCGTAGAGCGCTTCCTCCATCGCCGGATCGCTGTAGCCGAACCAGTTCTGCATCAAGTGCACGCGCAGCATGGCAATCAACGAATAGGCCGGACGGCCACCTTCGCCCTTCGGGTAATGCGGCTCGATCAGGGCAATCAAGCCCTGCCACGGCACCACCTGATCCATCTCGACCAGGAACAACTCCTTGCGGGTCTGCTTGCGCTTGCCGGCGTACTCGGCGTCGGCAAAGGTCATCTGCTTCATCGGGAAACTCGTGCGACGGGGGCGGTGTATTTCACCAGATTCAGGAAGTCTTCTTAAGGATTTCCCTAAGTATCTGCCAGCCGCAAGCGGACGCACTGCTTGCGGCTTTTTGATTAATACCTGCTTGGATCCCTATGTCAGAAAGCGGCATCGGCCTGCACGAGGCAGGCGGTTCACCGAAGTGATTCTCCGTTATGGGTTAGTCGCGCCGTATTCTTGTGGGCCTGCCACCGAATTTCATCGACCGTTAGCCCAATTCAGGCGGTGGGGCCGCAACACGGCATCTGAGTCTATTGGTCGTTCGAGAGAGAAAACCAGCCGCGGGTTGGCTAGGCGGGCCAAGTCATGCAATATCGCGTCGGTTCTAGATTGTGAGTTCAGGCCAATTACCATGACCCTTCTCGACGCCACGCTGGCGCTTCTATTGGCAGCCCGAATCCATCGATCTGATGCCGCAGTGAGAGCGACGGCAAAACGTTGCGTAGGACAGCTGCCGCGCAGCAAGCGCGACGTGGTCTATCAGGTGATCGATAGCCGCAGCCCGCTTGCCTTGGTGGAATTCCTGGCGCGTGAGCTTTAAACCATCTGTTCTGGTTCATGCCCGTGTGACTCCAGCCAGTTAGAAACTCCTCTTTTCCCGCACTAGAACACTGGTGTTGGCGCTCCTCTGGCCTCGAGGCAACTCGGCTCGAAGTGGGTATTCGGCCTTGCCACATACATGCCGACCAGTCGTTTGGGCGGCCTGGCGGACAAATTTCCATAAGCAGCAGTTTGTCCACGGCATCGTTGTACAAAACATCCCAATCCACCACCGGCAATAAGGCTGCGTGGCTGGCATCAATTAGTATCCATCGCCCAATGGCGAACGAGGACCTAATCAATCCCATGAGTGAATTGAACAGGAAGCAGGCCTTGGCAAAATTAGTCGAGGCGTTGGACAAGCTATACCCACAGGGCATATTTGACCCCAAGGCCTTGGAGAGTGAACAGGGCATGCCCGACTGGGCTACGTCCCGCAATGGACAGCAGCGAATGTTCACTCGCCCGGCCAAAATGGCACTGAAATCATTGGCGTACGCTTGGAACAGGGAGGCTCCCAAGTTAGACATCAGGGTAGAGGCCAATGAACTGGAGTCGCTGCTTCGTCAGAGTGTCACCGACCTCCATGCCGATGGCATGCTGACGGGAGAGGCGGCGGAGAATTTGCAGGCGCTGGACTGTACCGTGCGGCAGACTCTGCAACGCACGGCAACCGAATTCACCCACTCTTTCCCCGCATGGACTTTGGGCATGGAGTTCGCAGAGCCGTTTGTCATCGGCCCTGTCACCATCATGACCCGGAGACAGTGGATAGATGCCGTCGAATTCAGCGATAACGCCAAGAAGAACGCCCTGGACGGTGAGGAAGCCAATCAAGACTGGAAAGCAGCATTGCTTCGCGCGTTGTCGATGCCTAAAGGCTTTTTGACGCCTGATGAAGCCCCATTACCTTGGCTGGCCGCACAGATGTACGATCCTCTGAGCACAGGTCGGTCGTTGCTGCGGGTGAAGTTGTCTGGGTACGAGCGATCCCTCTCCACGAAAGCTGCTCGCCATATCTGCAAGACCGCACTCGACGGCCTGTCCCTGATATTGGGAGGCGATAGCCACTTCCATACCCAGACGCTCGCAGATGAGCGAATGGTACCCGTCTCTTATCACACGGTCATTGAGGCAAACGGGTTTCTGCTTTTGCCGGGCGTTGGGCTTAGTAAGCAAGTGCCCGGCGTCAGCGGCCAGCAAGTAAAAGGGGGGCTCGATAAGCAGCAGAACCGCACGATGCGCGATGCGCTCGCCCATATACTGGACGGATTGGTTTCCCCTGCTTCACACCCGCATCCGCTCTTAGCCATGCGCTGGGCGACGGCTCTGGACTGGCTTGCTGAAGGCACGCGTGAGGCCAGCGAAGCGATCGCTCTCGCGAAGATCGGCACCAGTCTGGATGTACTCACGGAAGGTGGCAAGTTCGGGAAAATCCTGGACATGCTGACTCACCTGACCGGATGGACGGAGGAACGCGAATTCTCGGTCGGCTCCAATCCCCGCAGTCTGCGGTGGCTGGTGAAGGAGCTTTATGATCACGGGCGCTCCAAGATCCTGCATGGCAACGTGTTCGACCGTCTGCAAACGTTCGCAGAAATGCGCAAGGTTGGCGAATCGCTCGCAAGAGTTGCACTCATCGAGTGTGCGCTGCGCTTGCGGCACTATACCGGTCCGGACGACCACACGGCCTTTCGCACTATTCCGAGCGTCACGCTCGATCCAACGCCTGTGAAGTAGGAGCTAGGTGGGCTGTTTCGAGGCGCTATGGAGCGGAGGGAGGACTCAAGAAAGCGCTAGCCGACAGGATGCTTCCTGATGAACACGAGCCAGGACACACTCCTAACCTTCGGCTGGCTGGTTGTGGTCCGGAAAACATTTTGTTCACCGAAGGCTTCGAGCGCCTACTGCTATTTGCGGACAAACTGATCTAGCACAAGCTGGCTAAAAAAAAGGTTCTTCGCGGAGTCTGGGGGAAGAGCGAGTTGACAGTCAGGGAAGTGGGTAAATTGGCAGTCGCCAAACACACCAACCCCCACTCCCTGCTGCCGCCGTGCATCCTATTGATCTTGCCCAGTTCT